>NZ_CP015381.1:4136465-4455399 GCF_001854245.1 Desulfococcus multivorans | reverse complement strand
ATAAAAAGCACGTTTGACCTGAAGGGATCGTCCTTATTGGATTGCAGCCTATGGATAATCAAACGGATTCCGTAGCCGCGGCTGTGGCCGCCGCCGTGCGCTTCCTGGCGAGACGGGATCACTCCCGATGCGAGATTGTTCGCAAACTCCGGCAGCGGCGTTTTTCACCCGCGGCGATCGATGCGGCTGTGGCCGAATGTGAGCGGTTGAATTATCTGAATGACGACAGGACCGCAAGATGTTATTTTGAGGAATTGGTTCGGAAGGAATTCGGCGCGGAGCGCATTCGGTACGAGATGAAGAAGAAAGGGCTTGTCGGAGATACCGTCGAGGCGCTTCTGGCGACATATGCCGGCACCCCCGGAGAAACGGCCGCTGCCAGAAACGTTTTTGAGAAACACATGAGGCGTTTGGGTCGGGAGACGGATCGGGATAAACGGAAGGCAAGGATGTGGCGTTTCCTTTACGGGAGGGGGTTCAGCGCCGATATCATCCGGGACCTGATGGATCGCCTGAACAACGGGGATGATGGATTGCCTGGGCGGAAAAGCGACTGAAGGCTGAAAGCTGAAAGTTGAGTAGGGATTATTATGACAACGTTCACTATTCATGGGCCGGCACCTCTTTCCGGTCAACGTCATGAAAGTCGAAAGTTGCGTTATTTATGACAACGTTGGAGATACGAATGAGGCGAACAAAGATTGTACATCTGATCGATGCCGCGCATCCGGTGAACGATGTTCTGGTGAAGGGATGGGTCAGAACCCGCAGGGATTCCAAAAACTTTTCTTTTATCGAGTTGAACGACGGATCCTGCCTCAAAAACATCCAGGTGGTAGCGGATGCCGCCATTGCGGACTATGACAACGTAAAACGACTGAATACCGGGGCCGCCGTCGCCGTCACCGGTCGACTGATCCCCTCCCAAGGCAGCGGCCAGAAATGGGAGATTCAGGCCGAGGGCGTCACGATCATCGGTGCGGCTGATGAAGACTATCCTCTCCAGAAAAAGCGGCACAGCGATGAATTTCTGCGATCCATCGCCCACCTCCGACCCCGGACCAACAAATACGGAGCGGCCTTCCGTATCCGGTCGACCCTGGCCTATGCCGTCCACACCTTTTTCAGGGAACGGGGGTTCACCTGCATTCACTCCCCCATCATTACGGGTTCGGATTGCGAAGGGGCCGGTGAGATGTTTCGTGTGACGACCCTGGATTTGAACGATATTCCCAAAAAAGAGGGCAAGGTCGATTTTTCGGCTGATTTTTTTGGAAGAGAGGCAAGCCTCACCGTCTCCGGACAGCTCGAAGCCGAGATGTTCGCGATGGCGCTCGGGGATGTCTACACCTTCGGTCCGACTTTTCGGGCGGAAAATTCCAACACCAGCCGTCATGTCGCCGAGTTCTGGATGGTGGAGCCGGAGATGGCCTTCTGCGATCTGGCCGGGAACATGACGCTGGGCCAGGAACTGATTCAGTTTCTGACCCGATATATTCTCGATCACGCGGCAGATGATATCGATCTTTTCGCCCGTTTCGTGGACAAGGGTTTAAGGGCGTGCCTTGACGGCATCCTTTCATCGGAATTCGTTCGACTTCCTTATACAGAGGCGGTGAACATCCTGAAGACGGCTCGGCGGAAATTCGATCACGACCCGGTCTACGGAAAGGATCTCCAGTCCGAGCACGAGCGGTATATCACCGAGGTGCATTTCAAACGGCCCGTCATCATCTACGATTATCCCATGGAGATCAAACCGTTCTATATGCGGGTCAACGACGACGGTCGAACCGTGGCGGCCATGGATGTTCTGGTACCCGGTATCGGGGAGATCATCGGCGGCAGTCAGAGGGAGGAACGCCTTGACGTCCTTACCGCCCGGATGGACGACATGGGCCTGGACCGAAGGGATTATTGGTGGTACATCGATTCCCGGCGATACGGCAGCGTTCCCCACAGTGGTTTCGGTATGGGATTCGAACGGGTGATGATGCTCATGACCGGCATCCGCAATATCCGGGATGTGCTGCCCTTTCCAAGGACGCCCGGCAGCATCGAGTTCTGATTTCTGCATATGACAAAAACGCGAGAAGAGACGCCAAAATAGAATACAGAGACAAAGCATGAAACCCATTGTCACCCTTGTTGGACGCCCTAACGTGGGCAAATCGACCCTATTCAACCGTATCACCCGTTCCAGGAACGCCCTGGTGGACAATTTTCCAGGGGTGACACGGGACCGTATCTACGGACAGGCCGTCTGGAACGGCGTGGAATTCACACTGGTCGATACGGGCGGGTTCGCCGAGGATGACCAGGATTTTTTTGCGGGCCCCATTCGGGCCCAGATCCGCCAGGCCGTTCAGGATGCGGATGTGGTGATCCTCATCATGGACGGCAAGGGGGGCGTATCGCCTTTCGATCGGGACCTGATGACAGTGTTGCGGAGTTCGGAAAAGCCGGTGCTCTATGCCGTGAACAAGATTGACGGGGAGGAGCAGGAGGAGCGGCTGTATGAATTTTACAGCCTGGGCATCGACGTCCCGTTTCCCATTTCCGCTGAGCACGGTTACGGCGTGTCGGATCTTCTGGACGAACTCGTGTCGGTCATTCCGCCTTCCAGGCCCGAACCGGCCGAGGAGATGATCAAGATAGCGGTGGTGGGAAGACCCAATGCCGGGAAATCTTCCCTGATCAACCGAATGTTAGGGGAGGAGCG
This sequence comes from Desulfococcus multivorans, assembly GCF_001854245.1. Classification (GTDB taxonomy): domain Bacteria; phylum Desulfobacterota; class Desulfobacteria; order Desulfobacterales; family Desulfococcaceae; genus Desulfococcus; species Desulfococcus multivorans. The sequence goes on along the minus strand of NZ_CP015381.1, from coordinate 4,452,677 downwards.
TCTTGTTGTGAGCGAACTGCCCGGAACCACTCGGGACGCCGTGGATTCCATCTTCAAGGTCAACGATAAATCCTATTGTCTCATCGACACCGCAGGCATCCGACGCAAGGGAAAGGTCACCCGGAAGCTGGAAAAATTTTCCATCATCAAGTCCTTGAGAAGCCTGGACAGGTGCGACATCGCCTTGATCGTCATCGATGCCGCCGACGGTATCACGGATCAGGATGTCAGTATTGCGGGCTACGCCCACGAAAGGGGTTGCGGCTGTATTTTGCTCCTCAACAAGTGGGACCTGGTGGAAAAGGATAAACATACCGCCAAGGCCTATTATGATCGGCTCCGCCTCGCGGCGAAATTTCTGAGCTTCGCCCCGGCCATGACCATTTCAGCCTTGACGGGGCAGCGGGTGTCCAGGATATTCTCCCGGGTGGATGCCGTCTATGCCCAGTACACCACTCGAATCACCACCGGTCAACTCAACAAGGTCCTCGGCGAAGCCCTTATCCGAAACGAACCGCCGCTTCACCAGGGAAAACGACTCAAATTCTACTACGCCGCCCAGGTCTCCACCCGGCCGCCAACCTTTGTCTGCTTTGTCAATTATCCCGATGCGGTTCATTTTTCCTACGAAAGATATCTGATCAACCAGATCCGGGAAGGGACCGGTCTGACCCAGACCCCCATCCGCCTCCTGTTGCGTCAGCGGACCGGTCGAATCGAGTTCGGAAAGAAAAAGCCGATCAAGGACCGAAAGAAAAGCCGACGATAGCGTGTGAGGCGGGAGAATGGACCCGGGAGAATGGACCCGGGAGAATGGACCCGGGAGAATGGACATAGATCCGCGAATATCGGATTGGCTGCCGGATGGGTTAACGGACGATATTCCGGATCTCGTCGAGGCTGTGAATGTGGTAGGCCGCATTGAGGCCGGGGTTGGCATAGGCTACGAAGGTCACCCTCGCAGCCGATGAGGCCGCTTCATCCACATGGGTGTCGCCCACGTAGATCGCCTCTTCGGGAGAAAGCCTGAAATGGTTGAGAACCTTGATCAGGCCTTCAGGGTCGGGTTTGGGGTTCTGGACGTCCCAGGCCGTCACCACCATGTCGAAGTCCCTTTTCAGATCGAACTCCGATATGATGGCGGGCATGGTGTCTGTTCGGTTGGTCACGACGGCGGTTTTATACCGGGGCCGAAGTGTCTTGATAAGCGGCTTCAGGTGGGGCTCCATCACCATGTCGGGGATGAATTCCATGTAATCGAGGGTCTGCCTGAAGGCCTGTGCTTCCCTGAAGCTGCGCTCGTCTTCGAAGAGGAAGGCAATACTCTCGTCCCCCGTGTGAGCGTGGACATAAGCGAACTGCTCCTCCGTCATCTCCGGGCGGCCCATGTAGGTCATTACCCGATTGTAGTAAGCCCTGTTGATGCCCGCCGTGTCGAACATCACGCCGTCGCAGTCAAATATCACAATTTGTATGGGCATCATCCCTGACCGTCTCTTTTTTCCCGCTTTTCAGCGATGTTGCAGTAGACGCTGATGGTCAACTCCGGTCGGATACTGCTGTCCGTCTTGATGATGACGGCGTCATAGTACCGGGTTTTCTCCTGCCTCAGATTGAAAATGGTGAGGCGATAAGCCTTTTTGTCTTTGTCCTCCGTTACCGCCACCCGGATGTTCCCCTCTTTTTGGGGGCTGGCGTCCAGGATTCTGAAAGGATATTTTTCCACGGGAACGATGCTGACTTCCTTGAAAATCTCCTGACCCACCTGGCCGGTCATTCTGACACGGGTGGGCTTGATGTCGACAAACCGGTCCACATGTCCTTCGATCTGAAGCACCAGGCTTTCCTGCGTCGGATCATTGGTCAGGACCGAGATGGTCTTGCTGAGTTTTTTATTGCCGTATCCCTTGGTGTTGACCTTGATGGTGATTTTTCCCACGCCCCCGGCGGGGATCTGCCTCGAATACGAGGCGGCGGTGCACCCTCAGCCGGTTTCAACCCTGTGAATCTGAAGTTCGGCGGTCCCCCGGTTCTCGACCACGAAATCGTGGACCACCTCTTCACCCTCAAGAACGGGTTCGAACGTGAATATCGGCTCCGGAGCGGCGGCAAGCGGTGCATCGGGTGTGCCTTCAGCAGCGCCGGAACAGGCGACGGCAAGCGCGAGCAGGATGCCGATGGATATGCCAACGGATCTCAATTTCATTAAAAATGCTCCTTGTTTACACGGAATCGGACAATCGGGCAGACGAACCCGTCCAAGAATCTTAACCCAATAAATAATGGCGTTCTTTCAGGTCTGTCAAGCGTTCTTTTTGGATCGAGTCTCCTGTTGGATACTTGCGGGCGCCCCTCCGTAATGCGCAGGCAAACCCGAACGGCAGGATCATGGGATGGCGCCGATCAACAAGGTCGGCCGGATGCCGCCATGATGAAAGACATGATGGGACAAGGGGAACGGGATATCCCGAATCCATTCCGTCTCCGGCGCCACCAAGGCGATTTTCCATCCCGAATAGGCGCTCTCGAGGTGCGTCAGCACCGATCGAAACAGTGCCCGGCTTCGGCGGCGGGTGCCCAGTCGCCGTCCATAGGGCGGGTTAAGGGTGACGATCCCTTTGTCAGGGGTGATCTCCCGGGGAACGACTGCAAAAAAATCTCGGCAGGCGACGTCAATCATCGAGGAGAGCCTGGTTTTGTCGAGGCTGCTCCGAAGCGACCGGCAGACGTCGGGGTCTATATCCGAAGCAAAGATTCGGGGAGCGCCCGAGTCGGTCGTTTGCGATTCGGCGCCCTTTTTGAGATATTCCCACTTCCGGGGAGCGAAGGAGGGCCATCCCATGAAGGCAAAGCTCCGAAAGGCTCCCGGCGGGATGCCGGCCGCGATCATGGCCCCTTCTATGGCAAAGGTGCCCGACCCGCACATGGGATCCACAAGCGGTTCTCTGCCGGTGTATCCGGCAAGCATCAGCGCCGCGGCGGCGACGGTTTCGCGGATGGGAGCCGTTCCGCCCTGGGTTTTGAGGCCCCGTTTGTAAAGCAGCTCCCCGCTGCTGTCGATGGACAGGGTAAACCGGTCCTTTTCAGCGCGTACGAAAATGCGCTGTGGTCCGCCGGCGTCCCGATCGACGCGGTCTGTCGGCGGCCATTTCCGGAGGCGCTCTCCGACGCTTGCCAGAACCCTTTCGGCAACGGCGCCCGTATGATGAAGACGGCTTTTGGCGGCGGTGACATGCACGAGCGGCGGGGCGTCCGACGTCAGATAGAGCTCCCAGGGGATTGCCGACAGGTGCTGTTGAAGCCGGGGAAAGGTCGCGGCCTTGAACGTCCCGATTCTCATGAGAATCCGGTTGGCGGTTCGGAGGTGGAGGTTGGCGCGCCAGCAGTCCGGGAGTCGCCCCTCGAATGCGATTCCGCCGGGAAGGACGGCGGCGCCTTCGATGGAAAGCGGCGGCCCCGTCAGCTCCTCCAGGCAGACCCTTTCAAGGCCCGGGGAAACGGCGATGAAAAACTCCCGGGTTCGACCGATGACGTGCCGTTTGATGCGTTTCTGCAGAGAGGTTTCAGCGGTCATGGGGGACGCTCCTTTGCCGCCGTTCATATCCTGAATGGGGCTTGGGCGTCAAGATACCAAAGATGGTTTCGCTCGACCCGACCCAGGAAAAGGGGACGCCGGATCGCCTTTGGACAGCAGATGATGTCGCGGCCGTTGTAAACGGAGATTCAGGGCGCTATTGCTTTTCGTTGCCGGGTGCCGTCCGATTGATAACGGACAGGAAGCTCTCCGTGGAGTGGTTTCTCAGGATCCGGCCGTTCACAAAAACCGTCGGCGTTCCGCCGACGTACAGGCGGGCGGCCTCCGTCAAGTCCCGGTTCAGGGCCGCCGTCACCTCGAGATGGCTCATCTCCCGCTTCAGACGGGCCGTATCCAGTTTCAGGTCTTGCGCGATCTCGTCGATCTTCTGGGGGCTGAGTCGGTCGTGATTGTCGAAAAGCGCATCGTGGAACTCCCAGAACCGGCCCTGCCTGCCGGCGGCCAATGCGGCGGCGGCCGCCGCCCTGGAATGGCGATGGCTGCGGAGGGGGTAGTTCATGAAGACGACCTTGACCTGTTCAGGATACTCGACGGTCAATTGATCGAGGGCCGTCGCCAATTCCGCGCAGGAGGGGCACTCGAAGTCGCTGAAGACGACGATTTCAAAGGGGGCGTCCATCGGGCCTTTTACCGGCAGGCCGCTGGTGTCGATCTCCTGGATCATGTCGAGGGTGATGATCCTGAGGGTCTTCTCTCGGGAATTGCCCGCCAGCAGCACGTCGTCCCGGGGCGTGGCCTTGATGATATCGGTGCCTTCCCCCAGCTGGACGCTGCCCTCGAGACGGCCGTCCGGGGAATAGATCAACAGGCTCCCGGCCTCGGTGAGCGCGAACACCCGCCGGCCATTGAGAGCGACGGCGATATCCACCGGTCGGAGCGCCATCTGGAGAGTCTGAACAACATTCAATCTGATCTCGGTGGTGTTCTCACAGAGCACGGGGTTTGGCGGGAGCATTGCCAACAGCATCAGGATCAGGATTGTTTTTCGCATGTCGGAAACCTTTCTATCATCAGGGTGAAAACAGGATGACATCTTTATTTTCAGTATCCCTCGAGGGTGAAATCGGAGAAAAGCATGGGCCAGGTGGATATCATCACGAAGACGAGGCACCCGATCATGGCGATGAGGGAGAGTCTCCGCTGAAGCGACGGCAGACGCTTTTCCAATGATTCCGGGCCTCTCACCCGTTCGAGGAGCCCCACACTCATGCCCGCGATGCCTGCCGTGAGGAGGGCGGCGTAGAGGGGATAGCCGATGTAGCGGTATTCCTTCTGGAGCAGACAGAAAGGGCAGTGGTGGGTGGGCAGTTCGTAGAAGTAGAGGGAGATGAAGGAGATGATCGAGACCAGGGAAACGAAAAAGAAGATGCCGCTGAAGCAGGAGAAGAGCCCCGCCGATCTTCCGGTGATACGGAAATGAATGCCGGAGCGGAGGGTCAGAGCCGCGCTCAGATAGAAGAGTACTTTGGCGGGAATGGATGGGAGTGCGGCCATCTTTCCGGAAATGCCGGCGGCCTCGGCGTTGAAAAGGATGCCGCAGCACGAGGTGATGATGTCGGCCTTCAGGTTCAGAAAATATTGCGTTACGAGATAGGCGTCGAAAACACAGAAGGCGGTGACGACGAAAAGGAACCGGTATTTGGTCTTGATCAGCGGATAGTCGGGGCATTGGTTGTCGGCGTGGTTCAGAATCAACCACAATCCCGAGAGCACGGCCCCCGCGAGTTTCACGACAAGGGCCGGGTATCCGTACCGGTTGACGTTGAGGGATCCGGCGGCACACATGGCCCCCGTAAAGAGCGGGTGAATCCGGTCCACGGTGTAGATGAAGAAAAACATGGCAAAAAGCCCGATGGCGAAAAGATGCGTCAGGACCGAAGAGATGAGATAGGTCTGCCTCTCGAGAGCCAGTTGGCTTTCGCTCCCGCTTTCGATGTTCCAGGCCCGGATGATGCGATACCCGATGATGGATGCATAGACCGCGAAAAGGGCGGTGAGCAGGGATACCAGGATGAGCGTGATGATGGCCGGGTTCAGGATCAAGGGATCTGTTTCTCCTCCAAAATGCTCCCGTCCCGCATCTCGACCACGGCATGGACGATCCCGGCTTCGAAAACCAGGGGATCGTGGCTCGCCATCAGGATGGTCTTTCGATCGCCGAAAAACTCGGCGACGATGTCCAGAAATTCCATGGAGAGGGCCATGTCGAGATGGGCCGTGGGCTCGTCGGCGATGATGACGGCGGGGTTGTTGATGAGGGCCCGTGCAATGGCGGTCCGCTGCTGTTCCCCGCCGGAGAGCCGCTCCACCTTTTGACCGGCCTTCTCGTCAATGTTCAGGCGTGCAAGGAGTCTCATGGCGTCGGCTTTTACCGCTGCGTGCCGCCGTCCCGTGGGATACGCCGGCAGCATGGTGTTTTCGAGGACGGTGATTCCCTTGATGAGGTTGTAATTCTGAAAAATGAACCCGAAATCGGACCGCCGGATATCGGAGAGGAACCTTTCGGGAAGGCTCGTGGTTTCCTGTCCGTCGACGAAGATCCGCCCAGAGGTGGGGCGGCTCATGCAACCGATCAGGGAGAGCAGCGTGGTTTTGCCCGATCCGCTGGGACCTTTGAATACGGTGATTTTTTCGCGGGCGATGGTGAGGGTCACGTTTTTGAGGGCGTGAAATTCATTGGGCCTGCCGGCGTTGAAGATTTTGGAGACGTTTTTCAAGGTTATCATGGCGTTGGATCTTTGCTCCCGCTGAAGGTAATGGCGAAGGCCATGGGCGATTCCTGAAACGCCGAAAAGAAATATGCCTGGGACAGGTGCCGCGTATATAAGAGGAACGGTTGCGGAACGAATCCGGATACGACGGATCCATTCGTGACGACAGGCCGCGTTGTCACGAATGATGCTTCATCTTTTTCTTTTTTTCCCGAATCATCTTGATGTCATTATACATGTCTTCGAAGGCGGCCTTCATGATGTCGTCGAAGGTCGCCTTTTCACCGCCGTTTTCGCTGATGAATTTCAGTGCGGCAGCCTCATCGGCGAATGCCCATTTGGCCCGGGTGGTCATGACGCCCGTCCTGGATCCGCCGAGGACCCAGATCGCCTTTTCAGCGTCGATGAGGGTTTTGGTGTCGAAATCGCCTACCATGATTTCCCGGGGGGTTTTGCCGATATTGGCGGCCATGTCGACGGCCGCACAATGGATGGAACAGGTGCCCGTCGTCGAGCCGTCGTCATAGACGATAAGGACCCGGGAATGGGCGAATTTAGCCCGATCCATGCCGCAGAGGGGACAGGCCGGGTGTGCGGTGATGTCCTCCTGAGCGAAGACGTTCACGGTGCCGATCAACAGCAGGATCACCATGACGAACAGAGCTGTTCTTTTCATGAGAATCTCCTTTTGATGGTGGATGGATGGTGGTGATCCATCTCAGTCTATAAAAGATGGATCTCGATTTTCTATCAGGGGCCGAGCTTAAAGGTCAAGGGCTTAGATGTTCAGCCCGGCTACTCAACTTTCGACTTTCTTGATGGTGACCGGATAGAGGCACCGGCCTATGAAAGTCGAAAGTTGGGGGCCTTATTTGTAGCCGTATTGGTTCAGTTTTTTCCGCAATGTCGGCCTGCTGATCCCCAGCGTTCGGCAGGCTTTCCCCAGATGCCCCTGTTTGATCTTGAGCACCTGAAGAATATGCTCCTTTTCCACCTCGGCCAGGGTTTTTTCCGATGGCTCCTGAACAGCATCGACACCGGTTTCGGAGATGGCGTTCAGGATATCCTCCCGGGTAAGTACCGGCGATTTTGTCAGCACCGCCGCCCGGATAAGACTGTTTTCCAGTTCCCTGACATTGCCGGGCCACGCATAGCTTTCCAATAGTTGCCTGGCACCTGACGTTATTGTTTTAATCGGCATTTGGTGCTTATGTCCGATCTTTTTCAAAAAGTAGTTCGCCAACAGGGAGATGTCGGACCGCCGATCGCGAAGAGGCGGCACATAGATGGTTACCACGCGGAGTCGGTAAAAAAGATCCGATCTCAATCGGCCGTTCGAGGCCATTTTGGCCAGGTCTAAATTGGTGGCGGCCAATATGCGGGCATCGGATTGCAGGACTTTGCTGCCGCCAACCCGGATGAATTCCTTCTCGTGAAGAAATCTCAACAGCTTGCTTTGCAGCCGCAACGGCATTTCTCCGATCTCGTCGAAGAAGATCGTGCCCTCTCCGGCCAACTCCAGGGTTCCCTTGCGGGTGACGTCCGCGCCGGTGAAAGCGCCTTTTTCATATCCGAAGAGTTGACTTTCGGTCAGGGTGTCCACCAGTGTGGAACAATCCACCACCATGAACGGATGGTTTTTCCAGGCGCCCTGATAATGGATGGTTCTTGCAATGACTTCCTTGCCCGTACCGCTTTCTCCCTGAATCAGGACCGTGACCTTGGAATCTGAAACCATGGCGATTTTTTTGAACACTTCCTTCATCGGCTGGCTTTTGCCGACGATATATGGGGTCTTTCCATCAGATGGGGCGGCAACGCCTTGCTTTTGGGGAGGATCCTGATGGGTGCGGGCACGGTTGATCTTGTCGAACCGATTCAATGCGCTGTCTATTTCATTGATATCGATAGGTTTGTGAATGAAATCGAAAGCGCCCAACTTGATGCAGTTGATCGTGTTTTCCATATCCTGAAAGGCCGTGACGATGATGACCTGGGTGGCGGGCATATCATTCCGCAGTTTTTTCAGAATGATCTGGCCGTCCATATCCGGCAGCTTCAGATCCAGAATCACGAGAGAAGGCCGTTCCCTGAAAGCCGTTTTCAAGCCTTCTTTTCCGGTCAGCGCGGTATATACCTTGCATTTGCGCTGTTCCAGAAAAAACCTCATGGAGTCCAACAGGGACGCCTGGTCATCAATGATGAGCACTCGCATGATCTTTGTCTTCCTCAACCGGCAGGCAGAGATAGAAATTCATGCCGCTCCGGCGATTGATCGCGGCCCGGACAGATCCGCCGTGAGCCTCGATGATCTTTTTGACGTTATGAAGCCCCAGGCCCGTTCCCATGGCCTTCTGGCTGAACATCGGGTCAAAAAGATAGGGCAGCATTTCTTTGGGCAATCCCGGACCCTGATCCGCCACCAGTATTTCGACCCATTCCTTTGAATGTTGTTTCAAGCGGCGGACGATAATGGTCAGTTTCCCACCGGAAGGCTGGGCTTCAACCGCGTTGAACAGCAGGTTCAGGAGCGCCTGTTCCAATCGATGGGGGTCCGCATTTATCGTCTCGATACGGCGACTGATTCTCAAGAGCACGGATACCTGGTTCTGGGTGATGCGCCGGTGCATACTCTTCAGGCAAAGATCCAGCAGCGTTCTGATATTCACCGATCGATAGGAGAGCCTCAACGGAAATCGGATATTCATCATTTCCTGCAGGCTTTTTTCGATCTGGTTCACTTCGGTAAGGCTGGCCTCTACGAGACGAAGCCGTTCCGGGGGCAGCTCCATCAGCAGAAAAAGCTGCAGATTCATTCGCACGGTCGACAACGGATTTCTCACGTCATGGGCAATCGAAGCCGCCTGAAGAGACAAGGCCTTGAGTTTTTCCATTTCCCGATTCTTTTTTTCCAGCTCTATCCGCTCACTGATATCCCGGCAAATGCCGATATTGGCCATTCGGCCTTCGAATACATTCTGGTTCGCCATGATTTCAGTGGGAAGCTGTTCACCATTTTTACAAAGCCGCCGGTACTCGATTCGAGCGGGCGCCACTCCGGGCTTGAGGCACAGTTCATACGCCTGCCGAATTTTTTCCTTGTGGTCATCCGCCACGAAGTTCAGATAATCTGTCTGAAGCACCGCTTCATGATCATATCCATGCATCTCTGCAAAAGAACGGTTCGCAAAAACGATTCGACCTTCAATCAAGACCAGGAAGCCTTCGTTAATATTCTCGACGAGGGTCATATATTTTTTTCTGGATTCGGAGAGCTCATGGGTACGGATCTCGATTTCTTTTTCGAGAATTTTCGTGTGATCACGCATGAAACGGTCATGGATGCTCTGGAAGTATTCCGAAAACTGGGTGATCGCATAAACCATGCAGGTGTGAAGCTTCATCAGCAAAGGCTTCCGCTCTCCCGGGTCGATTTCTGAAAATACGAGCGGGATCAGGGTTTCTCTGTAGAACTCAAAGGCTTTTTGAACCTCCGATACCTTATAGCCCTCTTTGAATCGCTGTCGTGCGATCATCGTAATAAAGGCCTTGAGGTCGGTCCAGTCGTCGGAAACTATCACGCGACGAAAGGCCAGGGCTGCGGCGTTCATGCGATGTTTAAGATCCTCGGCCGGCTCGTTGTGATATCGGATCGACAGGTCACGGTATACCGTGTCGAACCATGTGCTGACGATCTGTTCATGACGCTGATGGAAGAACTGTCTGACATCCATGCGTGTGCTCCGACTCCCCTCCCTCAAGTATAATCCGATCAAGATGACGCCCATGTCGATATGGGTGTGTTGACGCTTCAGAATGAAATCTCAACTTTCGGCTTTCATAGGCCGGTGCCGGGAGGATACGACCCGCGCCCCGCGCGGTTTCGTTCAAGTGCCGCTAAAGCTTGCTCCGGGCGGCCCGGAAACTCGCTTGCGCTCAAACAGTCCGGGCCGCTGATCCTCCGCGGCGCTTAAGCGGCACTAAAACTCACCGCTGAAGGGGCCCGGGTCGTATCCTCCCGGCACCTCTATCCGGTCAATATCATGAAAGTTGAAATGATGTTTCAAGCCATATTGAAAAAAACTTTCAATCATCCGATAAGCCAAGATTCTAACCGACTGTATTTTAACATAACTTGTTGTGGCACAGTGATTGCTTAGTAAACATTAATATCATTCATTAAGTATTTTTCAATCGAATTTTGTCTCTCATACAAAAAGGAGGTCCAGATTTGGAATAAAGTCTGTTTGCTCACATCTTCAGAGATGTGTCGGTAAATCGCCGTGAAAGAAGCATGTACGGGGTGCCGGCCGCAGGTCGAAATCGATCTCCTGCCGCCACGGGACCGACATGAAAACGCTATCGGCGGTCAACATCAGAATAGCATATGAAAAGGGAGAGACGTATGGATGGCCATGTTTCATATCCACCTGAATTCGCTGATGAATATCGTAAAAAGGGCTACTGGTTGGATAAAACCATCACCGAGGTGATGGATGAGAGTTTTGAACGGTTTGCATCGAATCCATTGCTGATATCCGCCCAGAGCGGCCGTGTGTTTACCTATCGGGAATTCGGAGCGTTGAGCACCCGGCTGGCGCTTCACCTGAAAGCATTGGGTCTTAAACTGTATGATCGGGTCATTCTGCAGGTTCCCAACCAACCGGAAGTGCTTCTGGCCTACCTGGCCGTCATGAAGGCCGGCGGCATCCCCATTATGGCGCTCCCGCCCCACCAGGAAGCGGAGATCGGGTATTTTGCAAGGCATTCGGATGCGGTGGGGCTTGTGATACCGTCCATATTCAGCAAGACGGACAAGCAGCAGATGGCCGCAAACATCATGAAGGCGGCTGCTTCACTGAAGCTGGTTCTGGTCACCGGCGGCGAACCCCGGGAGGGTTTTCACGCTCTGGATCAGTTGTTGGCCGACCCCATCGAAGAACGTGTCGACGCGGAGACCTTGCCTCGAGCGAACCCGGACGCACCGGCCGTACTTCAATTGTCCGGGGGGACAACGGGTGTACCGAAGCTGATTCCCCGGACCCACAACGACTATGTGTATAATTTTCTGTGCAACGCCGATATCAGCCGATTGAGCCGGGAAAACATCATGCTGGTGGCGATTCCGCAGGAGCATAATTTTGCACTGGCCTGCCCCGGATTCATGGGCCTGGTTTCCCGCGGCGGTTGCGAGATCCTCAGCAGTGTGCCGTCGCCGGAGGCGGCCATGAAGACCATCCAGGAACACCGGGTGACCCACTGGACCGCCGTGCCGGCAATGATCATCGGCATGCTGAACCATCCGGACAGAGATAAATATGACTTGAGTTCCCTGCAATTGATCCTTACGGGCGGCTCGAAACTCAATCCCGAGGTGGCCTATCGCATTCGTCCGGAACTCGGTTGTGACGTGCAGCAGGTGTTGGGCATGGCCGAGGGACCGCTTTTCTGGACCCGCCTGGATGATCCGGAGGAGGTCCGCTTCACGACCCAGGGCCGTCCGCAATCTCCGGGTGATGAATTCAAAATCGTTGAGCCGGCAACCGGTGAGGAAGTCGCGCCTGGTGCGTTGGGTGAACTCTGGTGCCGGGGCCCGCATACCATTCGCGGTTATTATCGTGCTGCCGAACACAATGCCAAAGCCTTCAGTCCGGACGGCTATTACAAGTCGGGGGACCTCGTGAGGCTGCATCCAACCGGCAATATCGTTGTGGAAGGCCGGATAAAAGACTGCATCAACCGCGGCGGCGAAAAGATCAGCGCCGAAGAGATTGAAAATCATATCCTCGCCGACCCCCGAATTGACAACTGCGCCTGTGTCTCCATGCCGGATCCGGTACTGGGGGAAAGAGTATGCGCCTTCGTGGTGCTCAAACCCGGCCGGGAATTGACATTACCCGAACTGAATCATTTTCTTCTGGAAGAACGGCGTATCGCCAAGTTCAAACTGCCTGAACGCCTGGAATTGTTGGGCGCCATGCCGCTGACCAATGTCGGTAAACTGAACAAGGTGGCACTCAGGCAGATGGTTGCGGAAAAACTTCAAAACTGACGGATCGTTGGGCACAGTCAATGACGAACCCCAACCGGAAAATCAGCATCCATATTAATGGATGATAGGAGATGATTGAAACATGAATGAGAACAAAAGATCCCTCAAAAAATTATTTTTTCTGATCGCTTTTTTGATTTTAACCATTCTGTGCTGGTGTCCTGTCGGTTACGGCCAATACGGGGAGGTGGGCAGAATTCTGGGTATGCCTTCATGGGCCGCGATGGCTTTGTTTTTTGGATTGATCCTGGCTGTTCTGGAAGCCGTTTTTCTGTTCAGCAAAGATCTGGCGTTAACCGAGGAAAAATTGGCTGAAATGGTTTCGCAGCTGAAAACCGTCAGCATCGAGGACAACGCCTCAAAATAGGAGGGCGATACATGACCGCGACACTCATTATCACGTTTATCTGTTTCATTTCCGTCATCGTCAGCTATATCGCATTCCGACAGGGAGCGGCGCGTTCGGCGGACGATTATTTTGTGGCCGGCTCCAGCCTGGGGTACTTCGTGCTGATTTTCAGCATGCTGGCATCCTTTTTGAGCGCTTTTTCGATGTTCGGCATGTCCAGTTTAGGCTACAGAACCGGATACGGTGCGCTATATGTGCTTACCGTCAATCTGGTCCCCCTGGGATTCCTGTGGTACTTCCTGCACCGCAAAACCTTTATTCTCGGCCGAACGAGAAAATGGATGTCGATGGGCGCGCCCTTTGGCGACCGTTACGGCAAGGGTATGCGCATCATCATACCGATCGTTGTCCTCATGTCCTCGATTCCCTTTCTCGTGGCCCAGATTCAAGCCATCGGGGCCATGCTCGAGGCCATGAGCCAGGGACTGGTTTCATATCATGTCGGGATTTTTTTCGTGCCCGTCTTTATCGCGCTCTATCTCATGATGGGCGGTATGAAGGGCGCGGCCTGGGTCAACACACTTCAGGGGGTATTCTTCACGGCAATGGTGTTCGTGATCTTCTTCGGTGTGATGTCGACAAACGGGGGTTTCACTCAAACCATGGACCTGGTCCACCAGAAACACCCGGAGCTTTTCCAGCTGGGCTGGAATGACGGAAAAGTATGGAGTTATTCCATGGTCTTTGGTTTTTCAACAGCCATGTGCCTGGGGTGTATCTGCATGCCCCAACCGTATATGCATGCCTACGCGAGCCGATCCGCCAATGGCTTCAAGGCCATGGTGCTGAGTTTCGGCGCCATTTGCCTGGTCATCATCACGATGCCCACCCTGATCGGCATCGCCGCCAGGTTGATCGTTCCGGGTCTCGAGGGGGTCGAAGCCGACAAGGTGTATGGCCTCGCGGCATCCAGAACCTTTCCCCAGGTCATCGCGGCGATTATCGTTTCAGGCGGGTTTACGGCGGCAATGTCCACGGTCAACGGCATGGTATTCGGCAATGCCATGAATATCACCAACGATCTCTGCAAGTTGATTTTTCCGGATCTGTCTTCCCACAGATTGATCAGAATCGCCCAACTCTGTGTCCTTGTCATCATGGCGGCGTGTGTGGCGATCGGCTGGAATCCGAACACGCCGGTGGCCGAGCTGTCCGTCATTGCATTCGGTATGATTGCGGTGACGATTTTCCCGTTATGGGGCGCCTATTTCTGGCGGCGTGCCACAGCCCAGGGCGCGATTTGGGCTACCATCATCGGTGTGGGTAGCAACGTGGCGCTGTTTTTCATCGGTGGAAAGCAGATGGTGTTGTTTCCGAGTCCATTGCTTTTGAACCTGAACGGCTTTTTGTTTTCTTTGATTATTTCGGGCATTGTTTTCTTCGGCGTTTGCATGCTCACCCAGCCGGGAGCGGTTGAAAAACGGAGCCTGGCCCTGTTTTTTCATCCCGCATTGGAAGAAGCGCCGATTTTCAGGCCGATCGCCCTGGTGAATGTTCCGGAGGAACTCGAACAAAAGGAAGGTCATGTTGCCTAGATGATCTGATGCTCTCTGGAATCGGGAGGTCATCTCAATGAAAATGCCGTGCATCGGCCAATCCTTCGGACCGATGCACGGCACTGTTTCAATGATTCAAAAGACAGAATGCTTTTAAAGCGGGTTTCAATTATTCTTTAATCATGATCAGCTTGTTGGCGTCCTTGATGACCAGGTCGGAAAAATCTCTTTCCTTGACAATTTTAAATCCGTCCCACTCATAAAACCCTTTCCCGGTTTTAACGCCGAGTTCGTTTCTGGCAATCATCCGCATCACGATCAGCGGGGGATACAGACGGGGATCCTGCGTGGCCAGATACATGGACATACCCACCCGGTACATGGTGTCCATACCAATGAAATCGGAAAGCTTGAACACCCCTTGCGGGTGGCCCAGGCTGCCTTTGAGTCCCCAATCTCCATCGGCGACGGTCACTTCACCGCGTTCAAGGGCACGGTAGGCCTCGAACATGAAGGGCATCAGGTGTTTGTTGACCCAGAAGCCGCTGACATCGGTGGCGACAAAAGGCTTTTTGCCCATGAGTGTCAAAACATCAACGGTAAATTGAAGCGCCTCGTTGGAAACTTTTTTGTGCCGGACCACTTCCACCGCCGGCATCTGATGTACCGGGTTCATCCCGTGGGTGCCGACAAACATTTCGGGTTTGCCGCAGGCTTCGGCCATGGTGAGCACGCTCAGGGAACTCGTGTTGCTCCAAAGGACAATCCCGGCCGGCATTTTGGGGGTTAAGTTCTGGAGCATGTCGCATTTGAGTGTGATGTCTTCAAAAATCGCCTCGAGAAAAATCTGGCACGATTGCAGCTCGGCAACAAACGCGTCTTCGGTTTCGACGATTTTGTATTTCGCCAGACAGGCATCCACATCAAAATCCGCATCATCGGCGTGTTTCTTCTTCTTCAACCAATTCAAGTCGCCGGCCACCTGTTTTCTGGATCTTTCGAACATCTCGGTATTGGCATCATAACCGATAACTTCAAAACCGGTCTCCAGAAAATTCGCAACCCAATCCGCTCCCATTTTTCCGAGACCGATAACGCCGACCTTCTTTACGCTTTTAGGATCCATTCACCGCTCCTTTTTTGTTTAACAGATTGAACATATATGGAAAAATAAACACCATCGATTTAACCGGATCTGGAACTGTTTCCCTGACAAAAAATACAAAACAACTACATTACAGCTATTAAAGTGCTTCTGAGCATTTGTCAAGGATAAACTGCCGCCGGCGTGTCTGCGTTCGTTAGTTCTCGCAGCAGTTCCTTGACGACAACCCGACTTTTCTATCAAGCAGTCTTTCCCGCGGTGAAGCGGGTTCAGCGGTGGGAAAAAGGATTTGTGCCGATCAGCGACAACCCGGATTTTTCGCCAAAGGTGACAGGCCTTGACTGGCTCGATCTGTGCGTCGGCAGGATAATATGGATGTGGAGGAATACGGAGAAGCTGTAGGGCGTCAATGACAATAATAACTTTTTTTATTGCCATAGCAACAAAACGGGTTTATAACGCTTAACGAAGAAGAGAAGGAGTGCTAAAGCCCCCCAAGGGAAGGACAAGGCGTGGGGAATTCTATTACTGTTTTTTAAATAAGTCTCCCATCGGTGGTGATGGTGGGGCTTTTTTTGTTTTCGGGGTGGAGCATGGGTGGACTGTGGCTGATATCAAAGGGAGAAGAAATGGCATGAATACCCTTCAATATCGGATGGTTATGTTGAATCTACATGATAACAAATAGTTAGGCCTAAAACAAGCGCGTTTACAATACGACTAACTCAAATGAGAAAAATTGGGTTCGTCTCTATTTCCTGTGAAATTTCTAACTTCTGAAAGTCGAACCGGGCCGTCATCAGGGCGCGGATCACCCTGTATTTCATGTTCAGGCCGGATTGTCGTGTTGCTGCATAGCGCTCTCCTTTCCGTGGTTTAAAAGCGGGCTCACAATTGCGTCATGCAATTCCTGCCCCGGAAAATACCGCTATGGAAAGTTGAACTGTTTCAAGGCGTGGAAACAATTCAGAGCGTGTTTCAGGGAATGATTATATCCCACGAGCCGATAGACAATTTTCCTGCCGGTTCTGATGATCAGGCACGGGATCCGGATAAAGGTATGGATGAACCTTTTGAATTCCATGCGTACGATCCGTTTTCCCAAGTGCCGATACGGCATCAGCAATCCGTACCATGCTTTCAAATCCCATGCCGTCGAAGCAATGGCCATGTAGGCCCAGTTGGAAAGCAGCGTGTTTGACGGCGCCTTGAGGGCGCAGGCCCCGTTTTTCAGCTGCTCGATGTCGTTTTCGTGATCAGCCCGCTTTCGATAGAATTCAAGAATCTGCTCTTTTGAGTTTTTGGCATCATTGGTGATATAGAAAAATAGCGTACATCTTTATCAAAATGGGCGGTCAGACCGAAATCGGTGTCTCCCCGGAGCTTGACGGTGCCAAAGATCCCTTTCACGAGATCCAGGCTCTTGTCGATCCAGACGGCCGAATCCAGATGAGACGGTGCATTGGCCGGCCGGTTGACCAGATAGAGGGGTTCCCGCGTCTGGGCCAGGGATACGACCAGGGGATGATATCCCCATCTCCCGTCATAAGAGATGTCCATGCCTTCCTTGCATTCCCCCGATGTTTCGGAAATCGTACCGTCGACATTGATGACCGCTTCTTTCCTGAAGCACCGGGGCTGCCGGCGCCATATCTTCTTCCGGATCTCGTTTTTGGCTTCCATCAGCTCGATGATCTGATCTTCATCAAAGCGTCTCAGAAAATCGCCGGCGGTTGTTGGATCGGGGATGAGCTCAGCGCCCAGCGCATTGAGCCAGGCCTCGTCATTCCTGAGCAATTCAATATCCTCAAGACAACTGCCTTCGGCAAGAAGGTTATAGGCGATGTCAAGAACATGGTCCGATTCATGGTAGGGCAAATGCCGCTTCAAGATCTCAAGCCGCTCATCGAGTTCATCCATCAAGCCGGTTCGTTCAGCCAGGGTGTGAATGATGCCGATCCCGCCGCCGGCAATGCCTTTGCTGCGACCGTCAAATTCATAATGGATATTGGACCCCGAAATCATCGGCCGCGGCCGGTCTTCCCAGTTTCTTCTTCGGGTTCGTCGCGTGATTTTTCGCTTGCGGTTCTTCAGCTTTTTAGAGATAATCGGTGTCACTCGAAATACTCCTTCTTGACGGCATTATAGGTTTTGGCAAACACATAATACGCTGACAAGACGGATATTTCGAGTATTTTTTTGCTTTATGCTATAAAATCACGCTTGTTTTAGGATTAAAGGGCAAAAAATTCTCCTCAGAGGAGCAACAGGCGCTCATGGGAAGCTGCCCGACCCTGGATCAATATGTGGTGGGTTTAAAAAAACGGACCCGAGGCATCGGCAGGCGAAAACTCAAAACGCTGCTCGATCTGAAACGCACCTACCCGGCCGACGCGTTCAGAAAAGCCGTTGAACAGGCGCTGCACTATGGATTGTATGATCTCGTCCGGCTCGAAAATTTGATCCTCACATTTGTGGCCGGCGACTTTTTTGATCTGGCCCCGGACGAGTGATGCGCGAAAAACTCCGTCAACTGCTCATTGAACTGCGTCTTGCCGGCATGGCCGACGGGCTCGATCGCATGCTTGAAGAGGCGGATAAAGAAGGGATCCCCACAACGGAGGTGCTGTGGCGACGCTTGTGTGAAGAGAAGGCATGGCGGCAGCAGCGCAGCATGATCTACCGGCTCAATCAGGCAAAAATCCCCTACGACTGGACCCTGAAAACCTTCCCGTTTGACCAACAGCCGGCCGTCGACAAATCGCATATCATGGGACTGGCGGACCTCTCGTTTATTGACCGCGCCGAGAATATCGTCTTTATCGGCAATCCCGGAACCGGAAAGACCGGCCTGGCCATCGGCCTGCTGCGCCAGGCGCTCATCGATGGATATCGAGGCCGGTTTTATCATGCCCAGGATCTGCTCGACGAGATGTATGCCTCACTGGCGGACAGATCCACTCCCAAGCTCATCCAGCGGCTCTGCAACTACCCCGTCCTGCTGATCGACGAACTCGATTATCTCACCCTCAGGCCCGAACAGGTCAACAGTTTTTTCAAGCTGATGGGTGAACGTTACGGCAAAGCGTCCACAATTATAACAACCAATCTCGACTACCCGAAATGGTACGATCTGTTCCAGAAAAAACCCCTCGTTGACGCCCTCCTGGATCGGCTCAAACACCGATGCATCACCATCCGCATCGATGGCGCATCACTCAGGGTGCCGGAAAGCGATACAGCGGAAAAATAAGGCCCTTCCAAAAAACGACTTTCTGATCTCCAAAATACCTCTCTTCTGCAAAAAACAGGATCGATCCAGCGTATTTTATCCACATTGAAAGAAAAAAAGTGCGCACACGGTGGGTCAATTTATCTGAGCACATACGGGTCCGTTTTCTTTAGCGTCCAAGTGAATCAATTAAGGTCTATTGTTTTTGTCTCTCAAATAGAGCTGAATATGATAGACAAGCGCTTTTGGGTTGAATCAATTAAGGTCTATTGTTTTTGTCTCTCAAATAGAGCTGAATATGATAGACAAGCGCTTTTGGGTTGAATTAATTAAGGCCTATTGTTTTTGTCTCTCAAAAATTATAGTAATATTGACCACAAGCTTCTTTGACACTATTTTAATGTAAAATGTTTATATCAAATCATTGAGGATAAAGCGATGGATCTCAATTTGGAAAACGCTGTTAACTATCATTATGACAAATTCCCACCAGGTAGTATTCGTTATGAACGATTTATTGAGCCTTTAGTGAAAGCCACCGATGCTGTTGCAAGATACGATCAAATGTTAAAAAATATGCACAACAGTGAAATACTATTAGCTCCTTTGCGCAATCAAGAGGCCGTTATATCGTCAAGAATGGAAGGTACTGTGAGTACAATGGATGAAATCCTCAAGTATGAGGCAGATTGTGGCATCAAGCATGAGGCAGATTGTGACATCGAAGCAGGGAGTTCTACAAACGTAAGGTCAGAAGTTATTGAAACGATACTTTATCAGAGAGCGTTGAAAGCTACGCAAGCAGCAATGAAAGATGGCTACAAATTATCCAAATCGTTGATTAAAGCAATCCACCAGCGATTACTGTTTTACGGGCGTGGCGCCTCAAAATCGCCAGGAATGTTTAAGAATGAACAAAACTATATAGCCGATAAGCTGAAAAGAAATATATTATTTATCCCAATTAGCCCTGAAAAACTGCAGGAGGGGTTGGATAAGCTCTTCTTATACATAGAAGAAGGCCCACATCCAACATTGGTTAAAACAGCTATAGCCCATATTGAATTTGAGGCACTGCATCCATTTAAGGACGGTAATGGGCGTATTGGACGAATGTTAATTACATTGATGTTATGGGATTCAGGAACTATATCTGCGCCTCATTTTTATATAAGTGGGTATTTGGAAGACAATAAAGATCGTTACATAGACACAATGCGAAATGTATCCGAAAATAGTGATTGGGAAAGCTGGTGCATTTTTTTTATGGAAGCTGTTGAGCAGCAGGCCATTAGGAATCTTACTATAGCGGAGAGCATAAGGGCATTATATGAAAATATGAAAATAGTTTTTTCAGATGCTTTATCTTCTAAATGGAGTGTCAACGCGCTTGATTTTGTTTTCACAAATCCAGTATTCAGAAACAACAAATTTACACATAAGAGTGGAATTTCTCCTGCGACCGCTGCAAGATTTACAAGAGTATTATTGGAAAAAAATCTGATTGTTACAGTGGAAGATGCTTCGGGCAGAAAGCCAGCGTTATATTCTTTTGAGCCATTGATGGAGTTGGTTAGGGTTTAATAATAGAACCGCCTAAAGTTTTTATCCCACACCATCACATTTTATACCGTCTATCTCCGGGACAATACCGGGACAAATCGGAAGGAACTAAAAATTGGCTCGGGCTATTATGTTATGCTTTGAATTTTACCCTTGACACCCCCAAATTATTTTTTTATCCTGATCCTGCCACACCAAAGCCCCGCCCATCTCAGAGGAATTCGGATGGGCAACCAAATCAGAGTTTTTCCACGCAAACCAAAGTGGACCCCAACTGACCATCTTGCGTTCGTTGGCGATCCATATCTTTTCAGACCGCTCGAAGACCTACAGACAAAAAATCCCTGCACCCTTGACTGGGATAATGCCTCGCCATGCGACCAGGCGCGTTTGATGTGCCGTATACCGTATCGAGGTATCTCTTGACTGCCCGACGCCGACATAATAGCCTTCCCTCGAAAGGAGGGCTTTGCATGAAAGGACAAATCTATGAAAACCGTGGGGGGTTTGTTGTTCGGTTCGGTAGATCTGTGTCCAGGTGGTTCAAGACCAGGCCGGAGGCTGAACGCTTTCTGACCGGCCTTCGGTACGAGATGGACAAGGGCACGTTTGACCTTCGGGATTACGCCAAGGACAAACCGCTTGCCGTATCAAACCTTGTGACCAAGTATCTTGCCTTCAAAAAAACGAAGGTCAAGCCGGCGTCATTCCGGAACATCAACAATTATTTGACTAGGGCCACTGACGCCTGGGGGGAGGTGAACATCAAAAACATAGGCTACGCTGAGATAGAAGACCTGTTATGGGCACAGGATTTTTCCGACAAGACCAGGGCCGACATGAAGAGCGCACTTCATGCCTTCTGGACATGGCTTGTCCGGCGGGATGTTCTTGAGGCGATGCCGAGATTTCCCGAGATCCGATTCGAACTTGGCTGGAGGAATATCATCGACCTGGAGACACAGCAGGCCATCATTGATGAGGTGGGCCGGATATCGGTGCACATATCGCCTAAGATCGCCCTGGGTATCCGTTGGCTTGCAACGTATGTGTCCATACGGCCGGCGGAAATGCTTTCACTGAGAGAAGGGCAGATCAACCACAAACTCGGCGCAATCGTGATCCCATCACCAAAAGAGAAACGGCCGAAGGTGGTCCCACTGCTCGATGAAGACATCGAGGCCCTGAAGGCGATGCCGCGCGGTCTGCCGGATCTGCATTTTTTTCGGCATGACAAGACCGCAAACGGCGCGAAGGCGGGGCAGCCATTCGGAAAGCGGATGTTTTACAAGTGGTGGACGCGGGCCTGTGAGAACTTGGGTATCGAGGGCGTGGACCTTTACGGCGGGACAAAACACAGCACGGTAACGGCGCTCGGCCAGGTGATGAGCCCGGAGCAGATCAAACACGGAACGATGCACAGCACCAACGCGGCGTTCGAGCGATATTTTCAAGGGCAGTCGGCCAATGCCAAGGCAGCATATGCCGAGGCCCGAAAACTACAACATACCTACAACGGCAAAAGCCACCCGAAGGTGGCTAATGCGTCGAACTTATTAGGAATTTGTGGCGGGAGCGACGAGACTCGAACTCGCGACCTCCGGCGTGACAGGCCGGCGTTCTAACCAAACTGAACTACGCCCCCGAATGGTAACTTTAGAATGTCAAGCGACTGATGATGGGCGGAACAGGGCTTGAACCTGTGACCCTCGGCTTGTAAGGCCGATGCTCTCCCAACTGAGCTACCCGCCCTTGCTCCGCAACGTTTCCGTCAAAAGCGAAGAGTAAATACCAATTTGATCAAGGGATGTCAAGATAAATTTATCGGTCTCTCTTTATTTTTCCATCAATTGATCGTGGAGCCCTGGACCATGTCGTCCGGCTCTTTGGGGATCATCTCGACGGACATCGCCGCATCCCCCGCCACGGGGCTTTTGTCGGCCTGTTGCGGCAGCAGGGCATGGAAGAGCACCTCATCCATGTGATCCACGGGAACGATTTCGATTTGCTTGGATACCGCCGCAGGGATGTCCTTCAGGTCTTTCTCGTTCTCCTTGGGCATCAAGACCTTTCGGATGCCGGCCCGATGAGCCGCCAGGATTTTTTCCTTGAGGCCTCCGATGGGCAGCACCCGGCCTCGGAGGGTGATCTCTCCGGTCATGGCGATGTCTCGATGGACAGGACGTCCGGTAAGCGCCGACGCCAGCGATACCCCCATTGCGATGCCCGCGGACGGGCCGTCCTTGGGGATAGCCCCCTCCGGAACGTGGATGTGGAGATCGATTTTTTTGTAAAAATCAACGTCGATGGCAAGAGTGTTGGCCCGTGAGCGAACATAGCTGAAAGCGGCCTGGGCGGATTCCTTCATGACGTCCCCCAGTTTTCCGGTGACGGTCAGGTTTCCCTTGCCCGGCATGATTGCGGTTTCCACGCAGAGGAGTTCCCCGCCGAACTGGGTCCAGGCGAGTCCGTTGACGATACCCACCTGGTCCTTCTCCTCCAGCTGGCTGTGCCGGAAGCGGGGCGGGCCCAGATATTTCTGAACCGATTTGGGCGTGACGCGGAAGGATTCGATGGAAGGATCTTTCATGAATTCCCGGGCGATCTTTCGACAGATGGATGCGATTTCACGCTCGAGATTTCGAACGCCGGCCTCGCGGGTGTACTGTTGAATGATCGTGTATATGGCACTTTTGTTGAATTGAATATCCTTTCCCGAAAGCCCGTTGGCCTCGATCTGTTTGGAGACCAGATACCCCTTTGCGATGTGGTATTTTTCATACTCCGTATACCCCGGCAGACGGATAATCTCCATCCGATCCTGGAGGGGGAGGGGAATGTCGGGCAGGGTGTTGGCCGTGGTGATGAAAAATATCTCCGAGAGATCGTAATCCAGATCCAGGTAATGGTCGTTAAAGGCGTTGTTCTGCTCGGGATCGAGCACCTCCAGAAGCGCCGCCGAAGGATCCCCTCTGAAGTCCATGCTCATTTTGTCGACTTCGTCAAGACAGAAGACCGGATTGTTTACGCCCACTTTTTTGAGGGATTGGAGGACCTTTCCGGGCATGGCACCGATGTAGGTCCGCCGGTGGCCGCGAATCTCCGCCTCATCCCGAACGCCCCCCAGGGAGAGGCGGACAAATTTCCGGCCCGTGGCCCTCGCAACAGACTTGGCGATGGAGGTTTTTCCCACTCCCGGCGGCCCCACCAGGCAAAGGATGGGTCCCTTGAGCTTTTTCACCAGGGATTGAACGGCCAGGTACTCGATGATCCGCTCCTTGGGTTTTTCGAGCCCGTAATGATCCTCGTCCAGAATTTTTTCCGCCGCATCGATATCGGTGGTGATGCGGCTGCGGTCGAACCATGGAAGGCTGATAATCCATTCGATGTAGTTGCGCACCACCGTGGCCTCGGCCGACATGGGGGTCATCAGCTTGAGTTTTTTGAACTCCTGATAAACCTTGGCCTTGGCCTCTTTGGTCATTCGCTTGCGCTTGATCCGCTTTTCCAGTTCATCCAGTTCCTCCGCCCCGTCGTCTTCAGCCCCCATCTCTTTCTTGATGGCGCGCATCTGCTCGTTGAGATAATAGTTTTTCTGGGTCTTCTCCATCTGTTCCTTGACCCGGACCTTGATACGCTGGTCCATTTCGTAGACCTCGACCTCCATCTTGATCAGGCCGAGCAGATAAGAAAGCCGCTTATATGGATCGATCTCTTCCAGCAGCCGCTGCTTGTCCTCGATCTTGAAGGAGAAATGGGCCGCGACGGTGTCCGCCAGCTTCGAAGGGTCCGTTATGGCGGAAACATTGTTGATCAGGTCCTTGGAGATGCTCTTGTTTAATTTTGCATATTCCTCGAAGCTGTCGATGATGGCCCGGGTGAGGGCGGCGACATCGGGTTCATCGGGGACCGGCTCCGCCAAAATGGAGGCTTCCACCTGAAAAAAGTCGTCGTTGGGGATGAAATTATGGATCACCCCCCTGACTTTTCCCTCGACCAGAGCCTTTACGGTACCGTCAGGCAAGCGAAGGAGCTGCAGCACATTGCCGACGGTTCCTATGGAATGAATGTCCTTGGGCTCCGGCTTGTCGATTCCCGCTTTTTTCTGGATGGCGAGAAACACGCTTTTCTCGCTGTTCATGGCATCGGCAAGTGCATTCACCGATTTGGTCCGTCCCACGAAGAGCGGCGCTACCATATGAGGGAATACGACAATGTCTCTCAGCGGCAAAAGGGGCAGCACCAGGTTCGTCGAACCGGAATCGTCTTCTTTACGTAAGATTTTCGGAAAATTGATCATTATGCTATCAGTGGATCCTTAAGCCTGTTTTTTGGTTTGCTCATATAGGAGAATGGGCTCCTCTTTGTTCAGAACGACATCCTCACCGATGACGCATTCCTTGACGTTCCCGATGGAGGGGATTTCGTACATGATACCGAGCATGCAGCCTTCCATGATCGCCCGAAGCCCGCGCGCGCCTGATTTGCGTTTCAGGGCTTCCTGTGCAATAGCGGAGAGGGCGCTGTCTGTCAATCTCAGGTTGACGCCTTCCATTTCGAAGAGCTTCCGGTACTGTTTGACCAAAGCGTTTTTGGGCTCGGTCAGGATGCGGATCAGAGAGGAAGCGTTGAGCTCTCCCAGGGTCGCGATGACGGGCAGACGTCCCAGAAATTCGGGGATGAGACCAAACTTGATAAGGTCTTCCGGCTGAACGTCTTTCAGGATGTCGCCGATATTGCGATCGTCCGATTGCGTTATCTTGGAACCGAAGCCCATGGTCTTGGAGCCGGTCCGCTGCCGAACGATCTTGTCGAGCCCGTTGAAGGTGCCGCCGCAAATAAAAAGAATATTCGAGGTGTCGACCTTCACGAAATCCTGCTGGGGATGCTTTCGGCCCCCCTTTGGGGGAACGCTGGCCGTGGTTCCCTCGATGATTTTCAAAAGCGCCTGCTGAACGCCCTCCCCCGAGACATCTCGAGTGATGGAGGGATTGTCCGATTTGCTGGCGATCTTGTCGATCTCATCGATGTAAACAATCCCTTTTTTAGCCTTCTCGACGTCATAGTCGGCGTTCTGAAGCAGGGAAAGGATGATGTTTTCCACATCTTCCCCCACATATCCGGCCTCGGTCAGGCTTGTGGCATCCGCAATGGTGAAGGGGACGTTGAGAAACCGGGCCAGGGTCTGGGCCAGGAGGGTTTTCCCTGAACCCGTAGGGCCGATCAAGAGGATGTTGCTTTTCTGAATCTCCACATCGCCCGATACCACGTGGGACTCAAGTCGCTTGTAATGATTGTATACCGCCACCGACAGAACCTTTTTGGCATCCTCCTGTTCGATGACGTATTCATCAAGCATCTTCTTGATTTCCTTTGGAATCATAGCGATCTCGGTTTCCCGGGCGTCCTTCTCGCTCTCTTCCTCGATGATTTCACTGCACAGCTGAATACATTCATCGCATATATACACGGCCGGACCCGCAATCAGCTTCTTGACCTCATTCTGGCTTTTGCCGCAAAAGGAACAGAAGAGATTGTCGTTTTCCTCGTTTTTTCTGCTCATCGCATTTACTCCTTTTTCTCTTCCAGATGATCGAGATCATCCCGACTGGCCATGACGTGGTCGATGATCCCGTATTCTTTGGCGTCCTGACCGGACATGAAGAAATCACGGTCCGTATCGCGCTGGACCCGCTCCAAATCCTGGCCGGTATGCTTCGCCAGGATTTCGTTGAGAGCGTCCCTCATGCGAAGGATCTCCTTGGCCTGGATGGCGATATCCGACGCCTGCCCCTGGGAACCGCCCATGGGCTGATGGATCATAATCCGGGAATTGGGAAGGGCATACCGCTTTCCCTTGGCGCCGGCGGCCAGAAGAACGGCACCCATACTCGCCGCCTGGCCGAGGCACACGGTGGCGATATCGGGTTTGATATACTGCATTGTATCGTAGATGGCGAGGCCGGATGTGACGACGCCGCCGGGGGAGTTGATGTAAAAATTGATGTCTTTTTCCGGATCTTCGGATTCGAGAAAAAGAAACTGGGCAATCAAAAGATTGGCCACTTCATCCGTAATCGCCGTGCCCAGAAATATGATTCTGTCTTTCAAGAGCCTCGAATAAATGTCATAAGCGCGCTCGCCTCTGCTGCTCTGCTCAACGACCATTGGGATTAACGGCACAGTACACTCCTTGTTTTAATCGTTAATGTGGGACATCTGACGGAACCCCGTCGACCCATGGGCATTTTCATGGGGAGAGGATTCATGAGAACTCATGTAAGTCAACAGGTGATTAGAAGAGAGAATCAGGATAACAGAGGGGATGCCGAAGCAGATACCTGAAACGACTTCAGGTATCTGCACTTACGATTAAACGCTTTCTTCTGTTTCCGCGGCGATTTCCGCTGGTACCTCTTCGATATCACTCTTGTTAATAATAAGTTCTATCGCTTTCTTTTCAAGTAAAGTGTGTTTGAAATAGGCGAGCCGTTCCTGGTTTTCCGGGGCTTCGTAGTATTTCCGGATTTCTTCCGCCGGTTGATGGAAGGTCTTCGCCATGTTTTCAAAACCCTGGACCAGTTCGGCTTCCGAGAGTTCCAACGGTTCCTGCTCGATGATCTTGCCCAGAATCAGATGGCGTTTGACCTGCTTGAGGGCCGTGTCCCGATATTTTTCGCGAAGGGTCTCGTGGGTCATGCCGATCTGCTCCATGCTCATATTATGGTAGCTGAAGGTCCGTTCGGCATCCGAAACAATGCCCTCAAGCTCATATTCGATCATGGCATCCGGCACCTCAAAGGCTATCCGCTCCAGAAGCGTCGAAAAGATCTGTTCGTTCAATTCCTGTTCCGTCCGCTTCTCGTATCCCTGGGAAAGATTCTGGATAATTTCGGCCTTCAGCGCATCCAGGGTCTCGAACTTGCCGAATTGTTTAGCGAAATCGTCATCTATTTCCGGAACAACTTCCTTGCGGATCTCTTTGAGGGTGATATTGAATTCGATCGTCTGACCCTTCAGTTTGTCGTTGGCATGGTCCTCGGGAAATGTCACGGTCGCGGTCCGGGTTTCATCGGGCTTCATGCCGACGATCGCGTCGTCCATCGCATCCGCGATCTGTCCGGCCCCGATCTTCAGGGTGAAGTTCTCCGTCATCTGAGTTTCTTCAAAGGGTTTGCCGTCTTTAAATCCTTCGTAGTCGATGAGAACAAAATCGCCGGACCGGGCCGGACGGAATTCGTCGATCTTTTCCTGCCGGGTCAGATTTTTCTGAAGGGCTTTCAGCTGCGTGTCGATCTCCTGGTCCGTAACTTTATAGATCGTCTTCTTCAGCTGGATACCCGAAAAATCGATGGTGTCGAGTACAGGTCGGATCTCGACGGCGGCATCATAGGCATAGGGTTTGTCATAGGCCAGATCCGGGGGATCGATCTGAGGGCTTCCGATGACCTCCAGGTTGTTTTCCTTCACGGCCTCGGCAAACGAGTCCTGGATCAATTTGGAGGAGACATCCGCATGCACATCCTTTTTATAGTGTCGCTCCAGCACCTGCCGCGGGGCCTTTCCAGGACGAAAACCTTTGATCTTTGCGGTTTTCTTGAGTTCTTTGTAGGCATTGTCGATCTCGCGTTTAACCACATCCTGCGGGATTTCAATATGCAAAACTTTTTTCACGCTGCTCAGATCTTCCACATTCACTTCCATCGTTATCCTCTCCAAATAAATCAAATGCCTGAAGTCAGACACCCCCTTCAGGCACGTTGAATTGAAACCTTATCTTGGTGCGAGAGGGGAGACTCGAACTCCCACTCTGTCCCCAGAGCTGGATCCTAAGTCCAGTGCGTCTACCAGTTCCGCCACTCTCGCATTTGTCGTATTTGCCAAAAACCCGCCAAACAGCCCGTGTTGCCCTCGCTTTGGTTGGTAAAATGCGATAATAGCCTGAAATAACCACTATTAAGATATACAGCCTTGTAATCTAATACCTAACGATTTAGGTGTCAAGAAAAATTGAAAAAAGAAGTGGTTATCCCGGTTTTTCGTTCAACAAAATCTTGCATTCCGGCGAGGATCATGCTAACGCAATCACGTCAAAGACATCGGGGCGTGGCGCAGCCTGGTAGCGCGTCTGCTTTGGGAGCAGAAAGCCGGGGGTTCAAATCCCTCCGCCCCGACCAGATAAAATCAACGGGTTACGGCGAAAGCGGTTACCCGTTTTTTTTCTCTCTCTCAACTTTCGACTTTCATAGGCCGTATCCTCCCGGCACCGCTATCCGGTCACCATCACAAAAGTCGAAAGTTGAGTTTTTTTCGGTACGCTTTTCTGTTGGTATTTCAGGCACGAAACCGATTCCATGGTTATGAATCCAGATTCCGCCGTCCGGACCGATGGGGTTCAGGACGGGTGACGGGCGGTAGAGCGGGGTTCGGGGTCTTGATTCGATGTGGCCCCTTTCGTTTGGAGGGATTTCGGGAAGACGTTTTTCAGAATCTCCCTCACTGCGTTTCGGTCGCCTGCCGTGAGCGATACGATTTTCGCGCCGGTGTGCATCAATGCCAAGGTCAGCCATGCGGCCAGGAAGGCCCCGCAGCAGTAAACCGTGAGGGCCATGAGATTGGCCAGGGGAACGGCTCTGCCGTCCAGCCGGATATCGAACGCCCTTCCACCGATGCTCTCCGCCATCTCGTGAATGACGCCGTTCAGATACGATGGGGAATTGAGAATGGTGAAGACGAGTTGGAAAATCTGCATGGCGTACCGGAGCCCGATAAGGATGACGATGAGACCCAGGCAGGTAGCAACAAGACCGACGACACTTTTGATGATTTCAATAATGGAGACGGGATCGTTCGGGTCGGATAACAGGGGTATCATGTGACGGTCCACCTCCTTGAGCCAATCGTTGCGCTTTGGGTGCCCCGGCGTCCATCGGAGCTCAATATAAAAACCGATTTACGGACAATACTCGTGCTAAATGTCCAGTGTGCTGACTTCGAGGGCGTTGCTCTGAATAAAGTCCCGACGGGGTTCGACCACATCTCCCATGAGAAGGGTGAAGATTTCGTCGGCCTCGACGGCATCCTCGATCTTGACCTTCAAGAGCGTCCGTTTGTTGGGTTCGGGATTCATGGTGGTCTCCCAGAGCTGTCCGGGATTCATTTCTCCGAGGCCTTTGTACCGCTGGATCTGGATGCCCTTTTTCCCCTCCTCCAGCAAGTAGTTGAGCAGGGTGTGTCTGTCGGGAAAGGATCGGGAATCGGTGCCTTTCTCAGCGTTTTCCACCGTAAACGGCGCATCCCCGAAGGCGAAGATCTTTTCGGAGAGCCGGAGGCATTTCTGAAATTCCGGAGAGTGCACGAAACGTCGTCCAAGTTTCAGGGGTTCGTACGTCTTGGCGGTGATATCCCGGATGATCGTATCTTCCCGCATCCTTTCGCAGGCCCTGATGGTCATCTCGTAAATCCCGCGTTCCTCGCTCCATTCGGGAACGGTCACCTCGCACTCCCGCTCGGCGAGCGCCGCTTTCAGGTTCATCATCTTATCCCGATCCTGCAGAAAGGTCTCATCGAGACCGTAACGGATCAGGAATTCGATGATATCCGATCCGATGCCCTCCCGGGACAGTCGTGAAAGCCCTCTGAGGTATTCCGAGAGATCCCCCACGTAAAGATAGAGTGCGTTGTCGGAGATGGGGACGCCTTCGGGACCGCATCTAAGGACTTTCTGAGAACAGATCCGTCGCAGGAGGTGATCGTTCAGGCTTGCCTCATCCTTCAGATAGAGTTCGTTTTTACCCTTGCCGATGCGAAACAGCGGGGGTTGAGCAATGTAAAGGTACCCTTTTTCGATGATCTCTCTCATCTGGCGGTAGAAGAAAGTCAGGAGCAGCGTCCGGATATGGGATCCGTCCACGTCCGCGTCGGTCATGATGATGACCTTGTGGTACCGGATCTTGTTGATGTCGTACTCTTCTCTTCCCACCCCCGCGCCCAGGGCCGTAATGATATTTTTGATCTCGTCGCTCCGGAGGATTTTGTCGAGCCGGGCTTTTTCGACGTTCAGGATCTTTCCCTTGAGGGGGAGAATGGCCTGAAATCTCCGATCCCGACCCTGCTTGGCCGAACCGCCGGCGCTGTCCCCCTCCACGAGAAAAAGCTCCCGGTCTTTGGGGTCGGAATACTGACAGTCCGCTAGTTTGCCCGGAAGAGTGGAGTCCGTAAGAGCGCCGGTGCTTCGGGCCAGGTCGCGGGCACGCTTGGCCGCATCCCTGGCACGGGCTGCGTCCACCGCCTTGGCGAGAATCTTCCTGGCCACCGCCGGGTTTTCGCCCAGATATATGGACAGCTTCTCGTTGACCAGGGATTCCACGAGGCCCTTCACCTCGCTGTTGCCCAGCTTGGTCTTGGTCTGTCCCTCGAACTGGGGTTCCTTGATGCGGATGCTGATGATGGCCGAAAGGCCTTCCCGGACGTCATCACCACTGATTTTGGCCTGGAGGTTCTTGGGCAGGTTTCCGTTGCCGGCGTAATTGTTGAGACTCCGGGTCAGGGCCGCTTTGAAGCCGATCAAGTGGAACCCGCCTTCAATCGTGTTGATATTGTTGGCAAAGGAGAACATCTTCTCCTTGTACGTGTCATTGTATTGGATCGCGACCTCGATCTGGACCTCGTTCCGTTCCCCCTGAATGAAGATGGGGTCGTGGAGCGGTGTATGGCGCCGATTGAGATATTCCACGAATGAGGCCAACCCTCCTTCGTAAAAGAACGCCTCCTTTAAATCCGACCGTTCGTCCTCGATGGTGATCCGGACCCCCTTGTTCAGGAAGGCCAGTTCCCGAAGCCGCCGGCTCAGGATCTCCGAATTGAAATTATCGGAGTTCATGATCTCGGTGTCGGGCTTGAAGTGAACCTTTGTCCCCTGTTTATCGGTTTCGCCGAGAATGGTCAATTCGCTGGTTTTGGCCCCCCGTGAATAGGTCTGGTGATGGATTTTCCCGTCGGTGTAGATCTCCACCTCGAGAAATGACGACAAAGCGTTCACCACCGATATCCCTACACCGTGAAGCCCCCCCGAAACCTTATAGGAGTTCTTGTCGAATTTTCCACCGGCATGAAGCTTTGTCAGAACAACCTCCACTGCCGGGACATTCTCCTTTTCATGCATGTCCACGGGGATGCCGCGGCCGTTGTCCTCCACGCTGACGGAATTGTCCGTGTGGACCGTTACGTGGATAGTGTCGCAATAGCCGGCCATGGCTTCGTCGATGCTGTTGTCGACGACCTCGTAGACTAAATGGTGAAGTCCCTCCATATCGACGTTTCCGATATACATGGAGGGTCTTTTCCGGACAGCCTCCAGACCCTCCAGGATCTTGATGTTGCCCGCGGTATAATTATTGCTGGATCGTTTTTGTGGTGTCATATTTTCATCGGCATGATTATGCTTAAATAGCTTTTGTCTTTTTCTCCCTCAACGAGGCAGGGCTTGTCGCTGCTGACGATGTTGATCACGGCGGTTTCATCCTCGATCACCCCAAGAGAGTCGATAAAATATTTCGGGTTGAACGCCGCCTCGATGGGATCTCCTGCGAATTTGATGACCATGTCCTCTCTGGATTCCCCGATTTCAGGGTTGGTTGCCCGGACGGTCAGGAGGTTTTTCTCGAAATTGAAGATGACCCCCCTATAATTTTCCGAGGAAAGGATAGACATCCGTTTAAGGACCATCAGAAACAGCTGGCGATCCACCGGGACATCATGTCCGATTCCTCTTACGATAATATCTTTGTAGTTGGGGTATTCCCCTTCCAGAAGGCGAATGGTGAAGCTTTCGTTTTCTTTTTTCAGGACGAAATGGCTGTCCTTCAGACCGATAGCCACGGTCTTTTCCGGCCCCAGGAATTTCAGCACCTCGCCAAGCCCTTTTTTGGGGATGAGGACGCCTTTCTCTATGGGGCAAACGCCGTTTTCATATGGATAATCGACCGTCGACAGGCGGCTGCCGTCGGTGGAGACCATTTTGAGTGTTTTGGAATCGTCGTCATCCAGGTTTTCGAAGTAGATGCCGTTGATGTGGGCGCGCTTGTCATCGGGCGCGCCGCCGATGATGATGGTCTTTTCGATCATCCGTTTCAGGGACTGGGTGTCCATCTCGAACAACGGTGCGTCATCCACTTGAGGGATATCGGGAAAATCCTCGGGATTCATGCCGACGATGTGGTACTCGATATTCTCCTTGCCGATCTCGATCCACCGGTTCTCCACTTCGTTGATGTCGATGGAATCGCTGGGAAAATCCCTCACGATTTCAAAGAGCTTCTTGGCGTTGATGGCGATCGTGCCCTCGGATTCGACCGTGGCCGGGTATTCGCCTTCGAAGCCTGTTTCGAGGTCGGTGGCAACGATCTTGATCGTCTGCTCTTTTGCCTGAATGAGAACGGTTTCGGTGATGGCCAGGTTGGTCCGTCTGCCGGTGATGCCCTGCACCTTACCCAGTATGTTGCGAATGTCGTTTTTATTGATGACAAACTTCATAAAGGAAACCCTCTGTTATTCATGGATCCACTGCTTCAACAACGGAAGCACCCGTTCGTTCCAGTCCGCGGAAAGCCGGTGTCGGAGAAACCCGGCGTAAAGCTTATCGATGAGCCGGACGACCTTTTCATACAGGTAGACCTTCTCCAGCAGAAACCCCTCGATATCGTCCCGGGTTTCGATGGCCCCGATTTCCGGGGTTTTGAGATTGGAAATATTGAAGCTTTCCCCTTTTACTGTAACGCGCCATTCCTGTTCCCCGATCCTGTAAACAAGGTTGAGCTCCGTAACGACCGCTCCTTTCCTCAAGGCGAGAAGTCCTTCTTCCAGACCTGCGTCGTCGCCCTTTATGGTGATGCTCTCCACGGCTTCCTGAATCCTGTTTTCGAGGACGACGCGGTTGCCGAGGGCGAGGGTCGTCATTTCGGGTTCTATGGCGGTCAGAAGATCCCGGTCTTTTTCCACAACGAACCACAGCCAGGTCAGAAATTCATATCCCAGAAAAGCGTATCGATTGTAGGCGACGGCGATGTCCAACATGTTCTACTCCTACTCCGCAAACCGCGTGGGGGTGAGGGTGGCCAGGGCATCCCGTTCAGCGTCCGAAAGCCCGGCGGTAAGCTCGGCGACAGTGTAAGGAAAGAGCCGGATGAGATTGCATTTGAATGATTTGGCGAAGAGGGTTTCGAGCTCCTCATTGGCGGCTTTCTGGGTGGAATAAAACCAAAGCGATTGTCCTTCGATATTCCACAGGACGTCGAAGACATTGGGGGTCGCCGGGATTCGCATACTGAGCCCCTGGACCACCCCTTCCTTGATTTCCTGTTTTTCGCTTTTGGTGAGATGGTCCCGCCCGGTGTCGGTCATCCGCCTGGCCAGTGCGATCTGGTAGTGTTTTTTGACGATCTTGGCCGGGATGGTCTTCTTGTCGATCCTGAGGGAGAAGACCAGATAGGCGCCGATGACGAAGGAAGACCCGCTGAAATCCGGTCGGAAAGGGTTCTCCAGGGCGGTCCACCCAACGGATTTTTCCGAAGCTTCGTCATCGATCTCCGTAATGGCATTTCCGGCAAGGCCCCTGGTGATGTTTTCCAACACCGGCGCTTCGATCTTTCCATCGACCCGATAGCGGGTGATGGACACCGTGGATGATAGTATGCCCATGAATCTCCGTGGGAAAAGGTGCTTTCGCTGCAGAGGCGAACTGATTGAAAACAATATCCGTAAACAGTACTTTATATCTTTTTTTGGATCGGGTTACAAGAGGTTTTTGAGGATTTCGGGCGGGTTTTCCCATACCGGCAGCATTGCCTGGGTTGAGGCGAAGCGGCTTTCCGGGCATAAAAACGCCGGAACCGTTTCCAGTTCCGGCGCGTATTCGAACATGTTTGGAATGTTACGACGGTGTTCGGTTTTTCAAGGCTGTTTGAGGTCTGTTTTTTATTCCTCGCCCAATTCAGCGAAAAATGATATGAAACGGGCCATGACCTATCAGATCATCGATCATCCGGCCGATTTCGGCCTCGAGGTGACGGCCGCGGATCTGGCGTCGCTCTTTGCGGACACCGTTCTCGCTCTCTTTGACGTGGTCGCCGAGATTCGCGAGTCCGGAGCCGCGAAATCCGAGACCCTCGTTGTTCAGGTTTCCGGCGACGACTGGCCCGATCTCATGGTCAACTGGCTCAGAGAGGTCCTCTATCAGTGGACCGGCGAGGATCGCTTCGTTGTGAAGGTCGAGATCCTGTCTCTGTCGGCATTTGTCCTCTCGGCCCGACTTCACTACGAAACCTTCGACCCCGTCCGCCATACCGTTCTCCAGGAAATCAAGGCCGTCACCTATCACCAGATCCGTGTCGCCCCGTCATCGGGAGGGTGGACCGCACGGGTCGTTTTCGATATTTAGCGTTTCGGGCGGCGGCCTTCAGGAAGCGGTGATATTCGGTGGTTTGCCGCCCCTGGATTTTTTCCGGAGCTTTTTCAACCACGCGTGGAAATCGATCAGATGGCTGTCGAGCATGTCGATCAGCACGATGGCTTCGTTATGGGTGTATTTGGATAGGATGAACCGGGAAAGCGCCGGGGTGACGTGGTGGGGCGCGAAACGCTCGATCATCAGATCGAGATCCGCCGCACCGGATGCTGCCTGCCGTTCCCGATCCCTGGCATCACCCTTTCTGAAAACCCCCAAAACAGCCGCCTTGAGGCCGCCTCTGCCCAGAAGGATCTGTGAAAGCCCGCTGGCGCCCCTTTGGCGCTTGCCCCAGATATAGAGGGTATCCATCATCGCGGTCATGCGGGCATCCCTGTCCCCGGACCGGAGCTGGGGCAGGATTTCGCGGTAGTCCCGTTTTCTGAGAACGATTTTCTGCTGAAACTTCCCGGTGCCTTCAATAACGGCTGCGACCACGTCGGACCAGAACTTGGCCTGGACGATGCTGGGCACCTGCATCAGGTTGCCGACAGGGGAAAAGGCGGCTGAAAACGGCCACGCCAGGATGCTCCTGAAGAAATTGGCGCGAATGACGCGGTTGTCGAACCGCCTGATTTTGTTGTGCGCCGAGATATAAAGGCCGTTGGCGATGCAGATTACCAGAAATTTGAGCCACACGAAAAGGAGCCCGGTGAAGGCGAAGTGCCAGGAATAGTCGAATCCCAGCTTGACCATTCCCAGGACGGGAACTGAAAAGCCGGTCCAGAAGAGGGATTGGGTGGTGTTGTCGAGATTGACGTCCCGAAAGGACCATGCCTTGGGGCGGGGACCTGAAAAGGCGACGAGATCCACGA
This sequence comes from Desulfococcus multivorans, assembly GCF_001854245.1. Classification (GTDB taxonomy): domain Bacteria; phylum Desulfobacterota; class Desulfobacteria; order Desulfobacterales; family Desulfococcaceae; genus Desulfococcus; species Desulfococcus multivorans. The sequence continues at coordinate 4,417,196 of NZ_CP015381.1, read as the reverse complement.
AGACGTTCCGGAAAAAGGTAATCCCGAACCAGATCAAGGTATATTCCCAGCCGATCCAGAGGTAGGCCGGCAACAAGCCGATGACGACGCGAATCATATTCTTGAGGGCTGGGTTGAGGTAGCGCCAGGCTCGCCGCAGTCCGATATTTTCGATTGGTGCTTCGTCACCCACCAGGTTGGGTCTGAAATGGCCGCTTTTGCCCAGGCAGTAAATCTCGTCAACGGTACCGGTCGCCCTGTCGTTTTCCGGATCCGGACTCGATCTGCGTCCCCCGCCGTTGATCAGATCTGAAACAGGTCGGGGCAGGCGATAATGGGTCTGACAAAAATATTTGCGGGATTTTTTCGGAATGCGCGATTCCCGAATGAATCCCATACCCGGAACCTGGGGCTTCCACCCGGTGGCGGCGCTGGCGGCTATGGGAACCAGAAGATTCCGATGGTATTTCTCAAAGGCGCTTTCGAGGCGGGATTTGTCTATGGGGCGTCGGTTCAGATCCTCCAGGAATTGCTTTGCTTCCGACAAGGTGCCGGTGTTGATCAGGCTCACGAAGCGCGTCAGGCGCATGATTTCAGAAGGGTCCCGACCCATGCTGTCCCGCATGTTCATCAACTCGATCTGGTCGATGTAAGGGTGAGCGGCAAGAACGGTTTCCACGGCCGATTCGAACCCGTGTTCCAGGGGGTGGTTGAAGGTGATGAGGGCCCCGGATTGTTTCAGGTCCGGCATGATGTCGGCTTCGGAGGCAAAAGCGGAATCGTAATCGAAGATATTTTTTCCTGAAAAGTATTCGCTTTTGATGTGTGCCGGGCTTAAGGTCGTGTAAAGTTCCCGGATGCGACGATAGGTTGCCGAAATCTGCTCCAGTTCCCATCCGGTAAGGGTGTCCTCTCTGAAGAGCTGTCGGGAGATTTCGAATTGGGCTTTCAGAAGGAGCACCCGTCTTTTCAGGACGGCTTTCAGTTGCTCATAAAGCAGTTCGCTCAGATGGTTTCGGGAAAATTGATCGTAGGGAACGATTTTTTCGAGGTCCGCGAGCTGAAGCGGCTGAAGTGCGAAGATGCTGTCTTCGGCGAATCCCTGGTTGATGTTGATGAGGTGGGTCCGGTTGAAATGTTCCAGGATCTCTGTGATAACCCGCCGTCGATGGTTTCGATTTTCATCCAGTCCGTCGTAAAAATGGGCGAGCACCGCGCAGTTCGAATTGAAGAATTCCAAAAAGGCCTCAAACGTGACGGCGGGCGGAAGAAAGAGAAAGTGTTTTCTGCGGGTTCGACGCCCTACGCTGAACTCGATGCCGATGGATACCTCGACACCCAGTATCCTTCCGGCTTCCATCGCTTCAAAAACAATATCCCGGTGGGGAATGTCGTAATAGGCCAGGGTGAGGCGTGAGATTCCCTTGATGAAGGCGTCCAGAACCAACTGACTCGGGGTTTTTCTGCCCTCTGAGAGGTTGTCGTGGACGTGGGCGTCCCACCCCATGTCGAGGTTCTTCAGGGGTTGGCCGGTTTCCGGAACCTCCAGCCGCTTCAGCTCCTTCAGAAATCTTCGGATGGTGGCCTCATGACCGTAAGAGGCCAGGGAAAAATCCGCGATCATCTCCATCTGCCGACGGCGGTTTCGGATGTTCTTGACGGCTTCCTTCATGATTTCCGTCTGGACGCGGGCGGTATTGAGGGGCATACTGATGGTTTTGGCGTGCAGAGATAGCATCACCAGGGTTTTGAGAGCGTGAAGCCGGTTGTGTACTTCGCTGCGCACCAGTTTCTGGGCGATCCGGATATAGGATTCGGCAATACCCATTCGCCGCTTTCGAAACGCACGGTTGAATCCGCCGGGATGGGAGACTATATCCGGCGTCGCTTCTTCGGACTGCTCGACTTTCCGATTGAGCATCTCCGCCAGATCCCGGATCTGGTCGTTGAAGCTTACCGCATCGATGAGACGGTTGAGCCATCGTCTAAACCGGCCGCGTCTTCGATCCACCCACCTCCCCATTTATGAAACCCTACGCCCGCATCTCAGGTCCATATCGACCGCCGTGGGATCATCCGTGTAGATGCCGTCCACCCCCATGTCGATCAGTGCCAGAATGTCGTCGGGTGCATTGACCGTGTAGGCAAAGACCTTCAGTCCCAGATCGTGGGCGTTTTCAACACGGGTTCGATTCAAATCGCGGTAGTGGGCATTCCAGGAAAAGGCGTCAATTTTTCGGCAGGTATCGAAAACACCGGTGTCGGTTCTGCCTTTCGTCAGAAACGCCAAATTGGGTTTCGGGGTCATCCGAGCCAACTCTGCAAGAATCTCCGCCTCAAAACTGGAAACCAATACATCCGTCAGAAGGTGTCGATGATGCAACATACGCCATATCTGACGTTCGATGGCGTCTTTCGGGTGTCGAGGGTCGTAGGCCTCGGGTTTGATTTCGATATTGACGGTGGCCCGACCCCCTGCCAGCGTCAACACTTCCGTCAAGACAGGGATGGCTTCCCCCGAGAAACGATCTGAAAACCAACCGCCCGCATCCAGCATCTTCAATTCAGTGAGGGTGTAATCGGCAACCTTGCCGCGGCCGCTTGTCGTTCGGTAAAGGGTTTCGTCGTGAATGACCACGATTTTCCGGTCGCGTGTCAGCGTTACGTCCAGTTCGATCATCTGGACTCCTGATTCGAGGGCTTTTTCAAAGGCGATCAAGGTGTTTTCCGGATATCTCGCGCTGTAGCCCCGGTGGGCGATGATCAATGGATATCGGAGACCGTCTATTTTCATTGGACTTCCTCAAGAGGAGGCGATAGGCGTTACGAACAACCGGATGATATTACAAATTCGTTTAGACGTCCATGGAAATATGGATATCCCGGTGGATCAGAAATCATTCAACGGGTTGCGACGGCATTGACCTTTGGTTTTTTCTGGAACCGGGCATATCTTTATTATTAATGTTCGAAATTATTAATGTTCGAATTCATGCGGCCTTTCTTCAAAAAGATTCAGCGCTGCTGCAAGCATCCCGCCATCTCGCAGGTCATGCCGATCCGGAGAATGGAACCGGGTGGCTGATATCTCGGCGCTGAAGCCGATGAAAGGACGCCGGTTGCCGCCAAACCGAAAAAGGGGAGGTAATGATGACAAGGGAACTCATCAAAATCAATGACTATGTGTGGGAGTTGCCCAGGACCGGCAATATGCGGGTTCCGGGCAGAATTTATGCCGACGGGGACATGATCGCGGCGATACGGCAGGAAGATACGTTGATACAGGTGGCCAATGTGGCCTCTCTTCCCGGTATCCTGAAGGCCTCCATGGCCATGCCGGATGTTCATCAGGGTTACGGATTTCCCATCGGTGGAGTGGCGGCGTTTGACTGGCAGGACGGCATCGTGTCTCCCGGCGGCGTCGGATATGACATCAACTGCGGGGTGAGGCTGGCGACTACCCGGCTGGCGGAGGGGGATGTGAGGCCGCGTCTGGAAGACCTGGTGAACGGGCTATATCGGAACATTCCTTCCGGAGTCGGCTCCCAGGGGAGCGTCAAGCTCACCGAGCGGGATGAAAAAACCGTTCTCAGGACCGGCAGTCGATGGGCGGTCGAGAACGGCTTCGGCGAAGAGAGGGATATCGAGCACACCGAGGAGGGGGGAGTGCTTCCCGGTGCAGATCCCGGTGAAGTGAGCGACCGCGCGATGCTTCGGGGCAAAAAGCAACTGGGAACCCTGGGATCGGGCAACCATTTTCTCGAAGTCGGTGTGGTGGACGAGATCTACGACGATACGGTGGCTCGGTCGTTCGGCCTCTATGAAGGGCAGGTTACGCTGATGATTCACACGGGGTCCCGGGGCCTGGGGTATCAGATCTGCGACGATTTCCTGGCCGTCATGGCACGACATGTCCAGACCCTTCCATTTGATCTGCCCGATCGTCAACTTTCGTGTGCCATGATCCAGTCTCCCCAAGGTCAGCGCTACCTTTCCGCCATGGCCTGCGCCGCCAATTACGCCTGGGCGAATCGTCAAATCCTCATGCACCTGGCTCGGGAGGTGTTACTGAATGTGCTGCATATTTCACCCCGAGACCTTGCCATGCGGTTGTTGTATGACGTCTGTCATAATATCGCCAAAAAAGAAGAACATCTGATCGAGGGTAAACGTCGCACCGTTTGTGTTCACCGGAAAGGGGCGACCCGATCGTTTCCGGCCGGTCACCCGGCGGTCTGCGCCGCCTACCGGTCGGTTGGGCAGCCGGTGCTGGTTCCCGGCGACATGGGGAGGGCGTCCTATGTTCTCGTGGGAACGGAGACGGCTCTCGCGGAGACATTCGGCTCCACGTGTCACGGTGCCGGCAGAGTGTTGAGCCGGACAGCCGCGAAAAAGGCCGCCAAAGGCCGGGCCATTTATCGGGAGTTGGAGGACAAAGGTATCCTGGTCCGGTGGACCGGCCGCGGCACGATGGCCGAGGAAATGCCGGATGCCTATAAGGACATTTCCCAGGTTGTGGCGGTTGTGCACGGCGCGGGCCTTTCTCGTAAGGTGGCACGGTTGCGGCCCATGGCCGTGGTGAAGGGCTGATGTGCGTTCGTATCGATCGATTTCAGGGTCAAAACCGCCGATATCCGGCTCGAGGAATTATGAATTAATCTGATTTCGAATGAGGCCGGTGCATTTATGTTTGAAATTTCCGAGTTTTTGTGATGTATTTCACATATTCTTGGCCAAGAAGAATATAAAAAAAGTTATAGTGTTTTTTTCAGGGTTATACGTTACTGATCCGATCATAAGTGCATGACCGTCGATCGCGTGCTGTTGATACTGATTTACGTTTTTATATCAACAAAATGGAGGAATGCGCATTGTCTGAACAATTATGGTCTTCCTGGTAAAAAATGCCTTGGTTTCGATTCAGATGACGGGCAACAATGTCTGATTGTATAAACCGTGGTTTTGGTGGAGTCGTGACGTAATGGATCCGATGTTGATATCCCGTGCTATGAACCTGTTTTATTCTCGTGCGAAAACATGTTGATCATGAAATCGATAGCACCAAAACAGAGAGCTGATATTGGCATTCGCCTGCAGACCAAATTCATGATCGGCATCATCCTCCTGGAGTGCATGATCATGACCATTACCATCATGGTCGTGGAGCGAAGGATGCACAACTCGATTTTAGAGGAATTCCTGAAACGAGGGGTCACCATCGCCAAAAACCTTGCCGCCGTGAATACGAGCCTCGTCTCGACATACAACTATGTCGGCATGGAACAGAACGTAGCCAAAACCGTTTCGGAAAATGAACTCGTATATGCCTCGATCCAGCTTTTTGACGGTGAGACGGCAGCCTATAAAGGTGTCCCTCGCTTCAAGGCGTCCCTCTTAAAATCGCTGCCCGCCACCCAAGTGTCTGACGCTGGAAGCGTCTCGGTCCGATACCTCGTCCTGGATAATGACCCTAAACAGAATATCTGCGAAATTTCCGCACCTATTACCGTCCTCAAAAAACATTGGGCCACCGTACGGATCGGGTTGTCCCTCGAGTCCATGAATGCCGGCATTGATCAGACCCGGAGAACACTTCTGATTCTGGGCGGTATCGTTCTCATCATAAGTTGTTTGATCTCCGTGCTTTTTTCGACACGCATTACCCGGCCGATCGCCACATTGATGAAACATGTCGAGGGTATTTCAAAAGGAGACTATGACCAGGAGATTCGGGTGGAATCCCGAGACGAAATTGGTTATTTAGCGCGCCGTTTCGGAAATATGCAGGAAAAGCTGAAGGATCACATTCGAATCATAGAGAATTCCAATGCGGAACTGACCCTCACGAACCAACGGCTCAGGTATCTTTTTGATGCCAGTCAGGCCATGACCTCCCTCAAAAACCACGATCGTCTTTATGACCAGATTCTGGAAGTGGTACTTTCGGCCACCGATACCATGGCTGCATCACTTTTGATCGTAGAGCCGGATGACTCGACTCGAATGGTGGCAAGCGTCATCAAGCCTTCGGTGAACGAGAACGATCGCGTGAAATATCATCGGCTTCTTGAAAAGCCGCCGCTGCTGGATGCGGAGCCTCTTATGTTTATCAGTGAAAATGCTTCTATATCCGGTCTCGGTTCACCGTTCGTCAAGTCCGGCATCAGTTCCTTTCCTGAACTCGAACGCATCTCGATACCACTGCGTCAGTCCAAGGAGATTGCGGGATTCATCAATCTTATCCGCCGTCAGAGAAGCATCATGATGCTGGGGGAGATACAGACCCTCTGTGTCCTGGCCAGTCAGACCACTACGTCCATCGAAAATATTAAATTATTCGCTCAACTGGAAAACGCCTATATCAGTTCCATCAAATCTCTCGCCAAATCACTGGAATTCAAGGATAAATACACCCACGGTCATGGAGAACGGGTGGCCAACCTGAGTCGAGAAATCGGCAGACGGATCAACCTGGACGTTCATTCCCTTCAGGTCCTCTACAACGCCGCGTTGCTTCATGATATCGGGAAAATCGGGATCATGGATAATATACTAAATAAAAGCAGTAGATTGAATAGGTCGGAGTGTCAAGTGATCCAGCAGCATCCCGTCATTGGTGAGGAAATTCTTCAACCCATCGTATCTCTCAGAGAGGAACGACGCATCGTCCGTCATCACCACGAAAGAGAGGACGGACGAGGGTATCCGGATGGATTGATGGGCCATCAGCTCTCTGTATCGGAAAAGATCATCATCGCAGCCGACGCATTCGACGCCATGAATTCCAGAAGAAGCTATCGGGATACGCTTCCGGCGCTCCTTATCAAAACCGAACTGGTCAACAATAAAGGACAACAATTTGACTCCGATGTGGTGGATGTCCTTCTGGAAATTTATGAAGAGCAGTTGGCAGTCAGAAACCCACACGAATTATTTGAAGAAAGCCGATTGATTCAACTGCCGATCGCCAAACGAACCTGACCCTGGAAAAGCGCCCTGGACCAGTTTTACGCTTTTGTGGCCGATTGGACAGCGACTGCGATATCCTGATTTATAGTGGCCGTTCGGTGAACCCTTCCCGGGTAGATGTGATCTGAGGCCTGTCGCATAACAGGCGGTTTTCGAGTGAGTTTCAGGAAAGAGCCATGAAGCCTGGAGGGTGTTATTTCCTTAAATGGAATCCCGATGAAAAGGAGAAGAAGAGAAGATGAGACTGTTAAACATGATCCGTAAACGACATCTATTGACGTTTTTGGCGACGCTCACATGGGGGGTGTGGGCTACCTTGGCCTGGGCGGCTCCAGGACCGGTTCCCGGAGGAAAATACAATATTCCCCTTTCCGGGGAACCCAATTCGCTCGATCCGGCGTATATTACCGATATCTATGCCGTGAATGTGGCTAACAACATCTTCGACGGTCTTGTGGAGTATGACAAGGATTTGAATATCGTTCCCGCCATAGCGGATATCTGGAAGATCGCGAGAGATCACAAATCCTATACGTTTCTCCTTCGAAAGGATGTGCGATTTCATAATGGCCGACAGGTGACGGCTGAGGATTTTGTCTATTCATTTCAAAGGATCCTCGATCCTGCGACCCGATCCCCTGTGGCTTCGTTCTTTTTGAACATCGAAGGCGCTAAAGCGTTTCGCGAGGGACTCGCCGATAGGGTCACCGGGCTCGTCGCCAAGGATCCGCAGACGCTGCTCATCCGACTTGAGCAGCCTTATGCGCCTTTCCTCTCGATACTCGCCATGGCAAACGCCAAAGTGATACCCAAAGAGGCTGTAGGAATAGATTTCAGGACAAATCCTGTGGGAACCGGGCCGTTTCGTTTCGAGACATGGACATCGGGAAAGGGCATCATTCTCTCGGCAAATGACGGATATTTTAACGGGAGCCCTTTCCTTGACACTCTATATTTTCAGATATATCCGAACAATGAACTCGAAAATATTTTCAGCGATTTCGAGCGGGGGTATCTGGAAGAGTCCATCATTCCCAGTGACAAGTATGAAATGATCAAGTCCAGTGCGGATTATGCAAAACGATATAACCTTGTCAGCAAGCCGTTGCTCAACCTTGTTTATGTCGGAATAAACGTCACCATACCGCCTTTGGACAATATTAAGGTTCGTCAGGCCATCTCCTATGCGGTAGACACCGATACGATCGTGAAGGAGATCACCAAGCGGGGAAGCATCAGGGCCAAGGGAATCCTCCCGCCCGGTCTGGCCGGATTCAATCCGGATTTTGTTGGATATACCTATAATCTGGATAAGGCCAAACAGCTTCTGGAGGAGGCTGGTTTTCCCAACGGTAAGGGGATTCCGCCGCTTGAACTGTGGACCTTTTCCAAATCCGAGAGCGTTCAGCTTGAACTTCAGGCCTACCAGAAATATTTGAAGGCCGTCGGTATTACGGTGATCCCCAGGGTGGCCGATAATTGGCAGCATTTCCTGTCCTTGATCGACGAAAAAAAAGTACCGCTGTTTTATGCCGCCTGGTATGGCGATTATCCGGATCCGGATAATTTTCTTTATGTGCTCTGTCATTCCAGGAGCCGAACCAACCGGATGGGATATTCAAATCCCATCATTGATCAGGCACTTGAAGAGGCCCGACGAGAGATGGACTATATGAAACGGGTCGAAATCTACCGTGAGGTCCAACGTCTGGTCATGTCGGAAGCGCCGATCATCACGCAACATGTCAACAGCTTCAACTATCTGTTTCAGCCGTGGGTAAAAGGAGTTGAAATCAGCTATTTGGGAGGCGCTTACATCCCTTTCCGCAAGGTATGGATTGATTTCAAGCCTCAAAAATGAGGACGTAGACATTATGTTTGACCGAAAATGTCGAGCATATGGCTGAATTCCTCGGTATCTGATTGGGTACCCGTACCCTGATCAGAAGGCATTGCGCCGGCCGATCGGCAATGCGCCGTATTTCGGCTTTCCACGATTTGCCTGAATTATTTTGGCAATTCCCGAACAAAATATAAATGAATTGTTCCTTGTCGGAAGAGGAGATTTTTTTTAAAATCATTTTATAATTAAATTCATATGCTTTTTTGACGGGTGACATCTTCTAAATGCGTAACATTTTATAATATTTTAAAAAACAAGTATCGAATTGAATCGATAATCATGGGGGGAAGAGATGAAATATTTGAAATTGATGTGGTATACGGCTGTTGCCCTGACGGGCTTGATGTTCGTGGGGCTTACACCCCTTTGCGCCCAGAGCTCGAGGTATCCCCTTGATAATCACCGGAACTTGAGACATATCCTTGATAATCACCGGAACCCGAGGCATCTCCTTGACAATTACCGGAAAAAGATTGTTCTGTTCAATGAAGGCAGAACCTGGTCAGACGTTCGGGCTTACGCCAGGGAATGGAGACAACGGGGTGTTGTCACATTCATGGAAATTCCCATCATCGACGGACTGGTGATGGGGGTTCCGGAGCGCGTGAGCGATGCGGAAATGGCTGCGGACTATCGTATTTCATCCATAGAGAGCGATCTTGAACTGTCCGGCAACGAAAGTCTGTACGGCCAGGGCGTCAGTTTTATCAGGCCGTTGACGCGTTCGCCTTTTCTGGACAGGCAGCAACATCGTTACGAGGCGCCCTGGAGCGTTCTCAAACTGTTTGACCAACCCTATGACGATCGTTTTTTTTCTGGCGTGCTTCAACACGATAACATTCCGGATCCGGTTGCTTTTGCATTGAAAAAATTAAAAATGAACAGCGCACCCGTCGCCATTTTTGATACGGGTATGCAAGCGTATCATCGTTATTTATGGCGTATTGCAGAAAGCGCTGTTAACGTCGTGGAATTCGTTGAAAGCGACGATATATTTAAACTCAAAACTGAAACGGCCTTTGATGATAACGGTCACGGGAGTCATGTCGCCGGTATCATCGGCGGAATTCTGGACCCCCAACATCGATGGGGAGCAGGAGCGAATATTGATCTTTATTCCGTCAAGGTTCTGGGTGATGACGGCATGGGCTTTCTCTCCAATATTATCTATGGCCTTCAGTGGGCCATTGATAACGACATCAAGATCGTCAACATGAGCATCGCTTATCGTCAGGACAGCCCGGCCGTGAGGCGGGCGATCCAGGAGAGTGCCAAAGCCGGTGTTATCATGTTGGCATCCGCAGGAAACAAATCCAATTATGATCCAAATATTACGCTGAAAATTACTGCGGATGGCGGATCAGCGGATGGCGGATCAGCGGACGGCGGATCGGCGGATGGCGGATCGGCGGACGGCGGATCGGCGGACGGCGGATCGGCGGATGGCGGATCGGCGGATGGCGGATCGGCGGATGGTGATTTGAATAATGCTCTCCCGAAGTTCTCAGTGATGTATCCTGCAAGATATCCGGAAGTCATTGCCGTTGGCGCAAGCAATGCCTACGGTCGGTTGGCGACGTTCAGTAATTTTGGAGATGAGATAGACATTCTGGCGCCGGGCGCCAATATTCTATCTGTGGATATTACCAATGGTGATGCCATGAAAGGTCTTGGGATTACGAGCGGTACCAGCATGGCGGTACCCTATGTCACAGCTGCCGTAGCGATGATGCTCGCTGTTGATCCGGATATGAATTCTGAAGAGATAAGGGAAATTCTTACCGGAACGGCACATCTCATGGCGGGGGGATCTACTGTCGGTGACCTGAATCTGGTTGCTGCCTTGGAGGAGGTTATCTTCCGACTTGGCGACAACGCGTCCCGCGGCGACAACAGTAAGAAGCATTACAGAAAACGATTGAAAGCAAAGATCAAAGCCGCCAGAAGGGCTGCCTTGAACTGAAACAGACAGCTGTCCGGAGCTGTCTGTTGATGCAATGATTTTTTCTGAAGATCTGAGTGATATCAACCCTGTAATCTACAACCCGAAGCCATGTGCTTCGGGTTTTTCTCGATATCGGATCGATGACGGTCGTCCCACACATGGCCGGCCGTTTTGGACAATCGTTGATTTGAAATAGCGGACCGCGGTAAACCGCATCAAAGCCATATCAATAAAGGAATATCGATGAATCCTGAAATTTTTAGAGAATATGATATCAGAGGGATTGCCGGCAAGGACATCTCGATTGAAGAGGTCCGGTGGCTGGGCCAGGGGATTGGTACCTTTATGGTCCAAAGGGAGTGTCGCAAGATGACGGTTGGACGCGACTGCCGTATTTCGTCAAATGATTTTGCAGGGGCTTTGATCGAGGGTTTGATTGCCGCAGGGTGTCAGGTTACGGATATCGGCATTTGTCCGACTCCCGTGCTCTATTTTTCTATTCAAAGCCTGAAACAGGACGGCGGCGTCATGGTCACGGCGAGTCACAATCCCAAGGAATACAATGGCTTTAAAATTTGCATCGGGTCCGATTCCGTACATGGAAAAGATCTGCAGACGATCCGCGAAATCGTAGAGGCGGGTCGCTTCATCAGGGGGGTGGGGTCTTGTTCAAATGCTCAAATCATCCCTGAATATCAGCGATTCGTGGAGGAGAACATCATTCTCGCCCGACCGTTGAAAGTGGGCATCGATGCAGGCAACGGCACGGCCGGCGTGGTAGCGGTACCCATTTTGAAGAATCTCAACTGTGAGGTTCATGAACTCTACTGTGAGATGGACGGCACCTTCCCCCATCACGAAGCCGATCCCACGGTTCTCGATAACATGAAAGACCTTATCGCTCTTGTTCGAAAGCATGAGTTGGATGTCGGCATCGGTTACGACGGAGACGGGGACCGCATCGGCGTGGTGGACGAAACAGGCAAGATTGTCTACGGTGATAAACTCATGGTCCTCTATGCAAGGGAAATCCTTTCCCGAAGACCCGGATCGGTGTTTATTTCCGAGGTCAAATGCTCCAAGGTGATGTATGACGACATCGAAAGGCGGGGCGGACGTGCCGTGATGTGGAAGACCGGCCATTCCCTGATCAAGGCTAAAATGAAAGAGGAACGGGCGGTTCTGGCCGGCGAGATGAGCGGCCACATGTTTTTTGAAGACCGTTATCTGGGCTTCGACGACGCCGTTTATGCCTCCTGCCGTCTGTTGGAGATTCTGGCGGCCACGGGTCGGCGGATTTCGGACCTGCTCTCGGATCTTCCCCGAACCTATACGACGCCCGAGATCCGGATTGATTGTCCGGACGACAAAAAATTCGGTCTCGTGGAGAAAGCGATCGGATATTTTAAAACCCGTTATGACATCATCGACATCGACGGCGTTCGCATTCTCTTTGACGACGGATGGGGGTTGGTGCGGGCCTCCAACACGCAACCGGCCCTGGTGTTGCGCTTTGAGGCTGTGTCCGAGGCTCGCTTGAAGGAGATCCGGCGTCTGGTGGAGTCGGTTCTATCCGATTTGAACCGGTCATGATGTATTACAATGCAGGTATATCCGGCGGAAGCGTTGAATAGATGGGGTCGATCCGATAAAAATGGCGGATTGTAATCGGAATTGCAGCGGTCGATCCGAGGTGTATCGGGCGGTCTGACAAAAACGACCCGGGCCGTCCTTTTTCAGACCCGGGTCGTTGAATGGCTACTTGCTTTTTTGGGGGACGGCCGCGAGCAAAGGCGTTGCCTGATCTTTCAGGTCCCGTGTCAGCCAACCCGTGCGGTGGGGCGTGAACAAGGCATACAGACTGATCCAGGACAGGCCGATGAGCCAGAAAAGGCTGTAGGGGATCGCCCACAGAAAATTGCTGTCCTTGTGCCGGTAAAGATAAAACAGTCCGGGGATCATTGAAAAGAGAATCGCGCCCGTGAACATGTTGAGCAGGAACAGCGTCGGGTAAAAGACAATGACGCCCAGGGACCAGATCTTGAGGATTTCACCGATGGTCATGCGATGCAGATGAAGGAGCAGGTTGATGCGGGCCCCGAGAGCCGGCGTCCTGCGAAACCGTTTGAAGATAAACCCCGCCATGACGATCGTCTCCCGCACATTGGAGCGGGCCCATCGCAGAAACATCTTGGCAAGCCCCATGTAAGCGGTGGGCACCTCGGTATATACGAAGGCTTTTTTGGCAAAATGGACATGGTAGCCGTTCTTGAGGATCAGATTAGTCAAAGCGCGGTCCTCGCCGATATTGGCGGGCCGACCCAGGAAGGTCTGGTGGAGCCACTGCTTCAGCACTGGAGCGACGACGCTCCGCCGATAGGCGGACAGCGCTCCCGGAGTGGTCATCACCGTGTTGACCCGGCTCTGGGAGGCCCGGATGAAATCAAAGCTGAAGGTAAAACCGACGTCGAGCATCTTGGGAATGATGCCTGCCGCAGTGTTGAGCACCCGAACGTTGCCGGCGACGCCCCCTACCATGGGGTCGCGAACGAAGGGGCTGACGAGATGGCGAAGGGTCGAGGCATCCACCTCGGAATCGCTGTCGATGGTCACCAAAATATCCCCCCGGCTGCGCTGAAACCCCTCATAAAGGGCACGGCGCTTTCCGCTGTTTTCAGCCAGGCGGATCAATTCCACCCGATCTCCCAGCTCTCTTTCGGCCTGCTTCATCCAGCGCCAGGTGTCGTCCTTACTGCCGTCGTCGACAGTGATGATCTGCAGTTTCTCGACGGGATAATCACTGGCCGCCACGCTGCGGAGGGTATAGAGCACCTGAGCGCCCTCGTTGTACGCCGGCACGATAACCGAACAGAGGGGCAGCTCCTGATCGGTGCAGGCTGCTGCGGGACGGTAAGTGTAAACGAGATAGACGCGCCACACCAGGGCCGCCAGGGCGATCCAGACGGAGATCCGGATCACATCGACAGACCACGAGGTCTCCCGGTGGTAGACGAAAATTTCCAGCATCTCTAAATAGTCGCCCCAGAAAAAGCCATATACGAGCGGCAGTGCCGCCAGCAGGCCAATGATGAGTCCCTTGACGGACCGGTTGGAGGTTTCCTCGCTCAGTCCGCTGGGGGACGGAAAGGACAATGGCGAGAGAAGAGACGGCGCTGATGAGCCATTCTTTTTGTGACGAAAGAACTCCAGGAATTTAAATAGAGATGTTTTGGTTTTCAAGGAAACACCATCCTCAAGATAATGTTGTTAAGCGATGCTTTTCGACCCGGCGAAGTCGAACGCTCCGGGCGTGAGCGGTCGGATTTTATAACGGTTCGGTTTGCCTGGGCAATCCAGACGACAAACGCTTTCACCAGACGGCATGTATATTCAGAGCGGTAACGACACACTGTATCCCTCTGTCGGGGATGGCCTTTACGGTTCTGGATAGGCATGCCGACACTGTGCCCGATTGTAAACCGCAATTACATCGGTGGGTGTATCATTCGGATCTCCATCACATCGCGACCGTTACGCTTCTTTTATAGAAGGGGTGGTATGTAGAAGGGATGGGCAATAAAAACAGGAAAGGTGAATTGAATAATTCGCATTGCATGGTGGATAGCGTCAATGTTTCCATAGCGTCAACATAAAATACAACCCTGTTTTAATCGTGATTAAAACAGTACACTGTAATACGTCGATCTGAATCGATATCGCACCGTTTGTTTTGAAGAAGTGTGGTAGCGGGGACAGGATTCGAACCTGTGACCTTCGGGTTATGAGCCCGACGAGCTACCTGGCTGCTCCACCCCGCATCAACAATTCCCGAAACTAATATCATCGGCGAATAAAGTCAAGAAATATTTTTTATTGAACCGATATTTTTTTCAAGAGCTCTCGAATGCGCCTCCGGTCACTGCACCCCTCGTCCAGGAGAACGCGAAGAATTTTGGTTCGACCGGCGTGTCCGGCCTGGATTTCGAGATAAGATTTTGGCACCCCGAGAATTTTCGAGAAAAACGTGATGCACATACGGTTTGCCGCTCCTCCTACGGGAGGGGCGGTCAATTTGACCTTAAGGGCGTCTCCGTGGGATCCGACGATCATATTCCGGGAGGATCTGGGTTGAACGAACACCTTGAATGTAATGCCGTTTTCTTTTTCGTCGATAAACATTGATGCCCTCTTCGTCGCTGATTCAGGTCACTTTGCCGGGTTGGATCGAATGCTCTGAATGATCTCCGAAGAGGAGATGCTTTCCGTCACCTCGACCAAGGCCACCCGTCCACCCATCCGTTCCACCTGTTCGTGCCCGAGAACGGTGTCGGCGGTGTAATTGCTGCCTTTGGTCAGAACGTCGGGTCGGAGGGTTTCAATCAGTTGCGGGAGCATCTCGCTGGAAAATACCACGACGTAGTCGATGCTGTCCAGCGCACTCAGGATCCGGACGCGTTCCCGGGCGCCGATGACCGGCCGTCCGTTTCCTTTCAACCGTCGGACGGAAGTATCGTCGTCGATGGCGACAACCAAAACGTCCCCCATTTCCTTGGACGCTGAAAACAGATGGATGTGGCCGGCATGGAGAAGATCGAAACAACCATTGGTGAGAATGATCCTGTTGCCTTTTCGTCGGAGTTCGGAAACGATTTTGGACAATTCAGCCAGGGATTTGTGCTTCCGGGAGATGGCGTCATGGCGTAATGCGGTTGACAATTCGGCCGGGGTTATGGTGGCGGTTCCCACTTTTCCCACAACGAGACCGGCCGCCGTATTGGCCATTACGGCAGCTTGCCGGAAGGACCGTCCTGCGGCAACGGCCAGACCGAAAACGGCGATGACCGTATCGCCGGCTCCCGATACGTCGTAAACCTGCCGTGCTTCGGCTGGAATGGCATAAGGCGATTTTCCCTCTTCGAAGAGCACCATACCGTCCTTCCCTCGCGTGACCAGGAGATGCCTGACGCCGGAGATATCCAGAAGCCGGTGGGCTGCTTGGGACAGGCCGGCATCGTCCGCGATATCGACACCTGATGCGAGGGCCGCCTCCTTCTGATTCGGCGTGATTAACGTCAGACCGGCATATTTCGAAAAATCAACACCTTTGGGATCACCGATGACGATTTTACCGCAGGCATCGGCGATTCGAACGGCGGTCTGAATCAAGGAAGGCGTGACGACACCCTTGCCGTAATCGGAAATCAGCATGACATCCGATTGCGGCAATTTCCGACGGATGAACATGTCCAGGGCCTGGTGGGCGTCCTCCGATATGCTGCTTCGGGTCTCTCGATCGATACGAAGTACATGCTGGTTGGCGGCGATGATGCGGGTTTTTCGGGTAGTAGGACGTACGGGGTCACGAACGACTCCCGATGCATCGACGTCCATGGCCGTGAACATCCCCATGAGTCGATCTCCGTCGGCACGGGTACCGATGACGCCTGCAACCGAAACCTGGGCACCCAGCGCCGCCAGGTTGTTGACCACGTTGCCGGCGCCGCCCAACGTATACTCCTCCCGGTCTACGATAACGACTTGAACCGGCGCCTCAGGGGATATGCGATCAACGCTTCCCCAGACATATTCGTCGATCATGAGATCGCCGACAACCAGAATGCGGCAGTTTGAAAAGGCCGAAATGTCCATGGCCGACGTCATTTGCCCCCCCCATCCTTTCGGACGAGGAGTTCCCTTAAAAATTGGGGAGGACGAACCACCCGTCCTTCGGAAGTTATACAGGCATGCCGGGTATGGCCTGTCGCGAGGGATACCCCATCCGCTTCTCTGTGGATGGTATAGTTGAATTTTATACCGCCCCGAATGCCCGAGTCCAAAGCGGTCTCAATAAGGATCACGTCATCGTAACGCGCCGATGCATGATATTTACAGAAAGCCTCCGATACCGGCAGGACATAGCCTCTGGCTTCGATCTCACGGTAGGAAACGCCCAGGTGCCTGAACATGGCTGCCCTTCCCATCTCGAAAAACCGGAGGTAGTTGGCATAATAGACTACCCCCATCTGATCCGTGTCGCCGTAGATTACCCGGTAGCGGGTCGTATGTGTCGGCATGGCGTCAGCCTTCCGATGCCAGAATTTTTTCGTAGATGGGTTTCAATTCTTCATATCCGGTCGTGACGGGAAATTCAGGGAACTCGTCGACTATGTTGGACGGCGGTCTGAAAAGAATCCCGTGATCGGCGGTTTTGAGCATGGTGATGTCGTTGTAGGAGTCCCCCATGGCGATGACTTTGTAATTAAGACTTTTCAAGGCCTCGACCGATCTGCGTTTGCCGTCGGGTTGCCGAAGACGATAATCCGTGATCCTGCCGACTGGCGAGACGACCAGCGTGTTGCAAAACAGGGTCGGCCAGCCGAGTTGGGCAATGAGAGGCCCGGCAAACTGGGTGAAAGTGTCCGACACCACGATAACCGATACCTTCGCCCTTAGCCAGTCGAGAAAATCAAGGGCGCCGTCCAGCGGTCGCATGGCGGCGATGACATCGGTGATGTCTTTGAGTTTCAGACCGTGCCGATCCAGGATGGACAGCCGTTTCCGCATAAGAATATTATAGTCCGATATATCCCGTGTCGTCAATCGAAGCTCCTCGATGCCCGTCTTTTCGGCGACGTTGATCCAAATCTCGGGAACGAAGACTCCTTCCAGATCTGAGCAGACAATGTACATGGCGCACCTCTTTTTTCATTGGCGATAAGGGGGGTTATGTTGACGGTCGGGGAATGATCACTCGCCCCCGTTTTCGTCCTCGATGCGGATCAGCACGGGCAGATCGCTGACGATGTCGAGATCGGCGATCTCCTTCAGTGCCCTTTTCACCGCAGCTTCCCTGGCTCTGTGAGTCAACATCACGATCGGCACCGCACCTTCGGATCGGCGTCCCTTCTGGTGTACCGAGCGGATGCTGATGCCGTTGTCGCCGAGGATGCCGGAGATTTTCGAGAGCACGCCGGGCTGGTCGACGGCTGCGAAGCGGAAATAATAGTGGGTGTGTATCGCGTCCACCGGAAGGATGGGGATTTTGTGGATGGCCTCCGGCTGATAGGATAACACCGGAATTCTCCCGACGCTTCCCGTAAGCAGGTTCCTCGTGATGTCGACAATATCCGAGACGACTGCGCTTCCTGTCGGCATCATTCCGGCCCCCCGACCGTACAGCATCATCCGATCGACGGCGTCGGCGGAGATCGAAACGGCGTTGAGGCTGCCGCTGACGCTGGAGAGGGGATCCGCAAAGGGAATCATGGTCGGGTGAACCCGGGCTTCCACCGAATCGCCGTTGTCCTTGCCGATGGCCAGCAGCTTGACCTTGTAACCGAACTCCCCGGCATAGGCGATATCCACGGGATCGATTCCGGAAATCCCCTCGACATAGATATCGTGCAAATTGATCTCCATGCCGTAGGCCAGCGCGTTCAGGATGGCCAATTTGTGCGCCGTATCGAAGCCTTCCACGTCCAGGGTGGGATCGGCCTCGGCAAACCCTTCGGCCTGCGCCTCGGCCAGCGCTTCGGCGAAGGTGCTGCCGGATTCGGCGATCCGGGTCAGAATATAGTTGCAGGTGCCGTTCAGAATGCCGACCATGGAATGGATACGGTTGCCGACCAGGGACTCCCGCACCGATTTGATAATGGGCATGCAGCCCCCCACGCTGGCCTCGTATCCGAAGTCCACGCCGTTTTCGGCAGCTGCCCGAGCGATGGTGTTGCCGTGACCGGCAATCAGGGCTTTGTTGGCGGTCACCACTTGCTTGCCGCCTTCGATGGCTTTCAGGATGAGCTCTTTGGCGATCCCTTCGCCGCCGATCATTTCGACGACGATATCGATGTCGGGATCGGTCACGACCTTGAAGGCGTCGTTCACCAGAACACCAGGAGCCAGCCGAATGCCGCGATCGGTTTCAGTATCGATATCCGCCACATATTTCAGGTTCAGTTCCGCGCCCACTCGCGCCTTGAGGAGGTGGTTGTTCTCCAACAGTATCCTGACCACGCCTGTTCCGACCGTACCGAATCCCAGCACGCCCACGTTGACCTGTCTCATAGGAAAGCTCCTTGAAGTATTTTCTTGATGCTCCTGATCGCCTAGCTTACACGTCAATGCACCGAATTCGTTATTACCCAAAGCGCGCGGCGATGTCAAAAAAATTGTTTTGACATTTAAAGGAAATCGGTTTACTTTTTTCTACTAATTTCCTGTATTCCGAGATAATTAAAAGGACAATCATGACAAAGTCGCTCACATATGCGGAAGCCGGCGTAGATATTGATAAGGCCAACAGACTCGTCGACAAAATCAAGGACATCGCCAAGGGAACACCCCGGCAAGGCGTTATGGGCGAAATCGGCGGATTTGGCGGACTTTTTTCTCTGAATGTGGACGGGTATGAAAAACCGGTTCTGGTCAGTTCTACGGACGGGGTCGGCACCAAACTCAAGATTGCCTTCATGACGAACATCCACGATACCATCGGAATCGATCTCGTGGCCATGTGTGTCAACGATATTGCGGTTCAGGGTGCCAAGCCTTTGTTTTTTTTGGATTATGTCTCTATGGGGGTGTTGGACGAAAGCGTCGTTCCCGACATTGTAAAAGGCATAGGAGAAGGATGCAAGCTTGCCAACTGCGCCCTCATCGGGGGAGAAACAGCCGAGATGCCCGGTCTGTACAATCCAGGCGAGTATGACCTGGCTGGATTTTCCGTGGGCCTGGTGGACAACAGCAGAATAATCGACGGGGCTGAAATCCGTATGGGGGACGTGTTGATCGGCATCGCCTCCAGCGGGCTTCACAGCAACGGCTTTTCGCTGGTACGAAAGATCTGCTTCGACATCATGAAACTCACCGTCGACACCCCTGTTCCCGAGCTGGAGCAGACCATAGGCGAGGTGCTTCTCACGCCTACACGGATCTATTCGGAAACGATACAGATGCTGATACGCGACCTGCCCATCCGCGGCCTTGCCCACATCACCGGCGGCGGAATCACCGAAAACATCGTCCGCATCATTCCCCAGGCGTGTGACGTGGCCATCCGACGGGGAAGTTGGGAGCGTCCGCCTGTTTTTCATTTTCTTCAATCCGGTGGGAATGTTTCCGAAACCGAGATGCTCAGAACCTTTAACAATGGGATCGGCATGATCGCGGTGGTCCCCGAAGATCGGGCGGGGGACGTTTTGGATCGACTTCACGCCCTGGGAGAAAGGGCATGGGCCATCGGTGAAATCATCGCTCGAAAAGGTGTCTCTCCTCAAGTGAAATGGGTCGATTGAAGCTCGGCACCGCTCGAAAAGCGATTCCGCGATTTTGTGTATGAGGGGTCTCCAGAATACCTGCCCTGACCGATACCGCCGTTATCCGATAAATCAAGATGATCCCGCCATATGCAATTTTTCTGATATCCTTCCTTGCCTGCGTGGTACTGACACCCGCGGTGAGGTTCCTCGCTCGACAACGGGATTGGGTCGCTTATCCTGTCAAGGATCGTTGGCACAAGACACCGACTGCGCTGATGGGGGGTGTCGCCATATACCTCGCTATGGGCGTTCCGCTTGGTATCATGGCGGACTTCGACGGGTTCTGGGACTATATCTTCGGCGGGAGGGTTCCGCCCACCGCCCCTGCCATTGACGCCGCCATATGGGTAGGCGCCACCCTCATGTTCATTTTGGGGATAGTGGATGATTTCCTTCGCATCAAGCCCCATACCAAGTTAATCGGCCAGATACTCGCGGCTTCCCTGATGACGTTTTTGGGATTCCGTCTCCACTGGTTTCACTCCATGACGTTGGATACCCTGATAACCCTCTTCTGGATCGTGGGTATCACCAACGCTTTCAATCTCATTGACAATATGGACGGGCTTTGTGCCGGCGTCGGGATGATTGCCGCCGTCTACTTCGGTCTTCTCTTCGCCTTTTCCGGGGTCGAAAACGGTATTCCGGCGGCACTTCTCATGGCGGGATCTCTCGCGGGATTTCTCGTCTATAATTTCAACCCGGCTTCCATATTCATGGGCGACTGCGGAAGTCTCGTCATCGGGTTCACCCTGGCCATGCTGGGGATACACTATACGGAGTCCTCTATCTCTGGACCCATGGCCTTGTATGGTGTTCCCGTGATGGTTCTCATGGTGTCGATTCTCGACACCATCCTGGTGACAAGCATACGGCTTCTGAGCGGACGGAAAGCCTCCACCGGAGGGCGGGACCATACCTCCCATCGCTTGGTTCTGATGGGCTTCAGTCAGCGCCAGGCGGTACTCTTCCTGTACGGCGTAGGTATCATCTCCGGCATAGCCGCGATGGTCGTTAACAATATCGACACGCTGTCCTCGCCTGCCGTCATCATTCCTCTGGGGTTGTCTTTGTCGCTCATGGCTATTTATATAGCCCAACTGCGGGTATACGAGGAAAAGGAGTTTTCGGTATTCAGAAATCACGGTTATACGCCCATTCTCATGGAACTGACATATAAGCGCCAGATCGTTCTGGTCTTTCTCGATTTCGGACTCATTGCCTTCTCCTATTATCTCTCTTACCGCCTGCGGTTCAGTGATGCTGAATTTGCTTTTTACTTCAAATTGTTTTTGTCCTCCCTTCCAGCCGTCATTGCCTGCAAGTTCATCGCCTTCTTTATTGTAGGGGTCTATCGCGGTTTCTGGCGGTTCATGAGTGCAGACGACGTGTTTACTTTTATCAAGGCCTCTACTCTCGCAACGCTCTTCACCGTTGCGGCCATAACCTTCCTTTATCGTTTCAGAGACTTTTCGAAGGGGCTATTCGTCATTGACTGGTTGCTTACCACGGGACTGTTGCTGGGGACTCGCGGATCATTCCGGATTTCCATGGATTTCATGAGCCGGAAGACCCTTGGGGGAGAAAAAGCCGTCATCTATGGTGCCGGACGGGGAGGAGAGATTCTCCTCCGGGAAATCGTCAACAACAAATCCCACGGCATCAATCCTGTCGGCTTCATCGACGACGACCCCGTCAAAACCGGTAAGCGGTTGCAGGGCTATCCGATCCTGGGGACATTCGAGGATATCGAGCGCCTGTTTACGCAATATGGCTTTGGCAGTGTTTTCATTTCTTTCATGTCATCGGCAGAAAATGATGCCGCCATCTCCGCAGCGAAGGCCTTTTGTAAACATCACGGCCTTTCACTCAGGCGGTTTTCGATTTGCCTGGAGGAGATCGATCTTGATTGATGAGGCTATGCTGATTTTGACAGCCCTGTTTTTGGGACAGCGTCGTTTTTATTCCACCACTGATGCAACAGACGATTGTTCAGGGAATTTGCCGACGTTTTTCCTCGAAACAACCGACCCGGGGATCCATGCATCATGATCATACTCGGCATTGAAACCTCCTGCGACGAAACCGCGGCCGCTTTGGTCGAAGATGGTCGGCGGATTCTCTCTTCCATCGTCGCTTCACAGGTCGATATTCACCACCGGTACGGTGGAGTGGTGCCGGAACTGGCTTCTCGAAAACACCTGGAATCCATTGTTCCCGTGACATTAGAGGCTCTTGAGGACGCCCAAATCGACTTTAGCCGGTTGGACGGCATTGCCGTCACCCAAGGGCCTGGACTGGTTGGCGCTCTTTTGGTGGGATTCTCCTTCGCCAAAGGGTTGGCGCGGATGCTGAAGGTGCCCTGGCGGGGGGTTAATCACCTGGAGGGGCATCTTCATTCGGTTTTTCTGAGCGATGCGCCGCCGCCGTTCCCCTTTGTGGCGCTTTTGGCGTCGGGCGGCCACACCAGCATCTACTATGTCACCGGACCCACTTGTTTTCAACTGTTGGGGCAGACCCGGGATGATGCCGCCGGAGAAGCCTTTGACAAGGTCTCGAAAATGTTGGGGCTGGGATATCCCGGCGGGGCCGTGCTCGGACGCCTGGCTGCCCGAGGAAATCCCGAAAAGATCAAATTCCCTCGGGCTTACCTGGATAGAGATCGGTTCGATTTCAGCTTCAGCGGGTTGAAGACGGCGGTAAATCAGTATATAAAACGCCATGGTGATGATCTTGACGGTCGGATAGCCGATATCGCAGCCGGATTTCAAGAAGCTGTGGTGGATGTGCTGGTCGAGAAGGTGATCCGTGCGGCCGAGACCACGGCCTGTCGAGATATCGCCATGGTGGGGGGCGTGGCCGCCAACGAGCGTCTTCGGTGCCGCCTGCTGCACGAGGGGACGGATAAAAAAATTTCGGTTCACGTCCCACCTCTGGATTTTTGCGGCGACAATGCGGCGATGATTGCCGCTGTAGGCTATCATTATATCCGAAGGGGGGATCTGTCGCAGATGACCGACGACGTCTACTCGCGATTGAAGCGACCTTGATCCTGCCGGGAATTCAATCCGAATCGATTTTGAACGTCTCTATGACCTTGCCCCGTTCGATGTAATCCGCCACATGTTCATAGGTGGTCGTACAGGCACCCATCATCCGTTCGAGGCGATCATAAACCATGTCCTCGTCACCGAGCAGGTGTTTCGATTTTTCCAGGATCTGTTGTCCCTGACGGAGAAACGCCTCCAATTCCTTCAGAATTTCCTTTCGCCGTCGATGCCGTTCCTGCTCCCGGATAATCACCGGTAACAAACGCTGGATTGAATATTCCACCAGGATGTCCCGGGGAGCATTGAAATTCCGGCAGACCTTTTCAAGAGACATGAGTGTTTTTCGACTGAGAACAAAAGTTTTTTGAATTCGCTGCTGATGGTTGAACTCACGGGGTTCGATCTCCTGAGCGATCGTTTCCAGAGCGTTTATATCTTCAATCAGGTGATCAAAGAGGGATTTCTGTTTGATGCCCAGATGAATCGAGACGATGCTGATGGTATTGATGGCATCTTCAGTCAACTTGAAGGTCGCCCGGACCGATTGTTTTCCCCTGAGATCCGATGCGTTGGCTCCCGGCAGAGAAATACGGATATGATCATCATCATTTTTCTTCATGATTCATTCCTTTCCATCTGCATATTACTTTAAATCATCCGATTGTCATAGTCCTGTTTCGATAGTTGCATAATTCTTATTCCCCGGTTATGTTTTTATCTGTTTTGGTGTATTACTTATTATTGATTGATAAAATAATAATGTGCAAAAAAAGTTAAAATATAAATTGACATTGATCATTTTGACACTAAATTAAAGTCAAACCCAATGATAAAATAACATCATTCAAAAATAGTATCAACCCGTCAAAATAATGATGACAAGGAGGATAAGTTATGCAACTGGTCAGATGGAATCCATGGAACGACGTGAGGCTTTTAGGTAAGAGTCTGTATCGGATGCTCGGCGACACGGCCTTCCCCGCTCGCTACGATGATTCGGAACTGACGAATGGTCGGTGGCTTCCTGCTGTGGATGTGTACGAAACCGATGATGCCTATGTGGTGAAAGCGGAACTGCCCGGTATGAAGAAAGAGGATATCACCATAGACGTAAAGGACGGTATTCTGACCGTGAGAGGTGAGCGATGCAGTGAAACGGAGGTCAAAGAAAAGCGGTATCACCGAAAGGAGCGGGTTTTTGGCAGCTTCCAGCGTTCGTTTTCCCTTCCCGAGGGCGTCGCGTCCGAGAATATTACGGCTGAGTTCAAGAACGGGATACTGACCGTCAGTATTCCAAGACCGGAGGAGAAAAAGCCTAAACAGATCAAGGTGCACTGACGGAATACGCTATACATCGCAACGCATGAGCACCGGGGAATCGGTACCCGGTGCTCTTTTGTCTGTGCGCCCGTGCGCTTCCCGTTTCGAAGATAGCGGTTGCGTGGTGTTTTCATGTGTGATATCGGCCCTGTAAACCACATGGAAGACGATCTGTTCAGAAAGGATGAGATGTATTCGATTGTTCTGCTGTATACGGCGATGGGCGCAGTGGCGGGGGTTTTAGCCGGGCTTCTCGGGATCGGCGGGGGCCTGGTCATCGTTCCCATGCTGGTGTTCTGTTTCACCTGGCAGAAGATGCCGAGCGACCTGATAATGCATCTGGCTCTGGGTACCTCCATGGCCAGCATCGTGTTCACGGCGGTGTCGAGTTTCTGGGCGCACCATAAGCGGGGAGCGGTTCACTGGGTAGTCGTTCGACGCATCGTTCTCGGGATTCTCGTCGGCACCTTCCTGGGCACGTGCATCGCCGCTCGCTTGTCCACGGGGTTTCTCAAGGGGTTCTTCGTCGTGTTCCTCTATTATGTGGCGATTCAGATGCTGACGGGCCGAAAGCCCAAGGGCTCCCGACAGCTTCCCGGCAGTCTCGGAATGTTCGGCGTGGGCAGCGTGATCGGTGCTGTATCGAGCCTGGTGGGTATCGGAGGCGGGACGCTGTCCGTTCCGTTCATGATCTGGTGCAATATGACCGTACACCATGCCATCGGGACCTCCGCAGCTATTGGTTTTCCTATCGCTGTTGCCGGAACGGCGGGATACATCTATAACGGTTGGGGAGCTTCCGGCCTTCCTTCATATGCCCTTGGGTATGTCTATCTGCCCGCCCTCGTCGGTTTGGTCTGTGCCAGCGTAATAACCGCGCCCCTGGGGGTCCGACTGGCCCATAGCCTGCCGGTGGCCCGGTTGAAGAGAATCTTCGCTGTCCTGTTGTTGCTGGTGGCGACGCGGATGCTCTGGAGCATTCTCTGATGCCCGGTAAGACCGCGTCGCGTTCGGCTTAACCGCATTTACTGTAACCACAGAAGTGGCAAAGCATGCAACCTTCCTCAAAACTGAGGGGCTCTCCGCATTCGGGGCATGAGGTTCCCATGATGTCATTGGCGACATCGTGGGTCCCGTTATTTTTGCCTGCCAGATAGCGCTTCTCCAGAATCTGGCTGATGGCATCGGGGATGGAGCGGACAATCCCACCCTTCTGGAAGATAGGATGCTCACCGCCGATGCCCTTGAGCTGTTCCACCACCTTTTCCACCTTGATGCCCGATCTGAAGGCGAGGGAGATCAGACGGCCGATGGCCTCGGTTTTGGCCGTGGTGGACCGACCGGATTTGCCGATGGTCGCAAAAACCTCAAAGGGTTGTCCATCCATTTCCGTAACCGTCACATAGAGATCACCCAGCCCGGTTTTGATTTTCGTTGTAAAGCCCTCAAGCGTTTCGGGTCGCTCCTTGACGACGGGTTTGGCCTTCGTTTCGTTTTTGTTGACGGACAATACCTGTCTGTCCTTGCTGCCGTCCCGGTAGATAGTGACACCCTTGCAGCCGAGGTCGTAGGCCAGATTGTAGACCTTTATCACATCGGCCACTTCGGCGTTCCTATGCAAATTGACGGTTTTCGAAACGGCGTTGTCCGTGTATTTCTGAAAAGCGGCCTGCATGCGGACATGCCATTCCGGCGTGATGTCGTGAGCCGTGACGAAGACTCGCTTGACGTCTTCGGGAATATTACCCAGGCCCTGGATGCCGCCTTTCCGGGCAATCATTTTCATCAGTTCGAGACTGTAGAATCCCCTGGTCCTGGCCGTTGCCTCAAAAACAGGGTTGACCTCGATCATCTCGTCGTTGTCCATGATGGTTCTGGTGAAGCTCAGGGCAAAGAGCGGTTCGATACCCGAAGAGCATCCGGCGATGATGCTGAGCGTTCCGGTGGGGGCTATGGTTGTCGTGGTTGCGTTCCGATAGGCGCAGCCCTCTCGATCCTTGTAAACGCTTTGCTCGAAGTTTTCAAAGGTTCCCCGAGTCTCGGCCAACGCCCTCGACGCATCATGAGCGGTGTCCTGGAAGAATTTCATCAGGGTTTCGGCGGTCTCTATGCCCTTTTCGCTGTTGTAGGGAATTTCCAGCTGGTAGAGCATATCGGCAAACCCCATAACTCCGAGGCCGATTTTGCGGTTGCCTTTGACCATTCGCTCAATTTCGGGTATCGGATAAAGGGACATGTCGATCACATCGTCGAGAAAGCGGATTGCATGGTAGATCGTTTGTGACAGCCCTTCGAAATCGATGACGGCTGCGCCCTCTTTCTCCATAACGAATTTGGCAAGGTTGACAGAACCCAGATTACAGGATTCCATAGGCAGCAGAGGCTGTTCGCCGCAGGGGTTGGTGCTTTCGATTTCGCCAAGAGCGGGCGTGGGATTGTCCCGGTTGATCCGATCGAGAAAAACAATCCCCGGATCACCATTTTTCCAGGCGTGATAAACGAGGGTATCAAAGACCTCGATGCTTGAGAGTTTTTTTGTAATCCGCTTTTCCCGAGGATCGATGAGATCATAGTCGGACCCTTTTTTCAGGGCATCCATGAACGCATCCGTAATGCCGACAGATATGTTGAAGTTGTTGAGATCACTGTCTTTTTCTTTGCATTGGATGAATTCCAGAATATCCGGATGGTCGACCCGAAGGATAGCCATGTTAGCGCCCCGCCGGGTGCCGCCCTGTTTTACCTGTTCCGTGGCGGTGTTGAAAACCTTCATGAAGGAGACAGGCCCTGACGCCACGCCGCCGGTAGTTCCCACACGACTGTTTTTCGGACGCAACCGTGAAAAGGAAAAACCGGTGCCGCCGCCCGATTTGTGAATGATGGCGGCATGCTTGAGTGCATCGAATATCCCTTCCATGCTGTCCTCCACCGGAAGGACAAAGCAGGCGGCCAACTGTCCGAGCCTGCGGCCGGCGTTCATGAGGGTGGGTGAATTGGGCAGAAACCGAAACTCCGTCATCATGCTGTAGAAGATGGCTTCCATTTCCGCTGCGGTCTCAGAACCGCCGTAACGCATTTCCGCTTGGGCAACATGATGAGCGACCCTGCGAAACATGTCCGTCGGCGTCTCGATGGGATCCCCCTGATCGTTTTTCCTCAGATACCGCCTTTCCAGGACCACTTTTGCATTGCCGGAAATTATCGGTCCGTTGTTTTGAAACATGGCATTATCCAATTTTAAAGGAGAAACATGCGGATACCCCAATAACATGGCTTTTTCCCGGATCATCTCGTCGATGAGCGGCAGGGGAATGGTTTCCTCTTCCATCTTCCCGATCACCTCCCGCAGAAAGCGACTGATACTCACGGCTTGATCCCTGGTGACGGGGTTGTGACGAACAAAGATGTCTGAAAATTGACGGTCATCCCATAGGTGGGTATTCAATATCAACCGTTCTTTTTCAGTCACTAAAATTTTACGGATTTGTGACATGCCAATTTTCTCCATTGGGATTCTGGGTCAGCTGTTTGGATCCGTAATCGATTGCGGATCGGTGCTTACCGGTTTTCGAGCAGGAGATCTTGTCTTTTAACGGGAGGCTCGCAACGATCCGAGCGATGGGAAAACATTCGACTTGAAGCGACGGCATCTGAACAGCGCTCGGAATCTTTAGGAATTATCAACATGTGTCGCTCAACACGATCATTCATAGGGGATTTCGAGGTCTGGCCTGTAATGTTGATTTTATGATTTATTCTATATAATATGAACAATATGACACAATATATTGTATGTCAATACATTTTGTTCCACTACATATTGAGAAAATGTTAAAAACGATAAGCCGTTAAATCTGCAGCAAAAAGACACGAGAGACCCGGTGGCCCGCTCCCAATCGTTCGGCCGGGAAAAGCAGACCCGGAGTGAATGAAGCCGCATGAATGGCTTGAAAAAGAGACTGCGGCCTGTCAATAATGAACCTGGATTGATCCTTCGACAGCACCAATCTCGGACAACTGCCTGTGGAAGACTGTTTTCCCAATTCCTGGGACCTATAGAAAAAGGAGCCTTTCGGATGAAAAAACTCACCAGAGAGACGGAAATCGTTCACGGGATTCATGCGGAACCTGTCACGTCCCTTGATCTTGTTCCCCCGATTCATATGACTTCCACCTTCAAATTTCAGGATGTGGATCAGGGTGCCGACCTTTTTTCAGGAAAGCGTGACGGATACATATATACCCGTCTCGGCAATCCTACCGTAGATCTTCTGGAAAGAAAAATCGCTGTCCTTGAAGGTGGGGAGTCTTCGGCAGCCACGGCTTCGGGCATGGCTGCCGTTGCCGCCGTGGCGATGACCCTGGCAGCTCCCGGCGATAATTTTGTCTCCTGCAGCACCGTGTACGGCGGAACCTTCGCGCTGTTCAATACCGACCTGGCGCGGTTCGATATCCGTGCCCGTTTCATTTCACCCCGGCTAAGCGGTATCCGAGAAGAGATCGAGCAGCGAATAGATGCCAAAACCCGATTTCTCTATGTTGAAACTCCCGCAAACCCGACCCTCGACATCATTGACATCTCCTTATGGGCAGACGTGGCCGGGTTTCATGGGATCCCACTCGTCGTCGACAATACGTTCGCCTCGCCTTACCTGCAGCATCCTCTCGCTCTGGGAGCGGACCTGGTGATTCATTCCGCCACGAAATATCTGGGCGGCCACGGGGATCTCATCGGAGGGGTCATTGTGGGAAGCGATCGAATGATTCGGCATATCAAGGCATCCTACATGAAGCATTTCGGACCGGTCATGAGTCCATTCAACGCATGGTTGATCCTGAGAGGGATCAAGACATTGGCCCTCCGGATGGCGCGTCATAGCGACAGCGCTTTCACCATCGCAGAACGTCTCTCTTCTCATCCCCGGGTGGCGGCGGTTTTCTACCCGGGTCTGCCCACCCATCCGGGGCATATGGTTGCCCGGCGGCAGATGAAAAAGTATGGGGGCATGATTGCGTTCGAGGTGCGCGGTGGGATTCCTGCCGGAAAGACGGTGATGAACACCGTAACCTTATGTACTCTTGCGGTGAGCCTGGGGGATTGTGAAACCCTCATCCAACATCCCGCCTCCATGACCCACGCCGTTTATTCCCCGGCAGAGAGACGACTGGCGGGCATCTCGGACGGACTCATCCGTCTATCCGTCGGCCTCGAACACCCCGATGACATCATGGGCGATCTCAAGCAGGCCCTGGACGGTATTTCCTGACGTCTATCCTTTCTATGTCATATCGGTTCGCGTTCGTTCGCGAGTCTTTTCCGGGCTGCTTCGGCGTATTCCGTATGGGGGAAGAGGGCGATCACTTTCTGGTATGTTTCGACGGCCGCCCGGCGATTTCGGGCCGCCTGGTAAGCCTCGGCAAGATTGAGATAGAGCGGCGGAAACCGCGGCGCGATCTCCAGACCCTTTTCAAAGTTTTCGATGGCCTTGGGAAACTGGTTCATAACCATGTATGTCTGGCCCATACCGCGATAGGCCAGAACGAATTGAGGGTTTCGCTCCAAAGCCTCCTGATAATATTTGAGGGCCGTGGTAAAATTCCGCTTGTTGTAATAGGCTTGGCCCAGGTTGTAGAGAGGGAGATGGGGGGATGCATAGAGAAGGTCATCCGTCAGCACCGTCAGCGTCTTGATGGCCGCATCCCAGTCCTTAAGGGCGAGATAGGCCGTACCGAGGTTGTTTCGTGCCGGTGCGTAATCAGGATTGAGGGCGATGGCTTTCTTGAAGTAGTTGACGGCCGTTTCGGGCCGTTCCTTGGCGAGATAGACCAGGCCCAGATCGTTCTTGACAAAAGGGTCCGCCGGCAAAGCCTTTTCAGCTTTGAGAAGTTCTCTCAGGGCGGCGGAGTAGTTTCCTTCCTGCATGTAGGCCTCTCCCAGATCCCTGGAAGCCTCTGCCCGGCGATTCGTCAACACCTTGTTCCCTGGCGCACAAGAAACCATGACGGCGATCATCAGAATGATGATCATCCCGATCCGTTTTCTGCTGGTCATGTCCTCGTTCTCATCATAGGGCGTCAGCGGTATCCCCGGCGTGATCCGGGTGCGGACGGGGCGAAAGCCTCATGGGTTGTCGGAAACGTTTCGTATGGCATCGATGATTCTCGCGGTAACGACGGTATTTTCCACATCGTGGACTCTAACGATGTGTGCGCCCCTCAGGATAGCGGCCGCCACGGTGGCCTGGGTGCCGGTTTCCACCCGAGGGTGGGCCGGATCGATATCCGGCTGATCGTTCTTTCTGAGGAGGCTGCGGATAAAAGATTTTCGGGAAGAGCCTACCAGGATCGGTACATCCAGGCGTTCAAAAGCGTTCAGACGGTTGATCAGGCAGAGGTTGTGGGACAGTGTCTTTCCGAATCCGATCCCCGGATCGGCGATGATGCGGTTTTGGGGAACACCGGCGGCTCGTGCCTTTGCAATGGCGTTTTCGAGAAACTCCCCGATTTCGCCGATCAGGTCGTCGTAATGCGGATGTGCCTGCATGGTTTTGGGCGTTCCCTTCATGTGCATCAGAATCAGGGGTGCGCCATACTGTGCCGCAACCTCGGCAATTTCCGGATCCAGGCGAAGACCGGAAATATCGTTGATGACGGCGGCTCCGGCTGCAATGGCCTGGCGGGCCACCGACGCCTTGGTGGTGTCGATGGAGATGGGGATATCGATGCGTTCGGAAAGCTTCTCGATGACCGGTACAACCCGTTTGATCTCTTCTTCAGGGGAAACAGGATCGGAAAAAGGCCGGGTGGACTCCCCGCCGATGTCGATGATATCGGCCCCTGAACGGGCCATCTGCTCCGCATGGGCCAAGGCGGTTTCAGTGTCGAAAAAACGCCCGCCGTCAGAGAAGGAATTTGGGGTAATGTTGAGAATTCCCATAATGCAGGTCCGCTCTCCCAATTCCATCTGACGGTTTTTCAGGGTTAACGTATAGTGTTTCATGAGATTCTTTCTATGGACGACTAATGCTTGCCGCGTCGCTCGGGATCATCGTTGCCGGAGTCGGACACATCGTCCGGAGTGTCCGACTTTTGTTTCAGGGTGTCGGATTCATCGGCAGAGGCGTCATCGGCATCGTCTTTGTTTTCCGGTGAAGGATGAAACGACGGGAGGCGGATGCCGGGGCGCATCGTCAGGATCAGGTCGTTCAGTTCAGATCCCATAACGGTTTCCTTTTCCAACAAAAGTTCCGCAAGCTTATGCAGAATGTCCATGTTTTCCTCGAGGACCTTACGTGCTTGTTGGTAGGCGCCGTTGATGAGGGCGGATACTTCACTGTCAATGAGCCGAGCCGTCTCTTCGGAGTAGTCTCGATGCTGGGCGATCTCCCGACCGAGGAAAACCTGCTCTTCTCCCTTGGCGTACGAGAGGGGGCCCAGTTTTTCGCTCATCCCCCAGGCCCGAATCATGTTCTGGGCTATTTCGGTGGCTTGTTTGATGTCATTGGAGGCTCCCGTGCTGATCCGCTTGAAGATAATTTCCTCCGCGGCCCGGCCGCCGAAGGCCACGGCCAATTCGCTTTCCAGCTGATCCTTGTATTTGAAGTCTTGTT
The DNA here is from genome assembly GCF_001854245.1 of Desulfococcus multivorans. Classification (GTDB taxonomy): domain Bacteria; phylum Desulfobacterota; class Desulfobacteria; order Desulfobacterales; family Desulfococcaceae; genus Desulfococcus; species Desulfococcus multivorans. Next base: position 4,385,103 of record NZ_CP015381.1, on the reverse strand, counting down.
CCTCCGGTAGAAACCACGTCACGCCCGCGGCCCGACCGCGGGGAATAATCGTAATTTTGTTCACGACGCTGGTATGGGGCATAAAGCGGGCTACGAGGGCGTGTCCGCCTTCATGGTAGGCCGTCACCTTTCGGTCTTCGTCCTTGATAACCTTGGATTTTCGCGCGAGCCCCATGTAGACCTTGTCCTTGGCTTCCTCGAAATCGACCATGGCGACCTTTTCCGCATCCCGTTTGGCAGCGTAAAGGGCTGCCTCGTTGACCAGGTTTTCCAGATCGGCCCCTGAAAATCCGGGCGTGCCCTTGGCGAGGGTCACGGGATCTACATCGTTTGCGATGAGGGTTTTTTTCATGTGTACTTTGAGTATCTTTTCCCGACCTCTGACATCCGGAAGGGAGACCACCACCTGACGGTCGAAACGCCCCGGTCGCATCAAAGCCGGATCCAGAACGTCGGGGCGGTTGGTGGCAGACACCAGAATGACGCCTTCATTGGACTCGAAACCGTCCATTTCCACCAGAAGCTGGTTAAGGGTCTGCTCCCGTTCATCATGGCCGCCGCCAAGACCGGCGCCGCGGTGTCGCCCTACGGCGTCAATCTCGTCGATGAAGATGATGCAGGGTGCATTTTTTTTGCCCTGGAGAAACAGGTCCCGAACGCGGGAGGCCCCTACACCCACGAACATCTCGACGAAGTCCGATCCACTGATACTGAAAAACGGTACGCCGGCCTCACCGGCAATGGCCCGTCCAAGAAGTGTTTTGCCTGTTCCCGGAGGTCCCATAAGCAGAACGCCTTTGGGGATCCGTCCACCCAGTCGAGTGAATTTTTTCGGATCCTTAAGGAATTCGACAATCTCTCCCAACTCCTCCTTGGCCTCGTCAATGCCGGCAACATCGTCGAAGGTTACCTTGGCCGACTGGTCCGTCATCAGGCGGGCACGGCTTTTCCCGAAGGACATCGCCTTTCCGCCTCCTGACTGCATCTGGCGCATGAAGAATATCCATACCCCGATCAGGATCATCATGGGAAACCAGGAAACGAGGACTGTCATGTACCAGGGAGATTCAGCCGGAGGCCTGGCCTTGATAACGACATCCTTGTTTTCCAGCCTGCGGATCAGGTCGTTGTCCTCGGGTGCGTAGACCTTGAAACGTTTTCGGTTTCTATCCGTGACGACGATTTCCTGTCCCTGTATGGTCACTTCCGAAACCTCGCCCGCATTAACCATTCCCAAAAATTCGGTGTAGCTGACGTTGGTTTCGGCCAGATTCTGTTGATTGAACAAGTTATAGAGCATGATCATCATCAGGGTGATGACCAGCCACAAAGCCAAATTTTTGTAAAACGGGTTCAAGGAAAAATCCCTCCTCAACGTAATTATGGGTACAATTGAACTATTCTAACCATCATTGCAAATTAGGCAAGCAAAAGTTGTACCTTAAGCAGGTTTTTGCTGGATGCGACGACTTTGGCCTTTTCGGCGATCCTGTGCCCCACGACCCAGATAATCTTTTCATCGCTCAACAACAGGGGACATTGCCGACGTAACGCGACGGGGATCTTGTTGTTGATGAAAAATGCTTTCAACTTCTGTGTTCCTGAAAATCCCAGCGGGGTGAACCGGTCACCGGGTCTGAAATTCCTGACGGTCAAAGGAAAATGGATCGCTGCCATGTCGAAAAATGCGGTATCTGGAGATGTCTTTCGCCAGCCGTCCACGTCTTCGACGGACGCCATTGAAAACTGCAACCGCCCACCGATCTCCGCGATCCGGAGTTCTGTCGGTTTCCGATGGGTTGGAACGTCGGCTACCTGATAGTCGTAATCCGGGGGCGATGATGACAGGGACATTCGCCGGAGCGGGACCGATTCACGGCAGATGCAAAGCGCTGCATCCGTCCGGGTTACCCTGATCCGATCCGGCAGGTGGATGGTCTTTGTCCGCACGGAAGAGACCGCCAGCATCTCCACCGACACCCGGTCGATATGCGCCAGCTCGATTCGCCGAAGATCACCTTTGATCCTCGAAATAGCCATGCGGATTATCCGCCGCCGGGGTGCCAATCCGATCCTGTCGAGCTCCGGCACGGAAAGGACGACGGAATCGACACTTCCCTTCAACCGACAACGCTCGAACATTTCCCGGACAAGGGGATCCAGCCATTCCTCTTCGGCCCTGAGGATGTCAGCCAGGCGATTCAGGGTGTGGGAAATCCTTGGATTGTAGTCCTTTTGAAGCATTGGGATCAACCGATGTCGGATGCGATTTCTCGTAAAGCGCACATCGGCGTTGGACCCATCGATGCGGTATCCAATCCCGTTTTTCGATAGAAAAGCGATGATTTGTCGTCGGCTGACATTTGACATCGGTCTTACATAACGACCGTCCCGGACGGGCGGTATCCCTGCGATGCCTGCGGGTCCGCTGCCTCGGAGAAGGTACATCATGACGAGTTCTGCATTGTCGTCGGCATGATGACCGAGTGCGATCTTGTTGTATCCATGGCTTACGGCAGTGTCCTCGAAGAATTCATACCGCGCACTGCGAGCCGCCTCTTCAGGTGAAAGTTTTCGGGTCCGCCGATAAGCCGCTACCTCCCGACGCGCGGAGTGGCAGGGTAGATGAAGTGCATCGGCGATCTCAGCCACGAATCGGGCGTCTCCGTCGGAAGCCCCGCCGCGGAGTCCGTGATTGAGGTGCGCCACGCCGATGGAGAATGACAATCGTTCAGCTATCCGGACCAGGACATGAAGAAGGGCGACGGAATCCGGACCACCTGAAACACCCACCAGAACAACATCTCCCGGCGTGAGCATATCATGCCGGACAATGGTTTTAACGACAGTTTGAATCAGGTTATGATCACAGGTGAAGGGCGATTTTTTCATGAACCGCAGTGGAAAAATTTTTATCCCATACCCCCACATAGCCGGAGCGAACCGCGACCTCGGAAATGTTGACATCCATTCTGGAGATGCGGGTTACGACAGGTTTTCCGTTGATGTTTCCTTCTATAGTTGTTGTCAACCCCTGCTTTTCGATGGATATCACCTCGATGTTCATCTCTTTCATGGCGGACAGGGAAGCCTGGACGGTTTGCTCATAGGCTGCCTGATATGAACGTTTCAGCTCTCCGTTGACGTAAGTGTAGGCCCCCGCGCCAACAACCGCGCCGGTAACAAAAAAGGCACAGCCGATGATGGTTTGACAGCTGATGAGCATCGAAATGACCATTTTCAAGGACTGCATGGCGTTGTGCTGTTTCACGGTTTTTACCTTTCTCTCATCCACCGCCGTTGCTTCTTCGATGCGGAGATCCGAAAGGTCTGTCCCTGTCGAATCGCTTCAGAACCTGGGGCGCACGATTCTCCCACCGTTCGGCATGTCAGGGGAACGCCGGTTTTGAGGTGCCCGGGCAGCCTTGGACGTTTTCTGATCAGGGCTGAAGAATGTCTGGGCATGGGGAGTGTATCCCTGTTTTTCGGTTTGGTACTATCTGTCTGTAAAAAATATACTTTTACGATGCGGTGAGAGCGGTGTCAACAGAAAAACCCCCATTCGGCGCTTTATAAAGGGTTGGATCCGGACGGCGGAGAGAAGAAAACATCTTTTCACTTGATTAACAAAATCATTTCGAGTATAAAAAGGTGGTTGTGCTAGGCGGGGAGCTAGCGGTGCCCTCTACCCGAAATCCGCTTTATGCGGGGCTGAATTCCCCCTCGAGGATCTTGTCCCCGATACGTGCCGCTTTGACCGGCCGCCGCGCAACAGACACTCACGAACCTTGTCAGGTCCGGAAGGAAGCAGCAATAAGTGATGGCGTCTGTGTCGCGGATCGATCCCGGTCAATCTGTGGCGTGTTGAAAGGAAAAGATTCGACCAGGGGGTGCACAACCGCTTTCAGCTCGCCGCTTCATTGAATCCCACCATCCCCTGAAACATTTTTTTCAAACATCCCAACTGTCGACTTTCATAGGCCGTATCCTACCGGCACCGCTATCCGGTCACCATCATGAAAGTCGACAGTTGAGTAAACATCATTTTGCGGAATCGCTTTCCTTGAAATCACACAGGAGCGAGGGTTGAACATCGCCGGTCTTGTGGTGGCTTTCGCAAGACGCGACCAAGTGCCGTTTAATCGATCGGTACGGATGTGAATTCAGGCGCATTCCCGGCATACCCGATGAATGGTCTGGGCATGCCACTTTCCTTTCCTGGAGAATGTCGGGATATTTTCCGATTCCAGATGGTCGGCGATCTTGCCGTAGGTAGCACCTTCTTCGCGCATCGTCAGAATGATGTCGAGAACGGCTTCTCTTGTTACGTTGTTGGTCGGCTTTTGTGCGTTGTCGTGTGCTGCTGCGGCCGACGCGGCATCGATGCCGGGGGGCTCGTTTCGTGAAACCGCAAGGGGAGAACCGCCCAGGAGGAGTTCCTGAAGCGCATTTGAGAGCCTTTCCATGGCGTTGGCTTTGCGTTCTTCCGCTGCGACCAGCCGTTCGCCTGCATTCGCCAGGCGCGATACGGCCTCTTTGATTTCGGGTAGGGCCTCTTCCAGCAAGAGGGACATCCTGTTGTCCTCAAAAGGTCTGTGGGGTTTTCTGAGATTGCCGTTATTTCTGTCGTTCTTGTACTGGGGATTGCCGCTGTAGGCCGAGTTCCCGTAGTTGCCGTTCCCGTATTGCCGGCGATTCGGCCTTTCATTACGGTCATTGCGATCGTAGCGTTTGTCCTTGCTGTTGGAGCGGAGGCTTTTCAAAAAATCATTCATTTTTCCTTCCTTTCCCTGGTATGTTGTCTCTTCTCTTCTCTTCTCTTCTCTTACCCTACCGATTTGGCGGGAATGTCCGGAATGCGGGGCGGCTATGCCATCCAAGGTATTTTTTCCGGAATCGCCTGTGATTCGGTTTCATTTGAGCGTTCAGGGTGGCCGGGAAAACGTGGCCGACGAAGCAGCGATTCGGCATGCCTTTCGGGCCCGATCTTCTGCCACGAGGTGTTTCTTCATGAAAGATGGTCGATTGCCCTATAGTGCGGGAGGTTATAAATTTCTCCTTTCAGGGAGCTGGAATACCAACCCTGGCGAGACGGAATTCTGGAATATAATTTAAAGTCATGGCCTTGTCAAAAAAATATTTAATTTTTACAAGAAAATCAAAAAGATGATCTCGCATCATTCTGTGTTTGTTTTTGTCTGTGGGTTTATTTTTCCGAGAAAGGCTTTCAAAAAAAGCCGTATATGGGCCTTAAGCGACTATCATCACCGCTGTTGAAAACGATCTCCTGCCGAATGCTTGACGGCATCACCCAACGCTCTTTGATTTCAATCCCTTGAGTGCACGACGGACGGCGGCAATGTGGAATTCTCCGGCATAATGGACGGGGCTGTGTCCATAGATCGGATCCCAAGCGGCCGGATCCGCGATACAGAAAAACTGAGCCTCCAGGCCGATGCGTGTCACGGCCGCCGATACATCGAGTCCGATAATCCGCCGGGCTGCCTGCCATGTCGCGCCACAAGGGGCGCCGCGGACAACCTTTATGTCTGCGATTTTTTCGCGGCAAATTTCGATGCTGTACTCGGGTAGACCAAAGTGTTCACCATAACGTCCCAGGCCGACCTGCCGGGTAAGACCGCATCAGGTGGGGGCGGTATAGACGCCCTTCAAGCCCCCTTTCTTGCCGGGAACCACTACCGGAATCCCCTGTGCTATGCATTTTTCCACAAGATCACAGGACAGATCCGGATGGTTGAGATAATTCAGGACCAGATCCGCGTAAAGGGTCTTCGGAAAGTAACGGTCCGTCTCGTCCAATATCGGGGGAAGGTCGTCGTCAATGGAGATCGTCTGAATTTTGAACTGCCCACCTCCATATAGTCTGATACCTCGAATTTTACCGGCACCGGAGGCATGCTGCTGAAATACGACAATTCGCTGCTGTTCATCACAGGCCATAGCCAGTATCCTTTCCCTTGCCGTCGGGGTTTCCCGTAGTCCTGAAATGGGCAAAAATTCAAGGCTGTTTTAGAGCGGACGGATCACGCATTTCGGGCGCCGGTTTACCGATGGCAGCACCGTTTTCCGTCGGATTGTATAGACGTTTTTAAAATTCAATCTCAACTTTCGACTTTCATGATGTTGACCGGATAGATACGGCTTATGAAAGTCGAAAGTTGAGTTCAATGTAGACCTCACCTCTGCCGATCGGTATCATAATGACGCGGAGATTGCAATTCCTCGCGGGCACCGGCCCTCCTCCGGCGGATGCGGTGTTTCAGACCCGGTCCGGACGGCGACCTCAGATTTTTCTTGCTAATTTTCAAGATATGGTTTTTTAGATGCCTATGATTGATGGATGGTTTCTGCTGATATATGCGGTTCTCGCAATTCCTGCGGCCGGGCATGCTCTTCTTTTCAAGAAGGACTCTCGCTCCGCTCTGGGGTGGTTTGTTATCTGTCTGACATTTCCTTTGGCCGGCCCTGTCTGTTATTTTTTTTTCGGGGTCAACCGCATCCGCTCTCGGGCGAGAAAGCTGGAGGTGAATTCGCCGTTCAAGATCGAGCATGAAATGCGGGACCAGCGGCAAATTATGGCATTTCAGATCCCCCCTCCTCTGGATGAGATTGTCCGGATGTCGGATGCCGTCAATCGGAGGCCCCTTATCGCCGGAAATATGATTACGCCTCTTGTGAACGGCGAGGAAACATATCCGAGTATGATTTCGGCGATTGAACAAGCTGAAAAATACATTTACCTGAGCACCTATATTTTTGAGACCCGTTCGACGGGACGGATCTTTGTCGACGCCTTGACTCATGCTCGGGAACGCGGGGTCGACGTCCGGGTAATCATCGACGGGGTGGGGGAGTGGTACAGTATTCCACGGGCGGGCAGGCTTCTCGCCAAGCGGGGGATTCGATTCGCCCGCTTCCTGCCGCCCAGGCTTTATCCTCCGACATTTCGAATCAATCTTCGTAATCATCGGAAGATTCTGGTCGTCGATGGAAAGGTTGCCTTTGTCGGCGGCATGAACATTCGCGACGGGCACCTGGTCAACAAGACGGAAAATCGACACCCGGTTATCGATCTCCATTTCCGGCTTACCGGTCCCATCGCCGGCCAGATCGAGCATGCCTTTCTTGAGGATTGGCGCTTTGCTACCGGTGAGCAACTTACTCCCGGCCCCGTTCATTCATTCAATACGGGCAATACGATCTGTCGCGTTGTTGTGGACGGTCCGAATATCCATATCGACCGGCTGGAAATGCTGCTGCTTTGCGCCGTCTCCTTCGCCCGCAAGTCCATCTCCATCATGACCCCGTATTTCCTGCCGTCGTCAGAGCTTATCGGCGCCCTGCAAGCCGCCGCTCTCAAAGGGGTGGCGGTTCGGATTCTGCTGCCTGAAAAAAACAACCTTCCCTTCGTTCACTGGGCTTCCATGAGGCTGATTCCCGATCTGCTGGAGCGGGGGGTTGGTATCTTTTTTCAACCCCCCCCATTTGTCCACACCAAGCTGATCATCATCGACCATCATTATGCTCAGATCGGTTCCGCCAATCTCGATACCCGGAGTCTTCGCCTCAATTTCGAGCTCATGGTTGAAATCTACGGTCGCAGCGTAGCTCAGGACTTGCTGCCGCATTTCGAACATCAACTCGAGAAGGCTCGGGAGATCACACTCGAGGAGATGGTGGCCAGGCCTCTTGCTCTCAAGCTTCGCGATTCGTTTTCCTGGCTGTTCACGCCTTACCTGTGATAGGCCTCGAATCTGACCGTGAGCATCAGATCCCCTCGTCGTCCGTCGGGCATCCGCTTGCCCATGCCGTCGAGCCTGAGAATATTTCCTTCCCGGGTGTTGGGAGGAACCGTAACGCGAATCATTTGGTTGTGAAACCCCCACGGAATGTTGACGACCTTTTGGGTACCCCGAAGCGCTTCGTGAGGGGTGATCAGAATGGTGCCGTAAAGGTTCTGGTCTTCCACGGGACCGGTGGGCCGAATGACCTGGAGGCGATGGGTGGTTTTCCGTTCAGCCAGTTGCCGGGTGAAATGGGTGACGCCGGTAGACGGAACTCTCCCCAATAGCCGCAGGAACAGGATGCCGAAGAGAAACCCCCCGATGTGTGCCCACCAGGCGATGTCCGTGGCGTTGCCGAAACTGCCCGCCGCATTGAGGAACTGAATCAGAAACCAGATGCCCATGAAGATGAAAGCCGGCAGTTCAAAGAAAAAAGGAATAATGATGATAGGAACCAGGGTCAGGACACGGGATCGGGGATAGAGAATCAGGTAGGCTCCCATGACGCCGGCAATGGCGCCGCTGGCACCGACGACCGGGACGTTCGAATGGATGTTGAGGAGCATGTGAGAAAGGCCCGACGATATGCCGCAGAGGAGATAGAAGGCCAAATACCGGTAAGGGCCCAGATGATCTTCCACGTTGTCGCCGAAGATATAGAGAAACCACATGTTTCCCAGGATGTGAAGAAAGCCGCCGTGAAGAAACATGAAAGAGAAGAATGAGAAGATCTGCTGCCCGAAGCTGAAGTATGAGGCGATCTCAGGAACGGAATAACGGGCGGGGACCAAACCATAATAATAAATGAAGCGGGCCATGTCGCCGCCCTGAAAAAGCTCGGTCAGAAATACGAACACGTTGACCCCGATGATGGCATAATTGACCATCGGAACGGTTCTTGACGGGTTGATATCTCGAATGGGAATCATCGATCACTCCTCTTCGCTGTTTTTTCGTTCGCTTCCCGGTTACAACCTGTTTTTTCTTGCGATCGCATGGAGTTTTGTCCGGATCGTTCTGAGCAGAGACTCCCGTTCGAATTCCATGGGCCCGCGTCTGGCCGCGGAAATCCCTTGACGAACGGTGTTCATTCGACCGTTTATTTCGTCATTCCATTCCGCCGGAAAGAGCTCCTCGACCGGGCGGAAAACGCTTTCCACGCGACGAGGCACATCCATTGCGATCGCCTCCAGTCGGTGGACGATGACGGCAGGTTTGCAGGTCAGCATCCCAGGCAGAATATCCGCGAGAATGCTGTAAGGGTTTATTCGCGCCAGAGCGATCGCGGCCAGGACCCGGGCATGAAATCCCCTGTGCTCCCCCGGCACGGTGACGACGCCGAGTTCGCGTTGGATCAGAACGTTCCAGGGGGCGAGGAGTTCCCGGCTTTTCGATTCGTATTGTTTGGCAAGGGATTGAATTGCCGCCATCGTTTCCGCCGTGCAGCCGGCTACGGCCGATTCCAGTGTGGTCAGGACCGGGAGGGAAATGCCTTCCGCGGCGGTCGTGATCTTTCGTTCGATCACTTCCGACATCCGGGTCTTCAGGGCTGTGAGGTCGACGTTCAGACGGGACAGTTGCTTCGCCGCTTCAATACGGATTTCTGTTTCCAGGATGCCGATCTCGGTCTCGATGCGTCTGCATTCCGTCGCGGACTTCCGCCGCGCGCTCATTTCCGCATCACAACGGGTTCGGGCCAGGAACGCCTGGTGACGGATCACCGGTTCGGCACGAACGGCAAAAGTGAACCGTCGGTCGTGGGCCGCCACCGACCACGACGAGCTCTCGTCGCTGTCTTGTCGGGACCACCCGGCGCCGGGGAGCAATGATCTGATCCGACGCCCCGTCAGTGCCGGACTATCGAGAAACGCTCGTTCGGCCGATGAAAGCACTCTATCCAAGGGCAGAAAGAAAATGTCGTCGCAACCGGGAAGAATGCGATAGCGGGTGGCGACGGTTGCACGGTTCACGGGACCAATGCCGGGGGTGTCTACCAGGATCAGGCCCGTCGGCGCGGATGTATCCAGGAAAATTCTGACCCGAGCGGTGGTCTCGGCGAGGCGTTCTCGTGCTTCAAGGGTTGATCCCGACACATGACGCATTACATCCGCCGGTGTCGGATCGGCGATGATAACGGCAGGGCCTTCGCATACCTGCAAACCGGTCATCCCCCCTGATTTCATTCCGTTTCCCGTCATGGGGAAATTTGAACGTTCGACATAGGGGATGATCTCCATACGCCTGTCAGGACTGTTGTGGATCTCTACGGGGACGGCGGTGCCGCCCGTCATGGGGAGAATGTCTTCCGAAAGCACTTTTCGGTTGATGAAAGTCGACTTTCCGGAAGCCGCTTCGCCGACGACAGCGATACGGCTGATGCCGCCCAGCAAAAGTTCCTTTTCGACCTTCGCCCGGGCTTCGATGTCGAAGAACCTGGCGGCTCGAACGAGCGTGATCAGGACATTTAAACGGTGCGCTATTGCGTCTCGACCTTGCCGTTCGGGGAGCATTACCGATCTCTGGGGATGACGCGGACCCAAGCTCCTCTCAAATCGATTTTGGCGGTGCATCTGTTTGTATCGCCCCCGCTCTGATCAAGTCTTCGGTCTATTGTTTCATCAGTTCGCCGTCGCCGATATGCCATTTGGTCTCCTGAAGCCTTTGCAAAGGACAGGGCGGGGTTGCCGTCCGGATCGGACGGCGCTTTTCCGCTGCGGAAGCATCTGGGGAATGTTTTCGATCCTGGATTTTAATTGAGATCCAGCGCCTTGATCTTCTCCATATTGACTTCGAGTTTCTGTCGTTTTTCCATCAGACCGCGATGCTTCTCCCGAACCTTTTCCACTACGTCCTCGGGGGCTTTGGCCAGGAAATCCTCGTTGTTGAGTTTTTTCGAGATTCCGGTCAACGCTTTGTCGATCTTGGCCATCTCCTTTTCCAGGCGCATGGTTTCCATATCGATATCAAGGATCCCCTCCAGGGAAACGAAGACGGCGGCATTTTCCAGAACGGCCGTCGCCGCCGATTTCGGTCGTTCCCCCGGCGTCGAGACCATGAGGGATTTGAGGCGGGCCAAGTCCTTGATAATCCCGCTTTGCGCCTCAATGGTCGTACGCACCGCGTCATCCGGCGAGTGGATGATGACCTCCAAGGCGGCGGACGGCTGAATATTCATCTCTCCCCGAATATTGCGGACACCGGTGATGATGTCCATGACCGTATTCATTTTGATCTCGGCTTCGGGTGCTGAAACAATAACCGCGGTGTCGGGATTATCCAGGGGGAAGGCGGCCCGCATGATGGATCCCTTGGTGCCCGGCAACTTGTTCCAGATCTCTTCAGTGACGAAGGGGATGAACGGATGGAGCAGGATGAGCGTTTCCCTGAGAACCCGCCACAGGACGCTTCGTGCCGCATCTCTTGCCGCATCGCCCATATTGCCGTAAAGGGCCGGTTTGACGGCCTCGAGGTACCAGTCGCAGAATTCGTGCCAGACGAACTGATAGAGGGTGTTGGCGGCTTCGTTGAAATGGTAGCCGGAAAGTGCTTCCTCGACCGTCCGGATGACCCGGTTCAACCGCGACAAGATCCACTGATCCGCCAGGGAGATACGGTCTGTGGGGATGTCGGGGTATGCCTTGTCCAGGTGCATCAGGGAAAATCGGGTGGCATTCCAGAGTTTGTTGATAAAATTTCGGTAACCTTCGACCCGTTTTTCGGACATCTTCACATCTCTTCCCTGAGCGGCGAAAGCGGCTAAGGTAAAGCGGAAGGCATCAGTCCCGTATTTTTCGACGACGTTCAAAGGGTCGATGACATTACCCTTGGACTTGCTCATTTTCTGGCCGTTTTCATCCCGGACAAGGGCATGAACGTAGACATCGCGGAACGGGACGTCGTTCATGAAATGGATTCCCATCATCATCATGCGGGCGACCCAGAAAAACAGGATATCGAATCCGGTAATAAGCACCGACGTGGGGTAGAAGGTTTCCAGGAGGGGTGTTTTTTCCGGCCATCCCATGGTCGAGAAGGGCCACAGCGCCGAGCTGAACCACGTGTCAAGGACGTCCGTCTCCTGAACAAGATCGGCGCTCCCGCATTCGGTGCATGCCGAAGGTGCCGTCATGGCCACCATCAGATTTCCGCAGGCCTCGCAGGTCCAGGCCGGAATCTGATGGCCCCACCAGATCTGGCGGGAGATGCACCAATCCCGGATGTTCTCAAGCCATTCAAAATAGGTTTTTTCCCATATGTCTGGAATGATGCGCGTCTTTCCCGTTTTGACGGCGGCCATGGCTTTGTCCGCCAGAGGCTTGGCTTTGACGAACCATTGCTTGGAGAGATTGGGCTCGATGGCCGTGTGACACCGGTAGCAATGTCCCACACTGTGGACAAGCGGTGTGATTTTTTCGAGCAGGCCCTGGGCACGCAAATCCTCGATCACGGCTTTCCGGCACGCGAACCGATCCATGCCCTCATATTTCCCTGCGTCGCTCGTCATGCGGCCGTCGTCGCCAATGACCTTGACGGCAGGCAGGTTGTGGCGCCGACCGATCTCGAAGTCATTGGGATCATGAGCCGGCGTAACCTTGAGCGCGCCGGTTCCGAATGCCGTATCCACATAACTGTCTCGAATGATCGGAATGGAGCGGTTCAGCAGAGGAAGGATCACGGCTTCCTCTGGAAGGTTCAAATACCGCTCGTCCTCGGGATTGACGGCAACGGCCGTATCACCCAGCATGGTTTCAGGTCGGGTCGTTGCCACGGTGACGGCGCCCGACCCGTCGGGAAATGGATATCGGATGTAGTAGAGATGGGCGTTCACTTCCTCGTGTTCCACCTCCAGGTCGGCCAGGGCAGTACGGCATCTGGGGCACCAGTTGATGATATAATTGCCCTGGTAGATCAGGCCTTCGTCGTAAAGCTGGACGAACACCTTCCGGACCGCTTTGGACAGACCGTCATCCATGGTAAACCGCTCTCGCTCCCAATCGCAGGATGCACCCAGCCGCTTGAGTTGGTGGATGATGGCCCCGCCGTATTCCTTGCGCCATTCCCATACCCGTTCTATGAACTTCTCCCGACCCAACTGATGGCGGTCCAAACCGCCCGCGGCAAGATGTCGTTCCACCACGTTCTGAGTGGCGATGCCGGCGTGGTCGGTACCGGGCATCCAGAGCACGTTGTCGCCGCGGAGCCGCCGGTAACGGCAGAGAATGTCTTGAAGCGCATTGTTCAGGGCATGTCCCATGTGAAGAACGCCGGTGACGTTGGGCGGGGGGATGACGATAGCATAACTCCTTTTATCGCTCCGCTCTTCGGCGGCGAACAGTCTTTCTTTTTCCCAAAAATCATACCAGCGTTTTTCCACGTCATGGGGCTCATACCCCTTGTCAAGCAGATCGATGCTCATGAACTTCCACTCCTCAATCGATTGAAATCCGGCTGTTGTTACCCGTCCGCCCATATGGTGTTAGCCATACAATAAAACAGCGGACCGCAGTGACCGAAAAAGGATAACGGGTCCTCTTTGAGGGTCCGGTTTCTTCCTGGTCTGCGGTCCTGGCGTTGTTTGATCGGGTCATTATGGGTCTGGGCGTTTTATTCCGGGGCGGCTTTACCGCGTTTCGTCATCCCGGAATCCGACGGGCCGGCCCAGTTCTTCCATAAAAACCTTTCGAATTTGTTGCATTTCATGCGCAACGGCTTTTTCTATAACCTTCTCTAAAATCGCCTCAATCTTTTCGACAAAGACCCGCTCCATAATGTGTTGAATCACGGCTTCCAACTGAGCTGTCGAAACATCCAGGTAGGCAACGTCTTCCTCAGTTGTTTTGCCGACGTCGTCATTCCGGGAAAACGGGGTCATCTTCACGACCGGAGAACGGAGGGGGGGAGAATTGTCCGAAGTCCGGTAATCGACCTCTCGAAGAGCCTGGAACGGTGCTGCGGCGTCGCGAAGGCCCGAGGTTTTTATGGGCTCAGGTCCGGAATGCATTTCCGGCTCGGGAAGGGGTCGTCCGTGGCTCTCCTCTTCCCCGTCGTGGAAGGTGTTTGAAAAGACAGGTGAATCTTCGTCGCCGTCTTGAAACCTCAATCCAGCCGTCTCTTTTTGCCGCGGACGGTCCGTCCTCACCTGAACGGTTCTGGAAATGGACTGGCGGCCTTGGCCGTAACGTTCGTCCGGTTCTGAATCAATAAAGGTACCCCTCTCCCGAAACATCATCTCTTTTTCTTCTCCGGCGGGTCGGGGTTCAGGTGGGGCGACGGAATGCTTCGATTTCCCGGTGTGCCTGCCCCTGACCATCGTTCCCGCTTTCAAATCGATGGCATCGAGGTCTCCGCCGGGGGCCATGATCCTCTTTGCTTCGAAGCTGTTGTGATCGAACGGCGGTGTTGTTTCCGTTCCAGACGATGCATCCCGGCCTTCAACAAGCGGCGCAACGCTGTCCAGGTTTCCTCCCGGAACGATCAGTGTCGACCGCTTTCTCTCGGCGGACCCCCCGTGGTCATCGTCTTCTGGTTTCATGCTGTTTTCTCTGCCTGTAGGTTTACGCGTAGGCGCCTTTTTCTGTATTCTATAATTCTGAAATTTCAGAAAATTAACACATGGCCAATATCGTGTCAAGCATCCGGAGACGGATTTGGGAACCCACCGGGTCCGGGGGATTCCGAAGGTCTATAATTTAACGGTGATGTAATACCCTCGATCACCGCGCTGCAAGAGGATGACCACCGATCCTTTGTTCCGGTATTTGATAACGGCCCGCTCGAAGTCCTGGGTGTTTTCGACCTTCATCTCATCTATCTGACGAATAATGTCGCCTGTCTGGACCCCGATTTCGGCGAGATAGGAATCCGACCGTACCGTGGTGATGACCGCTCCGTTGTTTCGGTCCTGTGGAGAAAGAGCATTCTTGACCTTGACTCCCAGAAGGCGGTACCCCAGTTCAGACGCCTTGTCGAGGGGAAATATGTCGGCCTTGACTGTTTTTTTCAACATGCCGCCGTTTCGCCACAGAACGATTTGAATCTTTTCCCCTGCGGTAATTCCTCTCATTGCTGCGTTGAATTCCCCTGCCGATTGGATCTTGATATTACGCAGTGAAAGGATGATGTCGCCCTCCCGAACACCTTCGGCGTGGGCTGGACTGTCGGGCTCCACCTGCTTGACCAGGACTCCGCCTTGAACGGACAGATTGAAATATCGGGCCATCTGCTCCGTGATTCCCTGAACGGTGACCCCGATCCATGTTTGAGGAACTTCTCCGTAAGCAATGAGGTCCGCAACGACCCTTGAGGCCTTGTTGATGGGGATGGCAAACCCGATACCCTGGGCTTTGGCATAAATGGCGGTGTTGATGCCGATCAGCACGCCGTTGATATTCAGTAAGGGACCGCCGCTGTTACCGGGATTGATGGATGCATCCGTCTGAATAAAATCGTGGTAGACCGCGTTGTCGGCCCGGATGTTCCGGTTCAGCGCGCTGACGACCCCAGTGGTCACGGTGTGGGAGAAGCCGAATGGATTGCCGATGGCGATGACGTCTTCGCCGATCATCAGATCGCTTGAATCCCCCATATCGACAGCCGGCAACGGCGCTTTGGAGTCGATTCTGAGGACCGCCAGATCTGAATCCGGGTCCGCGCCCACGATGGTTGCTTCGAATTCCCGTTCATCTTTCAGCGTGACGGTGATCCTGCCTGCCTGAAAGATGACGTGGGCGTTGGTGAGAATGAAGCCTCGTCGACCGTCGATGATGACGCCGGAGCCGAGACTGTTGCGTTGATACTGACGTCTCGGGTTGGACTCAAAGAAATCCTTGAAAAACCAATCGAATAGAGGATCCATCCCATTGAATGGGGGGCGTCGGTCCCTGGCAGGGCGCTCCGAACTGATGTTGACCACTGCCGGGCTGACTTTTCGAACGGCTTTGACAACGGCGTTTTCCCGCTTGAATTCGGCGGCGGGAGCTTGCAGGGCGGATATGGCCGTGATGACGAGCGCGATCCCCGTCAGGAGCATAATCGCGGCTTTGTGGTGGATTATTTTCATTGAAGGTTTGTATTTTTTTCTGAAGATGGTTAATATAATTTTTTTGTTTTGCATCGAACGAAAGTTATTTAACATGAACACTGGTGACATTCAAGATATCTTGCCGTTGGTCTCCCAGCCCAGTCGATACCTGGGATCCGAGATCAACATCGTTAAAAAAGACCTCAACAGGGTCGCCCTCAAGGTGGCACTGGCCTACCCCGATCTTTACGAGGTCGGAACATCTCATTTCGGCCTGCAGATTCTATATGACATCCTCAACCGACGCGATGATATCGCCGCCGAGCGGGTTTTTACCCCCGCGGTGGACATGGCGGCGCGGCTCCGAGAGACCGGCCGGCCCCTCTCGACGCTGGAATCCGGTGTCCCTTTGGGGCGTTTCGATATCGTCGGGATCAGCCTCCTTTATGAACTCAACTACACCAATGTTTTGACCCTGCTCGACCTTTCGGACATCCCGCTTTATGCCCGGGAACGGAATGCCGATCATCCTTTGATTATCGCCGGCGGTCCCTGTACCGTAAATCCTGAACCCGTGGCCGATTTTTTTGATGCCATGGTCGTGGGAGACGGCGAGACCGTGCTTCTCGAGATGGCGGATCTATGGTTGGCGTGGCGATCCGGTGGTGACGGTCGACGCGAGACGCTTTTGAAGTCATGGTCCCGGCTCACGGGCGTTTACATTCCCGGCTTTTTCGAGGCGAGATACGATGACCGCGGGATCCAGATCCTTATTCCCCGGTTTCGTGAATACGCGACGGTTCGCCGGGCCGTCCTTCCCGACCTCGATCAGGCCCCGTTTCCCAGGGCGCCGATAATTCCCTACGGCAGGCCGATCCATGACCGCGTCCGCCTCGAGGTGGCACGGGGATGCACCCGGGGGTGTCGTTTCTGCCAGGCGGGAATGATTTATCGTCCGGTCCGGGAGCGTTCCCCCGAAACCTTGATGACCTTGCTGGACGATGCCATCGCCGCCACGGGGTATGAAGATGTATCGCTTCTTTCTCTCAGCACGGGGGACTACGGTTGCATCGCTCCGCTTCTTGCCCGCTTGATGAAACAGTATTCCGGAGAACACGTGGCCGTTTCTCTCCCCTCTCTGCGGGCCGGGACGCTGACACAGGAGTTGATGGAACAGATCAAAAAGGTCAGAAAAACCGGATTTACCATCGCCCCGGAGGCCGGCAGTCAACGCTTACGGAACGTTATCAATAAGAACGTCAGCCGTGAGGATATTCTGCGCACGGTGGCCGATGCTTTCGGAGCGGGGTGGCAGGTCATCAAGCTCTATTTCATGGTCGGCCTTCCCACCGAAACCAACGCGGACCTGGACGCCATCGTCGACCTGGTGAAGGATCTTCGACGGCCGGGGGGGGGCAGGGGACGAAAAGGAAAGATCAACGTCAGTGTGGGAACCTTCATTCCAAAATCCCATACCCCCTTTCAGTGGTGTGGTCAGGTCCCCATCGGCGCCTCTCGGGAAAAAATCGAATCTTTAAAGGCACGACTCAATCTGCCGGGCGTCCAGGTCAAGTGGCAGGACCCCGAAGTCAGTTACCTGGAAGGGGTGTTCGCCCGTGGAGACCGACGGCTTTCAACGCTGTTGGTCGCTGCCTATCGGGGTGGCTGCCGCTTTGACGGATGGGGGGACCAGTTCCGGTTCGATATCTGGCGTCAGGCTTTCGAATCGACAGGCGTCGACCCCGAGTTCTATACCACCCGGACCAGAGATCCTGAGGCACCCCTGCCGTGGGATCATATCGATGTGGGCGTCAGTCGCGAATTTTTTCGCTCGGAATGGGCCGCGGCCCTCGCCGCCGAAACCATCGGAGACTGCCGCAGCGGGGTGTGCAACCACTGCGGTGTCTGCGACTTCGACACCCTTGAACCTCGGATATATGGTCCGGAGTCCATGAGCCCGGACGTTGTCGACATTGCGCCGACCTCCCGGGGGGTTCCGGATTACAAAACCCTCCAGATCCATTATACCAAGCTCGGGTCGGGTCGATACTTCGGCCATCTGGAGATGGTGAACATTTTTACACGTGCTATTCGAAGAGCGGGTATTCCCGTTAAGTATTCCCAGGGGTACCATCCGATGCCCCGCATCTCCTTTCAAGATCCTCTGCCCATCGGCATGGAAAGCGAAGAAGAGGTTTTCTACCTCACCGTCAACGGTGAGGTCCGACCGACGGAGATCCCGGCGCGCCTGAACGCGTGCCTGCCCGAAGGGCTCGATGTTACGAACTGTCAACTGGCGCCTTCCAAGTCGGCACGCAGGACGCCTTCGGCTGCACACTACCGGATTCATCATGAGCAGTCGGTTTTTATGCCGCCTCGCCTGGACGCTTTCGCCGTTGCATCCAGTCACATTCTGATGCGGACCAACCCGAAAGGGCGGCAGACCCAAATCGAACTGAAGGACGTGGTGCTGGATATTCATCAGCGTTCTCTCCGCGAACTGGAGATGACCTTGAATCTCATTCCGGGCAGTATCGTCAGGCCTGTTGAGATCCTGCAGGCCATCTTCGATCTTCCCGAGGAAATCGTAAAACAGGTGACGGTCAGGAAAATGGCGATCGTCCCGGGAATGACCTCATGGACAAAAAATTAATCGTCAATGTGAGCGATCATGAAACGCGGGTGGCTCTTCTCGAGGACGGCACCATCGCCGAGATTTTTGTCGAACGGAAGGATGAATCGGATATCGCGGGAAACATCTATAAAGGAAAGGTTCAGCGGGTTTTGCCGGGCATGCAGGCGGCATTTGTGGATATCGGCTTGAGCCAGGCGGCCTTTATCTATGTGGACGACGTCATCGATGAAAACAGTTCGGAATTCGAAAAAATTTTCGCCGATGACATCGAGGAGGGCGGGGATGTCGACCTCGTGAGCGATCTTCATGCGGTGAGCCAAAAACCGAATCATATCGAAGATGTCCTGACGGAAGGCCAGGAGATCATGGTTCAGGTGGCAAAATCGTCCATCGGCACCAAAGGGGCCCGGGTGACCTCCCACATCTCCTTGCCCGGCCGTTTCCTGGTTTTGATGCCGACCTCGAGCCATGTGGGGATTTCCCGGCGAATCGAGGATGAGGTCGAGCGGAATCGTTTGAAGCGCCTGATGTTGTCTCTTCGGGAAGGAGATGACGGTTATATCGTCCGCACCGCCGCCGAAGGGGTTTTGGAGGAGAAGTTCGCCTATGAAATGAATTTCCTCAAGAACCTCTGGAGCAATATTCAGGCCAAATACAAAGCGGCTTCGGCACCGTGTCTGCTTCATCAGGAATTGACGGTCAGCCTGCGAGCCGTCCGGGACCTTCTGACCCATGAGGCGGGGGAGGTGGTGGTGGACTCCAGGGCCACTTACGACGCCATCGTTTCCTTCCTGGAAACATTTATGCCTCGCCTTAAAGGCCATGTGGAGTTTTATGACGGTCAGGAGCCTATTTTCGATGCCTTCAACCTGGAAGGGGACATCACCCGAGCCCTCAAAAAGAAAGTCTGGCTCAAATCGGGAGGCTACATCGTTATCGAGCACACAGAGGCGCTGGTGGCCATCGATGTCAACACAGGTCGATACGTCGGCAAGCACAATCTGGAGGAAACCATCCTCAAGACCAATCTCGAAGCCGTCAAGGAGATTGCCTACCAGGTCAGGTTGCGGGACATCGGCGGCATCATTATCATCGATTTTATCGACATGGCCAAAAAATCGAATCAGGAAAAAGTGTTCAATGCACTGAAAGATGCGCTTAAAAAAGATCGGAGCAAGACGCATATCCTTCCCATGTCGGACATGGGCCTGATCCAGATGACCCGGAAGCGTGTCCGGAAACCCTTGAATCGCCTCTTGTGCGAACCCTGTTTTTACTGCGAGGGCGAAGGATATCTGATGTCGGGGCGATCGATATGCTACAATATTTATCGGGAAGTGATGCGGGATGTCCGGGACATGACGGGCGGCCTCCTGACGATCCGCGTGAATCCGGATATCGCCGAATTGCTCCACGGAGAGGAGAATCACATTATTATTGCCCTGGAACGGGCGACCGGCAGGCAGATTGTCGTTTATCCCAATCAGGACTATCATTTGGAGGAATTCGATATTTTCGAAACGGTGCAGGCATGACGCAAGGATGACGAGCATCCTTCCGACCTATGATATGGGAATTCAACTTTAGACTTCCATGATGGTGACCGACACCGTCCTATGTAGAGTCGAAGGTTGAGTTGGGAATTTAATCTTGACGCTTTTGAATGATTGTGTTTAAATATTTAGGTTAAACTGATTGGATCGGGCAAATTCAGGCACAAAAGTTTTTTCTGAATTCATTAGCCCGGTATTGTACTTTTGAAGCAAATACATTCAACGATCAAAAGGATTCGGCTATGAAACGGACGTATCAACCCAGCAAAATCAAACGTGCGAGAACCCATGGCTTTTTGAAGCGCATGTCCACCAAGGCGGGCAGAAACATCATCAAGCGGCGGCGAGCCAAGGGTCGAAAACGACTTTCCGCATAGGTTTGACGCGTGAGGCCGGTCGAATCGACGGACTATGCCGTCCGGCATCGATCGGTCCATGGGATACATCGACACGGTTGAAATTTTTATTCACCAAAGCCGACAGGATACGAAAGCGCTCTGAGTTCCTCCGGTTGTCGCGTTCGAGTCAGGCGCTTCACAGCCGGTATTTCGTCATCAGTTTCCGCCGGGGGAGTCAGGATCGAACGCGCCTTGGGATTACTGTAACGAAGAAGGTCGGTAACGCCGTTGTTCGCAACCGGATCAAACGGCTTTGTCGTGAGTTTTTTCGTTTAAACAAGCACAGGATAACAGGTTGTTGGGATATTAATATCATTGCGAAAAAGCAGGCGGCAGACCTGTCGACAAAAGATGTTTTTATATCTCTGAAACATATTTTTGACAGAATACCAAATGGTAGTCATAAAGCATAGTTTGCTGATACTCATACGGCTTTACCAATATATAATATCTCCTGTGTTGGCGCCATCCTGCCGGTTTTATCCCACCTGTTCCCATTATGCTTACGAGGCCATCTCGCGTCATGGTGTTTTCAAGGGAATCGCCCTGTCCGGTCGGCGCATCCTGCGGTGCCATCCCTTCCATCCCGGAGGAATCGATCCTGTCCCATAATCATAAGAGGCGCCTTGCGGCCTTTCCAACCTCCTTTTTTACATTGATACCCTGCGGGCCGTTGTTGCGAGTTTTCATGTCGGAGAACATGTTCGTTTTGACTTTGAGGAGAGGATAATGGAACAAGCTCGATTATTTGTAGCAATAGCACTTTCATTTCTTGTTATATTTGTTTGGCAGTTCTTTATGGTTGAACCGGATGCGCCACCGCCGGTCGAAACCGACAGCGTCGCCGAGGTTGCCGTACCGCCTGCCCCGAAGACGGATATTGCAAAGCCGGATATTGCGGCGACGGATTTTCCGACGCCTTCTGAAGAAACCCTGCCCGCCAGGGTGATCACCATTGATACGCCTCTCTATATTGCCAAGATTTCAGAAAGAGGGGCTGTTTTTGAGAGTATTGTTCTTAAAAAATATCGTGAGACCGCTCAAAAAGATTCTCCGATGAAGGCACTGATTCCCAAGGACGTTCCCGGCGGCACTGTTTATACCGGTTTTTCCGGGGGCGATTTTCCGAATCTCGATAATGCCGTTTTCACGGCATCCGTCGACGCCGATAATCTGTCGATTTCAAGCGTTTCCGAGGATATCGTTTTTTCGTATGCTTCCCCCGAAGGCATTGTGATGGAGAAACGCTTTCGTTTCTCGCCGGACACCTATCTCGTGGGCTTTGATCTTACGATGAAAAATATGTCCGCCCGGCCGGTGGAGGGCGCACTCTCGGTCGGACTTTCCGGCCAATCCTCCTCAAATGGGGCCACATACGGGTTCGAGGGGCCGAGCGCTCTAATCGACAACAGCCTTGAGCAGATCAAGATCAAATCGATCGAGGACAAAAACATCTATGATGGTAAGATCGGATGGGCGGCCATTGAAGGGCGCTATTTCTTCAGCGCCATCATTCCAAAAGCATCTGAATCGTCCCGGCTGCATCTGTCGGTGGCCCAGAACGACCTTCTCAGGAGTCAATATGTTCTGCCTGCGGTGACCCTTGAGCCCTCCACCGTGAAAACCTTTGCCTTTGATCTGTTTTTTGGCCCCAAAAGCCTGAAAATTCTCAGTCAATATCATAACGGATTGGATAAGCTTATCCATTTCGGCATGTTCGACATACTCGCCAAGCCCTGCCTTTGGCTCATGAACTATATCTACAGCGTTATACCGAATTATGGCGTCGCCATTATCATTCTGACGATCATCATCAAACTGATTCTCTGGCCCTTGGGGAACAAGAGTTATGCCTCCATGAACCAGATGAAAAAAATTCAACCGTTGATGGCCGAAATTCGGGAGAAACACAAAGATGATAAGAAGAAGATGAACGAAGAGTTGATGGGACTCTATCGCATTTATAAGGTCAATCCCATGGGCGGGTGTTTGCCCATGGTGCTTCAGATCCCGGTATTCTTTGCTCTCTATCGGATGCTTTACGAGGCGATCGAACTTCGTCATGCGCCTTTTGTGGGCTGGATTAACGATCTATCGGCACCCGATCGTCTGTTTCGGTTCGATTTTTCCATTCCGTTCATGGAGCCGCCTTACGGCGTTCCTGTTCTGACCATTATCATGGGCGCAACCATGCTGCTGCAGCAAAAAATGTCTCCGCCTCCTGGAGACCCGACTCAAGCCAA
This sequence comes from Desulfococcus multivorans, assembly GCF_001854245.1. Taxonomy (GTDB): domain Bacteria; phylum Desulfobacterota; class Desulfobacteria; order Desulfobacterales; family Desulfococcaceae; genus Desulfococcus; species Desulfococcus multivorans. The sequence continues at coordinate 4,362,449 of NZ_CP015381.1, read as the reverse complement.
GATGATGATGCTGATGCCGGTGGTGTTTACATTTATCTTTATCAACTTTTCCTCCGGTCTTGTGCTGTACTGGTTGGTCAACAATATTCTCTCAATTGCCCAGCAGTATTATATTGGAAGGAAAAACGCCTAAATGATGGAGGTTATCACATATGTCGTCCTCTCTGGAATTCGAAGCGAAGGCTGTTGACAAGGCGTTGGAAAAAGCCTCGAAAGCCCTGAATATCCCGATAGAAAAGCTTCAATATAAGGTTATCTCCTATGGATCCTCCGGCATTTTTGGATTGGTCGGCGTCAAAAAGGCCAAAATCAGCGTCACCGTACCTGACCATGTCAAACTGAAAACTTCGCCGCCCCCTCCTGTCCATCCGGAACCTGAATCGCCGACGCGCAGGGCTGATGAGGAGATCGCCGCTGATGCGGGTGACGATAATCTGGAAGCCGTGAACGAACCGACCGTCAATCGAGTCGCTGCGCTCGTTGAAGAGGCTTTTGGCACTGAAAGTGACGCCGTCGATCTTGATTCGGATGCGATAATCGCGGGAAAAGATGCCCTCCGGCGCATTATCGACTTCATTACGACCGGAGCGGATATCAGCATCGAGACGAAGGCTGACCGCATCATGTTCAATATCGAAGGCGGAAACGCCGGGGTTCTTATCGGTAAACGGGGACAAACCCTCGAGGCCATCCAGTATCTCGTGGAAAAAATCGTCAATCGGCAGAGCGATAAGCGCATCCGTATTCAGGTCGACGTCGAGGGATACCTGAACGATCGCCGGGAAAACTTGAGAAATCTGGCTCGAAAGCTTTCCGAAAAAGCGAAAAGCACGGGCAAGCCTGCGACCATCGGTCAGATGAATGCTCACGATCGCCGGATTATTCATTTGACCCTGAAGAACGACCAAGGGGTCAGGACGCAAAGTATTGGTGACGGATTTTATCGAAAACTCGTTATTTTCCCCAAAAAACGTCGGAAAAAGCAAGCCTTATGAGATCGTTGTATCAATTCATCCTTTTGGGGTGTTTTGAGGCGTCCGAGAGATCATTATAGTGACCATTTCCACCATTGCCGCCATCGCAACCCCGATGGGTGTCGGCGGGATCGGAATCGTCCGGATTTCAGGGCCGGATGCACTCCAAATCGCCCAAACCGTCTTCCAGCCGTCTCATCTTCGACGCCGATCACCGACGCCGTTTATCCTGAAATCTCATCGACTTCATCACGGCCGCATCGTCGATCCCGATACAGGGCGGATCCTGGACGAGGTTCTTTTGGTATGGATGAAGGCCCCTCATTCCTATACGCGGGAGGATGTGGTCGAAATCCAGATGCATTCAGGGCCGGCGGTAGTTCGTGCCGTGCTTGGACTTGTCCTTCGACATGGAGCGGTTCCGGCGGAACCCGGCGAATTTACCCGTCGTGCTTTTTTGAGCGGCCGTATCGATTTGACTCAGGCCGAGGCGGTGATCGATATTATTTCCGCGCGCACGGATAGCGCTCTTCATATCGCTACGGCTCAACTGCAGGGAGCACTGCGACAACATATCGAATCGTTGCGAAAACTGATTCGCGGTGTCCTGGCGGAAACCGAGGCTGCCATCGATTTTCCAGACGACGTTGGCGGCGATATCGACGATGGATGGATTCTAAAACAACTGGAACAAGAGGCACTGTCTTCCCTCAGGTCCCTGGCGGCACGATATGACGCGGGACATATTTTGCGGGACGGGCTGAAGGTGGTCGTCGCCGGCAAACCAAATGTGGGCAAATCGAGCCTTATGAATTGTCTCCTGGATCAGGATCGTGCCATTGTGACGGACCTTCCCGGCACCACTCGGGATTTTATCGAGGAAAACCTGGTCGTCAGGGGCATTCCCATCCTCCTGACGGACACGGCGGGATTGCGTTCCACAGAGGATCTCATCGAGAAAATCGGTGTGGAACGAACCCTTTCCCGCATCGAAGGGGCGGATCTCGTCCTGTTTGTGACCGCCGCCGGAAGCCCCATAACGGACGAGGATACCGATCTCTTCGAAATTGTCCGCCATAAAGCCGTCATCTGGGTCTTGAACAAGTGCGACCTTGATCCGTTGGGCAACAATACTGTTTTCCCGGATTGCTGGCGCAGCATCCCTCGGGTCTCCATTTCGGCACGCTACAATCAGGGGATCGACACGTTGAAACAGAAAATCGAGGCACTTGCGCTTCAACCGTCGCTCGCCTATGAGAGCGCGATCATTCCCAATTTGAGGCAAAAACATGCCATTGACGCCGCAGTGGCCGCACTGATGGCCGCCGCTGAGGGCATTCGTTGCGGGATGCCTTTCGAGTTGGTTAACCTGGACATCCGATCCGCCTATGACCTTCTTGGAGAGATCCTTGGGGTCACGATCCGGGATGACATCCTGGATTACGTCTTTGAACGGTTCTGTGTCGGGAAATAATATGTTCCACGTGGAACATTTTTAAGTAAGCGATTTTTAAGAGGTGAAACATGACTATTGATTTTACGCCGTTTTTCGAAAAATACGAAGCGTTATTGAAAGCTGCCGACGAGGTTTTCGGCCGGGTTCGGGAAGAATATCCCCACTGTGTGAAGTGTGACGAGGGATGTTCCGATTGTTGCCACGCACTTTTTGATCTGACGCTGATTGAAGCGCTCTACATCAATCATCAATTCAATCGGACGTACCAGGGGCGCGATGACGAGAAAGCCGAGGTCGTGGAAAAGGCTAATAGAGCGGACCGTCAGGCTTACAGGATCAAAAAGGACGCCTACAAGGCTCTCGAATCCGGCATGACAGAGGAGGAAATTCTGGCAGACCTGGCGAAAAAGCGGGTGCGATGTCCGCTGCTCAACGCCCAGGACTTGTGCAGTCTCTACGACTACCGTCCCGTCACCTGTCGTTTTTATGGGATTCCGACGGCTATCGGCGGAAAGGGGCATACATGCGGCAAATCGGGGTTTGTCCCCGGCGAACCGTATCCGACCGTGAACCTGGACATTGTCCAACAACGATTGTATCAAATTTCTGAAGAACTCGTCAGCGTTTTGAAAACACGATATGTCAAAATGTCGGAGATGCTCGTGCCGCTGTCGATGGCATTGCTGACTGTCTATGATGACGAATACCTCGGTATCGACCATCCCGACAATGAAAAAGCGGATGCCCCAAACAAGGAGGGGGACGCCAATGAATAACGATTCCAAAGATGAGGCGGAGATCCGGAAACGGGCCGTGTTCGAGGGTATGTCATCCCGACGCCGGCAGCACATTCTTGACAGGGTGGGGTACGAAAAGTGGGATCCATTTCAGGAGCCTAAGGATCCCATCGATATACGGCGTGATCAGAGTAAGCGGACTACCCACATGCTGGTGCGTGAATTCCTCCAGTCGCGTACATTCGACGGCTACAGCAACTCATATGGCAGCGGCGTTCTGGAGTTGTGCCTGGGGCTTATAAATGATGATGAACGGTACAGGGGAATGTTCGAGTTTTCTTGCTGGTACCGAGACCTGCTCGAAAAAGAGAAAGCCGAAAAATCCAATCAGACCGAATGAGGCTGCCTGATAATCAACGGCTTCCAATCGTCCCTCCTGTTCCCTGCCTATTTCTTTTTCGGTCAAATAAAATAAAGCCGGCAATCGTCAACGGATTGCCGGCATCCAAGCGGTTGATATCAGCGAATTGCCCGGCATATGTCTTCGAAAAGCCGCCAGGCTACCTTCAGGGGGGCGTCGTCCAGACTGAGCACCGGTACAATCTCCATGAGGCTGTTGGATAACAGGACGATGTCCATCTCAAAAAGGTCTTGTGGAATGAACGTTGCCGTTGAAACGGTAAATCCATCCCGTGAGAGGATGTTTTCGACCTTTCGAACCATGATGCCGGGCAGGGCGTGCGCGGAACGCGGAAGCCAAGCTTGTCGATTCTTGACGAGGATAATGTTGGCGGTATCGGTCTCGGATACCGTTCCGTCGGGATTCAGGATCAGGGCTTCGTCGCCCCCCCTTGCCTTAGCCCACTGGCCGGCCATGCGATAGTAAAGATAGTTAAGGGTTTTGTAATCCGCCAATGGCGTTTGCCGCGGGTGGGGGTAGGTGACCAGACGGAGACCGCCGGGATCTCGTCCGGCGAGCCGGTGTGTATAAGATCTGGCCGTCACCATCAGGGTGTGGTCAAAGGGCGGCTCTGTCCGGCTTCCCAGCAATGCAAGTATCTTCACGGCGGCAACCTGGTTGCCGAGATGGTTCTTGTCGATGACTTGTCGGATAATGACGTCCCAGCTCAAATCGGGGGGGGCATCGCCGGGGAAAAGGTGATGCCACGCCCCGTTGAAACGTGCGATATGCGCTGATAGATATCGGGGCCTGCCCGTGTCCACCCGAATCGTTTCGAAAAAACCGTGTCCGAACTGAACGCCCGGATGGGTGGCCGGAATTATCGCTTGACTGAGCGGGTAAAGACGACCGTTGATCCAGGCCCATGGGCCGGAAGCGCGCTTTCCTGTTTTCCCGGTCCGAAAGACGGACAAGAGGGTCTCTCCCTTGTGAAGTGTCTCTTCAAATTCGTCCGATGGATCGGAATCGTAGACTACGCCACCCCCAACTGAAAACAGGATTCTGTCATTCTGAATAGTGGCCGTCCGAATGGCGATGGACAGGTCCATGGTATCATGAAAGCTGATGTATCCAATAGCGCCGGTGTAAATATGTCGGGAAGAGGGCTCGAATTCGTCGATAATCTCCATGGCGCGGATCTTTGGGCAACCCGTGATGGAGCCTCCCGGGAATACGGCTTTGATCAAGTCGACGGATCCATTGCCCGTTTCGAGGGTTCCTGTTATTTTCGATACCAGGTGGCAGACGTTCCGATAGGTTTCAATGCGCTTATGTTCGGAGACCTGGATCGACCCAGGCGAGCAGACCTTCCCGATGTCGTTGCGCATCAGGTCCACGATCATGGACAGCTCTGCATCATCCTTGGGACTGTCCAACAGGGCCCGGCGAAGGACGTCGTCTTCGGAGGGGGTTTTGCCCCGTGGCCGTGTGCCTTTAATGGGTCGGGTCTCCACGGCGCGCCCTTCCTGAAGAATGAACCGCTCGGGCGATGTAGAGACGATGTGGTAGTCTCCGGCGTTGATATAGGCGAAAAACGGAGCGGGATTCATCCGGTAAAGTGTGCGGAAGAGGGCGAAAGGATCCCCCTCGAAGTTCATGCCAAATCTTTGGGACATGTTGACCTGGTAGACGTCACCGGAAGCGATATAGGCCTGGATGCGCCGAATGGCGCTCATATAGGCGGATCGGGAAAAATTGGCGGCAAACCCGTCGACATCTCCCCGGAAAGAGCTCTCCTCGGGCGCTGGGCCGGAGGCCATTTTCGAGAACCAATCCAGATCCCCCGTAATGCGAGAGCCGTCGTCTGATTGGCGTTCCGGGAGGAAGAGGCGGGTCTGTCGGCGGACTTTGTCGTGGAGGATGAGTATGGAAGGGACGGTCAGGTAAAGATGGGGCAGGCAGAGATCGTCGATGGCGGTTCGCGGCAGATCTTCAACGGCATCCTTGAGGTCGTAGGCAAGGTACCCTAAAAAACCTGCTGAAATGGGCGAGATGGGCAGGGGCGTTGCCAGATTGAAATGGTTGAGAAAATGGCGCAGGGTCTCCAACAGATTCCCGTGGATGATGGTTTCGTTTTGGGCCGTTTGAACCCGACACGTTGTTCCTCGTCCCCGGAGACTTATCCACGGACGAATTCCCAGTATATGATGACGAGCGCAGTCGAGTTTCCCCCCGCTCATCAGCGCGACCGTTCCCGGTATAGCGGTGAATCTGCCGGCGAAGGCCAGAAAATCCTCATTGAGTGTGATGGGTATCTCGCGGACGCCGGTTATCGTGTCGAATCTGTTGATAGTCTCTTTCATGAACGCATCCGTTCTGGAGTTCCGCAGTTGACGAGAGGTTTCATATTGATAAAGTTGTCGATTAATCTGAAGCCGTGTTCCGTAAGGAAGCTTTCCGGATGGAACTGGACGCCGTGAAGTGGAAATTCCGGATGAGAGATTCCCATGATGACGCCGTCCGTGCTGTGGGCTGATTCCCTGAGCGATGACGCAAGAGAGCGGCGGACGGCAAGAGAGTGGTAGCGCGCTGCCCTGAATGGTGATGGAATGGATTGAAATATGCCTTGGTGATCATGGTGGATGTGGCTGGTCTTGCCGTGCATGGGGAATGGGGCCCGAACAGTCGTGCCGCCGAAGACCTCGTTGATGCACTGCATGCCCAGACAGACGCCCAGAATCGGGACGCGTCTGTAAAATGCTCTGATGAGAGACATCGATATCCCGGCATGCGTCGGATTCCTGGGTCCGGGGCTTATGAGGATATAGTCCGGATTTGACAGTTCGGCCTCATGGATAGTGATTTGATCGCTCCGGGCAACGTGGATGGCCAGAGGATAGTGCCGAAACATTTGGACCAGGTTGTAGGTAAACGAATCATAATTGTCGATGACAAGCAATCGGGTCATCCATACCTCCCAGCAGAGGCGGTACCCGACCGGCGCGATGTGGTCCGCCCCAAAAAGAAAAGCCACCCCTTGAGTCTGGGTGGCTTAGCCTGTTGCATAACTCATCACGTTTGACGGCGGAAGCCTTTGGTCCTTGCCGGCGTTCGGCCCCATTCCGTTACCACTTGAAGTGGAATTCGAGTGGGTGCCGCTGTTGACCCTGGAGGCATAACCGCATCTTTTTAGGGCGAGATTAGCGAAAAACCGGCTTCGGGTCAAGAAAAACTCTCAACCTTCGATTTTCATGTTTTAGTCAGGTGCAAAGAACGCTAAGGAACTTTTCGGTATTCATGGATCGATGCCATAACCACGTATTACCTCCACGAACATCGAAAGTTGAAGAAAACTCATTTCCCGCGGTATTGCCGCCACCGAATCAGACATCAGCATTGACTTGCGCAGAAAGGTTATTGTACCCTCAAGTGCCTGAACACACGCGGCGCCAATCGATCCGGAAGTCATCATTGAATACAATCGCATCCTGCTGTCTTGTTTCGAGGACGGCGACTTTGGGGGGAGGTCCCATGCCCTGTCGAAAACATCTCTGTGTCGGTGCGGCCGGCTGCGGCCGGTGCGGCAGACCGATCAAATTCATCGGGTGTGCATTGGCGTTGCTTTCAACGGTTATTTTGGCCTGTGTACCGCCTGATATGGCGCCGGTGCATCGGGTGCCGGCCGAAACGCCGGCAGGACTCACACCCGCTTCGGCCTTTTTCAGGTCGCCTGAACAAACCGCCTTCTCCATATCTCCCGATGGGACCTGTGTCGCGTGGTTGGCGCCCTGGAAAGGCCGCTTGAATCTTCATGTAAAGACCGTATTTCCCGACGACCGAAATTCGATCTCGACGATCGGTACGGTAGACGCCGACCAGCACGGAAGAGAGGGACAACCCATAACAGCGATGTTAAAATGGGATATTCATGATTATGTCTGGGCCAACGACGAAGAAATCGTTTTTTTGGCGGATGTGGGGGGGGACGGAAATTATCGTTTGTTTCTCATCCCACGGACCGGGGGTGTAATTCGGGATATAACGCCTTTCCCGGGCGTAAACGTTGAGATCATCGACGTCATGCCCCAACGACCCGCCGAAATGCTTATCGGGATGAATCAGCGGGATCCCAACCTGATGGATGTCTACCGAGTGACGCTCAGTACGGGTCAGATGCTTAAAATTGCCGACAACCCGGGCAACATCGTCCAGTGGGCGGCAGATCATGATGGAAATCTCCGTGCTGCCGTTCAGACCGACGGTCTCAGGACCGTTCTTTTGTACCGTGATCTGGAAACGGAGGCGTTTCGGCCGGTGCTCTTCGGCGGCGGTGATACCCGGATTCGCCTTCACGGATTTACCTTTGATAACCGGTACCTGCTGCTCGTGTCGGCCGTGGACAGAGACAAAGCGACCCTGTTGAAGTTCGACCCGAAAACCGGAAAAGAGGCTCAGGAACTCTACCGCCACCCTGAAGTCGATGTGCTGGCCCCTCTTGTCTGCCGTTATCAGCGTCGAATCGAGGGGGCGATCTATGTCACCGACCGAATCCACTACGCTTTTTTCGACGACAGGCGAAAGTCGCTTCAAGCCGCTCTCGACCGTCATTTTCCCGGGCTTCAGGCCGCTATCGCGGATCGAAGCCGGAATGGGCGTCGTTGCCTCGTCTGGGTGACGGGAGATCGGCACCCCGGTGCTTATTACGTTTTTGATGCGGCAGACGATCGTCTGGAAAAACTGGCTGATCTTCGGCCGTGGCTCAATCCCGAAAGGTTGGCTGAGATGACGCACGTTGCGTTTACTGCTCGAGACGGCCGGCGGATTCCCGGATACATTACCTGGCCGCCGGAAAAGGCGCGCAGGAAGTTGCCCGTGGTGGTGATGCCTCATGGAGATCCCTGGGAACGGGTGGTCTGGGGTTTTCATCCGGAGGTCCAATTTCTCGCCAGCCGAGGATACGCTGTTTTTCAACCGAACTTCAGGGGGTCTTCGGGATACGGACGTGGGTTTGAAAGGGCGGGGTATCGGGAGTGGGGAATCGGAGTCATGCAAAACGACATTACCGACGGCGTGGCCTGGCTTGTCTCGGAAGGGATTGCCGATCCGGCACGGATCGCTATTTATGGTGTCTCCTATGGCGGATACGCGGCAATGGCCGGGCTGGCTTTTACGCCGAGTCTTTATGCAGTCGGGGTCAGTCATGCCGGACCTGTCAATCTCTTCTCCCTGATTGGGTCTATTCCGAGTTATCGAAAAATTGAGTTGGAGAATGTTTACACAAAGGTTGGTGATCCCAGGAAGGAATTTCAGCGGCTGATTTCCGCCTCTCCCTATTTTCATGTCGATCGGATTCGTGCACCGCTACTGATCGCCCAGGGCGCCATCGACCCTCGCGTTAAAAAAACCGAAATTGATGAATTTGTCAGACGGTTGCGTCGTCGCGGGCGCCATGTCCCTTACATGGTGAAGGCCAACGAAGCGCACGTCTTCGAGGCGCAGTCAAATCGGCTGGATTTTTATCGCGCTTTGGAAGCCTTTTTGGCGCGGTATCTTGGCGGCCGTTCCTCAACTTCGAATGCCGTTCTCGACCCCTTGGGATAGAACGTCTGGTCTGATCTGCGGCGAGATGCGTTTGGGAAAAGCTTTTTGGGGTTGCCCTCTGAAAGGCTTCTCATTCACAATCCGCCAACGAACCATAATAATGGGTGATCTGTGCGACGTGCTGTTCGGATCCGCATGGGTTTCCAGCAGGTGGACTTGACGGGAGATCGCCGGGATCAAGATGTTGAAAGAATTTCAAAAAGGAGAAAAGGATGAAGTGCAACAAAGAGAAAAACCTTGAAAACTGCACATGTACTTACACCGGCTGTCCAAAGCAGGGGATATGCTGCGAGTGCATCCGCTATCATCTGAAAAGCCGCCAACTTCCAGGTTGTTGCTTCCCTAAAGATGCCGAGAAAACCTATGATCGATCCTTCGAACATTTTGCCCGTCTGGTCGCTCAGAAAAAAGTATAACAAGCTGTTTTTGAAGGAAATGATTGGCGCATGAATTCTTCCCCGACCGGTGTCGGCCTGAAGACCCTTATTCTCACGGAGAAGCCTTCCGTGGCTCGAGACTTTGCTCGTGCACTGGGCATTCGTGGGAAGCATGAAGGCTATTTGGAGGATTCTCGGTTCATTGTCACCTGGGCTGTCGGACATCTAATGGAACTGGCCTCGCCCGAGGATTACGATTCCCGATGGAAGCCATGGCGTCTGGATACCCTGCCCATTATCCCCGACGTGTTTCGATACAAGCCTCTTCCCAAGACGCGAAAACAGTTGAAAATTATTCAACGTCTTCTGGGCTCATCAGCCGTGGGGCGGGTGATCATTGCGACGGATGCGGGCCGAGAAGGAGAAGTGATCGCCCGGACTATCCTGATGGCGGTCGGTTTTTCGGCCTGGGAACGAATTCTGCGATTCTGGACGAGCCAGGCCCTCACCCCTGAGATAGTCCGGGCGGGCCTGACGAAATTGCGGCCTGCCGAGGATTTTAACCGTTTGTGGAAAGCCGGTCAAACCCGTCAGATTGCCGACTGGGTGGTGGGGATGAGCTGTTCGCGGGCTGCGACGTTGATATCCCGGTCCAATATGTCCATACCGAGGAGCGCCAAAGGGAAACCTGAAGACGATGTTTTCAGTGTAGGCAGGGTGCAGACAGCCGTCCTGGCGCTCATCGTAGACCGGAAGCGGAATAGGGAAAACTTCGTGGCCGAACCCTTTTGGACTCTCAGAGCGTGCTTCGCAAACGCCAAAGGAGAATGGTGGGGCGTCTGGTGCAAAGACGGTCTTCGACGCATGACAGCCGAAAGGGATGCCGAAAGACTGGCGGAAAAAATAACGGAACGGACAGGTCGAGTGGCATCCGTCACGGTTCGAAACAAGCGGCAACCACCACCGCTGCTTTATGCGTTGACGGATCTTCAGCAGGAGGCCAACCGGCGATTTGGGTTGTCGGCGAAAGGTACGCTGCAGGTGGCCCAGAATCTTTATGAGCGAAAAAAATGTCTCTCCTATCCCAGAACCGATGCAAAGGTGATGGGATCGGGGAATGTGGATCTGGCACGAATTCTGGTTAAAACCCTGTCGCAGGTTTATCCGGACCGGTTTGACGGCCTGGATGAAACACGGCTTCAGGTGTCCAACCGACGCGTGTTCAACGACGAAAAACTGACCGACCACCATGCGCTTATCCCCCTGGCCCCCCTCCCGGAAGGCGCTACCGATGATGAAAAAAAAGTGTATGAACTCGTTCTGAAACGCTTTGCAGCCGCATTTCATCCGGATTATCAATTCGAACAAACCGATGTTGTCACGGTGGTGGCGGACGAAGTCTTTGAGACGAGAGGCCGGCGAACCCTCCAACTTGGCTGGAAGCGGCTATACGCCGAAGACGATGCCGGGCCGTATTCCAGCAAAGTGGGAGAAGACGAAGCGATATCGGAAAATCTGCCTGCCCTGGAACCGGGAGATCCGGCAAAGGTCAAGTCGGCTGTCGTTCAGCGGCGGATGACTGAACCGCCGCCGGAATACAGCGAAGCGTTGCTCCTCAAGGATATGAGCCGTCCGGAGCGATATGTGACCGACGGCGTGCTCAAAAAAATTTTTCGGAGAGAGGTAGGACTGGGAACGCAATCCACCCGAGCACAGATTATTGAAACCCTTTTGCTGCGGGCGTATGTGGTGCGGCGGAAAAAGTATCTGTTGGCAACGGAAAAAGGGTGTTATCTGATCGATACGCTCCGCCGGTTTCAGACGGCAAGGATACTGGCTTCTCCAGAGGAAACCGCCCGCTGGGAGGAGCGCCTGGATCGAATTGCCCGGGGTGATGGATCGGACGAAACCTTCCTGAACGAAATCAAAAAAATGGTGACGCAAATGATCGATGAATTCAAAGCCGGTTCCAAAAGTCTGGGGCCGTGTCCGGCGTGCGGAGGAGAGGTCATCCTCGGCAAGCGGGATTATGGATGCGCCAACTGGCGCAAGGCCGACGGTGGGTGCCGCTTCGTTGTCGCCAGCGAGATCGCCGGCCTGCGAATATCACCTGCGATTCTTTCCGCGCTGCTGTCAAATCGGCATGTCGGCCCTCTGTCGGGATTTGTATCAGACCTGGGGGAGCCGTTCAGCGGCACGCTGCGGTTGACCCGGGACAACGGTGTGTGGTGTGTCCATCTTGAACCCGGCGAGACACCCACGCTCAAGGCGTCTACTGATATGATCGGGAAATGCCCCCAATGCGGGGGCGACATCGTCGATAATTCAAAATCATACGGGTGTTGCAACTGGCGGGAAGCGGACGGGGGCTGCCGTTTCGTGATCTGGAAAGAGATGGCGCAGAAGCCCATCACGCCGCAATTGGCTGGAGAACTGCTTCTGAAAGGGAGGACCGGTCTTCTGGATCATTTTGTATCCAGGAAGGGCAAATTCTTTTCCGCCGCCCTGAAGCTGGTTCAGGAAGGATCGTGTTGGGATGTCCGGTTTGATTTCGGCGAGATCGCTCCGGATGGAACGCCTTCAAAAGTGATTGGCAAATGCCCGGCTTGCGGCGGTAACGTGGTTGAAGGACCGAGAGCCTATGGGTGTGATCAATGGCGGGAAGCGGACGGCGGCTGCAATTTTGTCGTATGGCGGACGATCGCCCAGAAGGAAATCCTTCCTGCGGTGGCCGCGCAACTTTTAGAAAAGGGGGAGACGGACCTTCTGTCCGGCTTCATCTCCAGAAAGGGATCGTCATTTTCAGCACGACTGCGTCTCAGCACCGATGGTCCGCCGCCGCCCAGGGTCGTGTTCGATTTTTCAGATGCTTCCGGCACGTGATGTCAGGTGTCGGAAAGGAACCCTATCCGGCGCGTCTCCATCTCGGCGTCAAACCCTTCATCGTGGGGCGGACCGTCGGAAACGCCATTGCTTTTCAAAGGGGAAGAAGCGCCGGCCGGGGACGAATACTCCGTAATTCAACTTTCGACTTTCATGATGGTAACCGGAAAGAGGTGCCGGGAGGATACGACCTGCGCCCCTTCAGCGGTGAGTTTTAGTGCCGCTTAAGCGCCGCGGAGGATCAGCGGCCTGGACTGTTTGAGCGCAAGCGAGTTTCCGGGCCGCCCGGAGCAAGCTTTAGCGGCACTTGAACGAAATCGCGCGGGGCGCGGGTCGTATCCTCCCGGCACCGGCCTATGAAAGTCGAAAGTTGAGTCCGAAAATTGTCTTATCGCTCAAGGTTATGTCGGAAAGGTCGCATTGAAGGTTCGCATCAAAAGACTGGATATCTTCGCGTGAACGGGCGATACGACATCGTCTTCCAGGGTCTCATTTGACGATCTGTAGACGATTCGAATAGAAATGCTTTTTTTCCCTTCCGGAATATTTTCCCCATCGTATACGTCGAACAGAAAGGCTTCTTCCACTAGAGGTTCCTGTGCCTCAGTCACGGTCGTAACGATGGCGCCGGCTTCAACAGCACTGTCGACAATAAGTGTGATGTCGCGGTCGGTCGATGGAAATTTCGGAATGGGTTGGGCCTGTTTGGCGTCCGAAACAAAAGGCCGCAGCAGTTCGAGTTGAAGTTCAAAAATGAATGCGGTCTGTTTCAGGTCGTATTGCTTGACAACGTCCGGATGCAGCTCACCCATAATTCCCACCCTGGTAGCGCCGGCCGTGATAATGGCGGAATGGCCTGTCCGGGTGTAATCGCATGCCGAATCCGAGGCCGCACTGAACCGCAAATCGGAAATGCCCAGGTCCGCCGCCAACGCCTCGACAACACCCTTGAGATCATAAAAATCACAAGCGCTTTCCCGGGCGAACCAGGAAATCGGTTGTCGGGTTCCGGTCCACACTCCCGCAACCATCTCGACCTCATCAGGAAGTCGATCCTGACCGTTGCTCAAGAAGGTCATTCCCACCTCGAACAGTTTCAGGTTCCGGTTTTGCTGTGCAAAGTTTCTGGCTACAGTGGTCAGAAGTCCGGGGAGCAGCGAGGTTCTCATGACCGACTGGTCTTCCGTCAACGGATTGAGGATGTGGAGCATTCGCCGTTGGGAGGCATTTGGTTTCAGTCGGAGCTTGTCGACGGCGGCCTCGTCAATGAAGCTGTAATTGATGGTTTCCGCGAAGCCGTAGCCAGCCAGCAGGTCTTTGATCCGGTTTCGCAGGACGATATGGGGGTCAAACCGCACCCCTTGGGAGGGAAGGCGGGGAAAGGTGACCGGAATCCTGTTGTATCCCCAGAGCCTGGCGATCTCCTCCATGAGATCTTCCGGCCGGAAGACATCCACACGGAATGGCGGCGGTATCACCGTTAAAAGATCTTCGGTTTCATGCGTTACGCCGAACTCGATGGCCTGCAGCATTTCGGAAACGGCGTCCCGGGTCAATATGATGCCGAGATGCCGGTTGACCGCTTGGATTGACAGCGTTATAGGTGAGTTTTCCACCCGAATGGGCCGTTCATCGATGACGCCTTCCACAAGACGTCCGCCACCGGTTTCGAGCATCAGCTGGGCCGCTCGGTTCAGCGCGAACAGCGTGCCTTCGGGATCGACGCCGCGTTCGAAGCGGTGAGAGGCATCGGTGGCCAGCCCCAGTGTCTTTGCTGTTTTTCGGATGCTGACAGGATCGAAATAGGCGCTTTCAATGAGGACTCGCGTGGTACTGCCTTCGATTTCCGAGTTCAATCCTCCCATGACACCGGCAACGGCCACCGGTCCCTCACCATCACAAATCATGAGCATTTCCGCGGTGAGAGAACGCTCCTTGCCGTCCAACGTCGTGAATTTCTCGCCTGCTTTGGCGGTACGGACAACGATACGATGGCCGGCCAGGTGATCGAAATCGAAGGCATGGAGCGGCTGCCCGGTTTCCATCATTACAAAATTGGTGACATCGACGATATTGTTGATGGGACGGAGTCCGACCGACAGCAGTCGATCCTGCAGCCAGAATGGGGACGGTTTGACATGGATGCCTTCGATGAGCCGGGCGGCATATCGAGGGCAATGTTCCGGGTCCTCGATTGTCACAGAGGTCCGTTCGCGAATATTGTCGTCACCGCGCGGCAGCCGGATTTCGGGTCGTACAATTTTCCTGTTCTGGAAAAATCCGATTTCCCGGGCGACGCCCATGATACTCAAACAGTCAGGCCGGTTCGGCGTCAGATCGATTTCGATGGTGGCATCCGACAGGTTCAATGCCTGGGGCAAGGGCGTCCCTGTGGTCAGAGCGACATCTGTGATGACCATGATGCCGTCGCCGTCGGTCCCCAGTTCGAGCTCTGCTTCGCTGCAAAGCATCCCGTCGGACGATTCCCCTCGAATGACGCCTTTTTCGACGCGTTTGCCGTTGGGGAAGACGGTCCCCGGCAGCGCCAGAGGAGAGAGCATGCCTGGGGCGACATTTGGGGCGCCACAAACCACGCGGACGGTCCGATCTCCCACGTCAACGTGACAGAGTTTGAGCTTGTCCGCATTGGGATGGGGCTCCACCGAAACAACGCGGCCAATCCGAACGCTATTCAGCCAGGCGTAGCGATCCTCCACCGAGTCGACCTCGAGGCCGACCATGGTCAGACGTTCGGTCAATTCCGTCACCGCCATGTCGACGGGAATGTACTCTTTTAACCAACTCAGGCTGACTTTCATCTTAAAACTGCCTCAAAAATCTGAAATCGTTATCGAAAAACTTTCGGAGGTCGTCGATGCCGTATTTAAGCATAGCGATGCGCTCAACGCCCATGCCAAAGGCGAAGCCGCTATAACGACGGGTGTCGTACCCCACGTTTTCAAAAACGGCGGGATGGACCATCCCCGACCCGAGGACCTCCAGCCAACCGGTTTGAGAACAGACCCGACAGCCTTTTCCCCGACACATCACGCAGAGGATATCTACCTCGGCGGAGGGTTCGGTAAAAGGGAAAAAGCTCGGGCGAAATCTGAGGGCGGTTTTGGCGTCGAACATCTGATGGACAAAGGCCGTCAGCGTGCCTTTCAAGTCTCCGAAGCTGACGTTTTCATCCACCAGGAGCCCTTCGACCTGACTGAACATGGGCGTATGGGTCAGATCGGAATCACATCGATAGACCTTGCCCGGGGAGATGATGCGGACCGGAGGCTTCTGTTTCTCCATGGTCCGGACTTGCATAGGGGAGGTCTGCGTCCTCAATACGATGGCATCCGAGACATAAAAAGTGTCCTGCATATCTCGCGCCGGATGGTTCTTAGGGATGTTGAGGGCCTCGAAATTATAGTAATCCGATTCCACCTCTGGTCCCTCGGCGATGTTGAACCCCATTCGCGTGAAGATGTCGCAGATGTCACGGGTGATTTGTGTCAGGGGATGAAGGAACCCCCGGGGCGGTGTCCGGCCCGGTAGGGACACGTCAATCCGCTCATCCGTCCCGCGAGCGTCGGATGCCAGCTTCCCAAGGGCATCCTTGAAAGCGGCATCCAACTCGTTTTTGACTTCGTTGGCACGTTTACCGGCGAACGGGCGTTCTGCTGCGGGAAGATTGGAAATGTTTCTGAGGTAACGGGTAATGATACCCTTTCGGCCCAGGTACCGAACGGAGATGGATTTGACGCCGTCGGGATCCAAGGCGTCCTGCAGTTCAGCCAGGGCTTCGGCCTTGATGTTTTCGATGTTCTTTTCCACGGATACTCCCATTGGATCGCCGGTCGTTCAAAGGCCTTTCAGGCGAAGAACGTCTCCGGCGCGATTGATCATCCATCGGCGGTTTTTTGCGATCCCTGATCCGTTCTGGATGGGGTTGGACCCCGCCCTGACGTGATTCAGTGCTGGGTGGCCGCCAGGCTGACGATCTGGGAGAAGGCCGCCGGATCGGAGACAGCCAACTCGGCGAGCACCTTCCGATCCAGATCAATCTCAGCCAATTTGAGACCGTGGATAAATTTGCTGTAGCTAACGTTGTTCATGCGGGCTCCGGCGTTGATGCGGGTGATCCACAGCTGCCGGAAATCGCGCTTTCGGGCTTTCCGATCGCGGTAGGCATAGTTCAGCGCCTTGTCCACGGAGTCTGCTGCCGTTCTGAACAGTTTGCTGCGTCCGCCTCGGAATCCTTTGGCCAGTTTTAAAACCTTGTTTCGGCGTCTTCTTGCCTTAAATCCCCGTTTGATTCTCATTGTACTATTCTCCTGTCATCGTTTTACGCGTTTTTTGATATCGTCAATCCCGTCAGGCTATCCATTTGGCAACAGCAGCCGCAGCTCCCTTTCATTCGATTTGTCGATGATCTGGCTGAGCCTGAGGCTTCTCTTGCGTTTCCGGGTCTTCTTGGTCAGAATGTGGCTCGCATGGGATTTTCTGAAAACAAATTTTCCCGTACCTGTTTTCTTGAAACGCTTGGCCGCCGCGCGATTGGTTTTTATTTTCGGCATTTTCGTATCCTTTCAACCGTATTTGATTCATGAAAAAAGGGAGATACCTCCCTGATTTCATTGTTGGCCACCTAAAATAATAGATGGCGTGAGCCATCATGATCAATGTGCACACGCCACCATAAAACGTCAAAACCGCCGTTTGGCGATATCAGCTTGATCGGTCCGAGGGAAAGTGTTGTATGAACGTCCTGTTATTTCGGGGACAAGATCATCACCATGGTGCGCCCTTCAAATTTCGGGTACTGTTCCACGATGGCGAGTTCCTCAAGTTCGTCGGCAATTCGCTTCAAAAGTTCGCGTCCTTGATCGGAAAGCGTGATCTCACGCCCCCGGAACATGACCGTCACCTTGACCTTGTCCTTCCGCTCGATGAACTTTCGGATATGGCCCAACTTGACATTCAGATCGTGGTCGCCGGTTTTGGGGCGAACCTTGATTTCTTTGACCTGAAATGTACTCTGTTTTTTCTTGGCCTCCTGAAGCTTTTTGGTCTGTTCATACTTATAGCGCCCGTAATCCATAATCTTGCAGACAGGAGGGCTGGCATTGGGAGAAACCTCCACCAGGTCAAGTCCGAAATCGTTGGCGGTGGCCAGCGCTTTGTGGGTTGGAACGATGCCGATCTGATTGCCGTCCGGATCGATAACCCGCACCTCTTTTGCCCTGATCTGGCGATTGATGTTCACCCCGTCTGTTTGTCTTGGCCTAGCTATTCTACACCTCCTCCACAGCTATTGTTGGTTGTCCTGCCCGGGAGATCAGATTCCGATCTTAAACCTGAAATCCCATTCTGCGCTTACATGATATAAATTCAGTAGTGCCATATAAAATAAGGGTAAGAAATGCAAGAAAAAAATAAAGAAAAATTGAATTCGATTGTTCTGCGACAGAAAAACACGGCGGCACGTATATATTACGGAATTACGGTCTCCGGGATAAAAAAGGACGAAATTTGTAATTTCAGGACGTCTTGACATGCCTGCATCCATTTTTTAAGATACTTCATTTACAAGCTACCGTCAATCCCCCCTATTTGAGGCGTCAATCCCCCCTATTTGAGGTTGGATGAAATGAATACCCTGAAAGATCAGGCTGCGGAAAATTTGATTGCCGTCCGCAGGAATGTGCCGCTCATTCACAATATTACCAATTTCGTCGTCATGAACGTCACGGCCAATGCGCTTCTGGCCATCGGTGCTTCGCCGATGATGGCTCACGCCCCGGAAGAGGCGGCGGCGTTGGCCGATCTGGCTGGAGCGCTGGTGCTGAACATCGGCACCCTCACACGCGAATGGGTGCCGACCATGATTCTGGCCGGTCAAGCGGCGGCCACCCGAGGAAAACCTGTGGTGTTTGACCCCGTCGGAGCCGGCACCACTCGATTTCGAACCGACACCGCCAGGAAAATTTTGAAGGAGGCCGCCGTCAAAATCGTGCGCGGCAATGCCTCTGAGGTTCACGCACTTTCCGATGTCGAATCGGATAGTTTTCCCGGGGGCAAAGGGGTCGATGCCGTCCATTCAATGGAAGCGGTTCTTCCCGGTGCAATGCGTTTAGCCGACAGGACGGGTGTTACTCTGGCTGTCACCGGACCCATCGACGTCGTCACCGACGGCTTTCGACAAGTCCGCGTCGCCAACGGTCACCCGCTGATGCAACGGGTGACCGGCACTGGATGCACGGCGTCGGCCCTCATCGCGGCTTTTGCCGCTGTGGATTCCGACGCTTTCACTGCTGCTGCGACCGCCCTGGCCGTTTTTGGGCTGGCCGGCGAAATGGCCGCCGCAGGGGCCAATGGCCCAGGCAGTTTTATGGTTAACCTGATGGACGTCCTTTACGCTATGACACCGGAGGCGGTTCGGATTGGGGTCAGAATCGAGGAGGCTTGATGGAATTCAAGGACATCGGCGAGTTCGGCTTTATCCGGAGAATTCAGCGGGGTTGTCTGATTCGACCCGAAGGCGTGAGGTTGCCCATCGGCGACGACGCTGCGGCCTTTATCGTGCCCGACGGCCAAGTGGCACTGGTCACTACCGATCTCTTGGTGGAAGGCGTCCATTTTTTGAGGAATGGTACATCGCCCGAAGATCTTGGACACAAAGCCCTGGCGGTCAATCTGAGCGACATCGCCGCGATGGGAGGGACGGCTCGGGAAGCTTTCGTCAGCATTGCCGTCCCCGGAGACTGCGCTCTCGCGTACGTCGAGGGGATATATCGGGGGATGATATCTCTGGCCGGGGAATTCGGCGTCAACATCCTGGGGGGAGATACCACGGGATCTCGGTCGGATCTGATTATCAATGTCGCTGTGGTGGGGGCGGTTCATGAGCGGGAAATGCTTAGGCGAGGGGGCGCCCGACCCGGAGACTGCCTTTTCGTCACCGGCGCAGTGGGCGACAGCCGAGCGGGTCTCCACCTGCTCAGGAATCGCCTTCCGGCGGATTCGGATGCCTTTATGGAACTTCTGAGCGCTCACCACCGTCCGCGACCTCATCTGGCAGAAGGGCGGTTTTTAGGCAAATCCGGAGCAGTGCGGGCGGCTATCGACATCAGCGACGGCCTCAGCTCGGATCTCGTGCACGTGGCGCGTGCTTCCGGACTGGGTGTCCGCATCGACGCGGGTCGTCTTCCCATCTCGGAAAATCTGAAGACGTTCTGTCGCCGGTTTGGGTTTGATGCCGTTGACTATGCGCTTTCCGGAGGAGAGGATTATGTGTTGGCGTGCACGGTGGATCCGACAAAGGCCGCCGCAGTCGCCCAGGCGTTTATGGCCCGATTTCATCATCCTCTATATCACATCGGGAAGATGACTTCGGATGGCCGCATGACGGTCGTCCAAGGGGGGGAGGTCAGGCCGTTTCCGCCTGCGGGATGGCGTCATTTTTCCGAAACCGAGGAACTCTGATTCCAGGGAGTGCCGAGAAGGAGAGGGCATTTTCAGGTTAACGGTGTCTGTTTCTGATCCTTTTTTGACGGATGCGCTTTTCGAGCGAACCAAGTCCGATGCCATTGATGGTGTACCTGTTGCGGATCGACGTCAGTAACCTTGACCACTTGCCGACAAAGTGAAGATATCGGCCATTCGCGTGACAGCCCAACTGTCCATGCTGAGATTTTGCAAAAACCCACAGTGTCCGCCGTACCGGGTTCGTTCGATGAGAAGCCGATCGGATGCGGGTAGCCCATGGAGATCTTTTGCAGGAATCATCGGATCATCCTCGCTGGCGATGAGATGGCAGTGCACGGTAAGCTCTCTGAGAGCGTCGCCTGTAAGGGCATAGCCGTTCAGATAGGTGCGGGCGTCGGGAAAGCCTGTATGTCTCGGCGCGAAATAGGCGGTCATCTCCCACAATGTCCTGAGACGGGATAAATTATCGAGCCCTTCCGTCTCAGGAAAGCAGCGGCGCTTGATTTCGAGTGAGCGTCGCCATTTCTTCATGAAATAGTCGTGGTAGATCCGGAGGCCGTTCTCGAGAACCGCCATGGTTCGTAGCGGATTCAGGACCGGACTGACGGCGACCACGCGGTCGATGGACATGTTCGCTTCGGCGGCTCCGGCCGCGATCCTCAGAGCGAAATTGCCTCCCAGCGAGAAGCCCCCCACGAAGAGGCGTCGGCAAAAAAAGCGTTCCTGTACCGCTTTGACCGCGCCGATCACCTCTTCGATTCGGCAGGAGTGAAAGAGGCCGGGGTTGAGGTGGTGTGTCGGCCCGTGGTCCCGGAGATTTAGCCGGAAGATATCGAAGCCCCGGTCATAAAGCCGAGCGGCGCTTGATATCATATAGGTCGACTCGCTGCTGCCCTCCCATCCATGGATGAGGATGACCATTCCCCGGCTGCCGTCCGTTTGGGGTGTGTGGGTCCCCTGGAGTCGGACGTCGTTTCCGCAATCCAGAATGATTGTTCGGGATCGTGCAAGAAAGTGCCTGGCCCTGTGCCGTATCCAGAGCCGCCGAAGCTTGATGCCGGCGGCGATGGATTGGATATGGGCGTTTTTCATCAGCACGTGAGGGGTGAACCCTGTCTCCCGGGAGCGCCTGGTCCAGGCGGATAGGGTCGCGGACATTATTTTCCCGCCACCTCCTTGCCGCAGTGCTTGCAGATCCTTGCCCGGCTTTTGATGATTTCTGCACAAAACGGACACTCCCGGGTGAAGTGACGTTCGTGGATCTTCTGAACCGCTTTATGGACGGTTTCCTGGAGTTTTTCGTTGCCGAAGCGAGCGTTTTTCAGGGCATCGACGGCATCTACCGGTCCGATATCACCGATCATTTCAGCAGCCTTGAGACGGACTCGGACCGGCTGACCCGAATCCAGAAGCAATCTGAGAATATCAACTGTGTTTTCATTGACATAGCAGTCAGCGAGGATTGAAAAACCCTTCTTGATGTTCTCCTTCAGCATTTCTTCCTGGAGCATCTCCTGGTTGTCGATGATCTGGCCTGTTCCGCCGACGGGGCTGAATACGGGCATGCACTCGAAGCTTTCCGCCCCCAGATAACAGATGCAGCGGTACGAGGCGAGATGACCGTAATTCTCCTCGATATTCTGCCACCCATTTGTATAGAGAGGGCAGTCGTCGTTGAAGCAGACGAAGAGGTATGGAACGCCCCAGCCCAATCCATCGCTGTAGTTGATAGGCGGGACCTCCCAGACGCTCATCTCCTGGCCGCAATGGGGGCATTTGGGTTTTTCTTCCGCCATCATCCTTTCCATGAACTGTTCCTTGGTCTCTATGGCCATCTATAAACCTCCGTGATTGGCGGTTTCGAAAACGTTCGCTATTCATGCTCCGAGACGCCCCTCAACCGGGACTCTTTTTTTGTGCGACGGGGCTTCTCGGCGTTTGCAGGCTTGAATTTCGACCGGTTTTTGGAAACCGTCTGAAAACTGACGTTATTGCAAGGTTAAAAAAAATGTTACGGGAAACGCAACCCACAATCTAAACTTATTAGAATATACAACTATCGTCTTTACAGCAAGCGTTATGTCCAACCTGGTGAAGAAAAGCCTTTCGAAGGCCGGTCTGCTCAGGTTAATGGGTTATAAGCGATAGGGTTTCTGGGGATGAACGTTTGACAGGCGAAGGGGTTTTTGGTACCTTGTCGTGCCAGATAATAACATCCAATTCGGCAGGAACCGCCATGAACGTCACCGCCAAAGATGTCATGACGCCCCGGTTTCATACCCTGACGCCGGAGATGCCTATTTCCGAAGCGGTCAGATCCTTCAAGGCAGCAACCGAATCCGAGGGGCGTAAAATTTTCGGGATGCTTGTCACGGACTCGATCGGCCGCATGGTCGGTATGCTCTCCATGTACGATATCCTTCTCTTTATCCAACCCAAGCATGTTCATATCTGGGGGGGGATGGACGATGTGGATATCGTCGGTCTGGTGGACGACGCCTGCCGTCGTGCCGGAACCATTCTCGTGGGCGACATCATGACCACCGAAGTCATCTCCATTACGCCCGACACCCACCTCATGGCGGTACTCGACATCATGATCAAGAAACACATTCGCCGGATACCGGTGATTCACGACAACAGGATCGTGGGGATCGTCTATATATCCGATCTGTTTTACCATCTGGTCGACAAGATGATGTAGCGAGCCGGTACGATGGGGCTTGTCTCGCCGACAACCCTTCTGTGGATGTTCCACGTGGAACTTACGGCGCAAGGGGGTCGAATCATGGGCATCATCCAAAAAAACACTATCCTGTCGGAATTGACCGTGCAGGAGACCATGCGACGGCAGGTGATCTTTCTGCCCACGGAGGCCAACCTGGGGGCTGCCGTCAATCGATTCATCAAGTTCAAGGTGAATGCGATTCTGGTTGTCAATGAAGAAAACATGGCCTGCATGGGCGTAGTTTCCAAAACGGATGTAATGGGAGCCTATTACGCGGGCCTTCCCATCGATTCACATGTGGCGGACGTCATGGTTTCTCCGCCGCTTTTCTGCCGAATGGCGGATACGCTCGAGGCGGCCCTGGAGAAGATGCGGCATCACGGGGTCTACCGTCTCTATGTCCGAGGGAGCGGCGGCAAACCGGCAGGGGTGATCGCCTATCCCGACATCGTGGGCATCCTTTACCAATATTGTCATCAGTGCAAGTTCAGCAGGTTGCGTCGAACCGACAAAACAGGCGAAGATCCGATTCTTCGGTTCCGGGTGAAAGAGGTCATGACCGCGTCGGTCCGCTCCCATGGGGCGGACGCGCCGCTTGTTCAACTGATGGAGAGCTTGTCGGAATATCGGATGGGTGCTGTTCTGATTACCGACGACCGGGGGCGGGGGGTAGGCGTGGTTTCCAAAACAGACCTGGTCCTGGCTTACAAGCATGGTTGTGATCCGGGCGCTCCCGCCCAGGCCATCATGACCTCGCCGGTCCGATCCTGCGAAGAGACGGAATATCTGGAGACCGCGATCCGGAAACTGATTTTTTCCCAGATCCATCGTATTTTTGCCTTCAGGGAGGATCCGTCCCGAATAACCGGCGTGCTGTCCCTTTCGGATGCAGCTCGGATCCGGTCCGGCTCTTGCCATGCCTGCGTGAGCAGCCGCATCAAGGTGGACGCGCCGGTCTAAAGCCGCTGCGGCACCGGACATCCGGTGCCGCCGTATCGGCCGGCGAACAGGCCTCTAACTGCCGGATTTATGATGATAGCGCTTTTCCTTCCCGTGGGCGGCCTTGAATTCATGCCATTCACCTTGGCTGATGCTGCCGTCCTGGTTCACGTCAACGGCATCGAAGATCGATTTGTCCGATTCGGGGAAGCGGCTCTGGAATTCTTCCCGGCTGAGTGCGTTATCCCCGTTCTTGTCGATTTGCCCAATAGGGATCATGTAGGGCGCCGGGTCCGGCAGGTCGGCCTGATGATATCGACCTTTTCCGTTTTTCTGGGGCCCGGCCATTCCGTGAGCCGCCTTGAAGTCATGCCATTCCTTTTGTTCGACAAGGCCGCTGTCATCGGTGTCCAATGCATCAAATATTTTGCGGTCCTTGTCGCCGAAATGGTCGTTGTACTCCGACCAGTTGAGGGCGCCGTCGCCGTCGGTGTCAATGCTGTTGAAACGAATCTCGTATTTTTTCAGATCCATCCCGCCGGTCATGGCGCCATGACCGGAGTCGGATTCGGCAGCCCATGCGCCCCCGGGGGTTAAGGCCAGCATCGCTGATATCAGAACAGCGTAAAGGGTCTTCATGACAGTCTCTCCTTTCATATCTGCATAGCGGTTGTGGTCGTGTCGGCGTTTTTTCGAATCGCATAAAAACGCCCAACTCGGTGAAAATAAGCCTTTGAAGAGTGTTCGTCAAACGTCCTTCCCGGCTGAGGATGCAGACATCAGCTGAAGTATTTCATGAACTGAACCCGCTCATAGACCGCCGGGTTGTCGGCTTTAGCCTGGCTGAGTTTCCCCTGAAAATCCGAGAGACGGGAATATTCGTGCGCGGCCATCCAGTTTTTCAGGGCCGCGATCATCTCCTGCAGATAATCTATCCCGTTCTGATAGAGGGCGGAGACGACCTGGACGACCTGAGCGCCGGCCAGAAGCTGTTTGATCACGGCGTTGCCGTCGTGGACGCCGGTTGAGGCGGCGAGGTCACAATTGACCCGTTGGCTCATCATGGCGATCCACCTCAGGGAAACCGCCAGATCCGCGGGTGTGCTGAAAACAAAAGAGGGCTTTATTTTCAGATGCTCAATGTCGAAGTCGGGGCTGAAAAAACGGTTGAACAATACCAGACCGCTAACGCCCGATTGGGAAAGTTTCTGGATCATCTGCCCCAGGCTTGAAAAATAATAACTGATCTTGAGAGCGACCGGAATGGAAACGGTTTTCAGGACTTTTTCGATGACGTTGAAATACATGTGCTCCAAATCCTGATGGGATCGACTCAAGTCAGATGGCAGGAAAAACATGTTCAGTTCGACGGCGTCAGCGCCGGCATCCTGAAGCCGGCGGGCAAAAGCGACCCATTCGTGGGAGTAGACGCAATTGATGCTCGCGATCACCGGAATGGACACCGTTTTTTTGGATGCCTTGATGAGATCGATATACCGGTTCAGCTTTTTCCCCTTGAGGTGGAAATCGTAATAATCAAACTGATCCGTATTGATGCCGAGCGATTCGGCTTCTTTCAGGATATCCTCATACTCGAAGACGATCTCCTCTTCGAAAATCGACTTCAAAACAACGGCCCCGGCCCCGGCTTGTTCGATTTTCTGAATTTTTTCGACGCTGTCGGTCAGGCCGGAGCTGCCGACAATAATGGGATTTTGAAGCGGGATGCCCAGATAGGTCGTGCTGAGATTCATGTCTGTTCTCCTTTGCAGCGGCGTTATGATGGCACAAGGGGAAAGGAATCGTGGATCTATACTCAGCCTTCGACTTTCATGATGGTGACCGGCACCGGCCTGTGAAATTCGAAGGTTGCGATTATATTAAAATAGGCGCCTGGGGCTGTATCGTCAATCGTCCCCTCATAAAAGCCGTCGGGTTTCCCGGCATTCGATGGATCCCGACGGCGATCTCGTCACGCTTTCCGAACGGTCAGGTAGGTCCATGCGGCTGCGGCGGCCATGGGCACAGCCCCCAGAAGGATCAGAATCAGGTGGGAGGGCATACTGATCCATTCCATCATCCGGATTCGGTCCTGCCCCATGAACTCCAGGCTTCGGGCATGCCAGTAGCCGTTTTCCAGGACATCCCAGATCTGAAGAATCCCTTCGGGAAACAGGTTGGTCAGAACCATCAGCGCGAGGCCGATGTTCATTCCCCAGAAGGAGAGCTTGACCAGTTTTTCCGGCAGGATCCATTGGGCGTCCGTGAGCACGTGGCGCAACCCCATGACCAAAAGGGCCATGGCCAGCATACCGAACGCCCCCAGAAGGGCGGCATGTCCGTGGTTCAACGTCAGGATGGTGCCGGCCTCGAAATAACTGACCACCGGCATGTTGATCAGGAAGCCGAAGATACCCGCGCCAACGAAGTTCCAGAATCCTACGGCCATGAGAAAATAGAATGCCCATTTGTGATGTATGGTCCTTTGTTCAACGCCTTCGACGGTGGGGGTCCCGGTCAGCTTGACAAAATCCCAGGCATCGAGGGTCAAGAGGGTGAGAGGTACCACCTCAAGAGCAGAGAACATGGCCGCCAGGGCCATGGTGAAATTGGTCTGCCCCGTCCAGTACCAGTGGTGGGCCGTACCGATGATACCTCCCGACAGGAAGAGGATCGCGTCCAGATAGATGATCCGCACCACGGTAATGCGCCTCACGACGCCCATCTGATAGAACGTGAGTGCTACCAGAATCGTGACGAACAACTCGAAAAAACCCTCGACCCATAGATGGATGATCCAGAAACGCCACATGTCAACCACCGTGAAATTATCGGTGGTCCCGAAAAAGAAGGCCGGCAGGTAAAAGATCGGAATGGCGGCGGCCCCCAGCAAAAAAAGTTGGGTGATCTCCCGGCGTTTCGGATCCTTGAGAGCGGGCGCGACACCCCGGTATAGGAGCCAGAGCCAGAAGCTGAAGCCCACCACCAGAATGATCTGCCAGAATCGGCCCAACTCGAGAAATTCCCAGCCCTGGTGCCCGAACCAGGACCAGAGGGAACCAAAAATCTGGCGGAGGCCGAAAAATTCCCCCAGAAGGCTCCCCACAACCAGCACCACCAGTGCCCAGAAGAGGATATGGATCCCGGTCGCGTGACCACGGGGCTCTTCAGGATTCAGGGAGGAGGCCAGCAGAAGGCCGCCTGCCACATAGGCGGTGGCAATCCAGAAGATGGCCAACTGGAGATGCCAGGTCCTCAGAATGTTGCTGGGCAGGAACTGGGCCAGATCAATTCCATAGAAATCTCCGGGTTCGGCTCGATAGTGCGCCAGTGCACCGCCGATCAGGACTTGGGCCAGGAAGAGCAGCGCGACAACGGCAAAATACTTGATGGTGGCCTTCTGGCCGGGAGTCGGTTCGCCGGCGAGAAGCTGGGGGTACCCCCCTTCAGGGCCGCCTTTCCATCCGAGATAGTCGAATTTCCCGAAGGCCACCAGGACCAGCGCCAGTCCGGCCAGCAGCATGATGACGCTAAGGGCGCTCCAGAGCACTGCATCGCCGGTCAAATGATTACCGGCCATGGGGTCGTAAGGAAAATTATTGGTGTAGGAATAGGGTTTGTCGGGCCGATTGGCGACACTGGCCCAGGCCGTCCAGGCAAAAAAGGCCGTTAATCGGCGGATATCTTCGGAATCGCTGATATACCGGGTCGGTAGGCCGATGTTGCCGGTCGGCCGGCTGAAATAATCGGTCCAAAAGGTGATCTGACGTTGAAAGGAGGCGGCTTCGATATCCAGGAAGGTCAGTTGACGGGTTTTGGGATTGTAACGATTCTCCTTGAGGAGAGCAGGAATTGCGGCGTCGATGAGAAGCCGTTGTTCACTGTCAAGTTCGGCCAGGCCGTTGTCGAATTTTTGTCGGGCCAGAACCTCGCCGGCATCCATGGATAATTCATGGAGGTACTGAGCGGAAAAATCCGGCCCCAGGTAAGCGCCGTGCCCCCAGATCGATCCATTTTGCATCAAGCCGTATTTCAGGAAAATTTCTTGCCCCTCTTCAATGTCCTGCCGGGTGAAGATCGTTTGGCCATCGGCACCGATAACCTGTTCGGGAATCGGCGGCGCATGTCGATAGGCCTGGACCGACATGAAGCCCAAAACCGCCATGCCGACGACAAAGACCAGAAAAACGCTGCGGCGCCACCACACCGATAGCGATACGGGATGGGAATGCTGTTCTGCCATGATGGTTTCCTTTCTTGGGTTGACGGTGTTTTTCAGAATGGTCGGGAGAACCCTGACCGCTCTCGCTTATCTATATTGCACGGCGTGTAAGAATCAGGACGATTCAGACGAACTGTCTTCAAAGATTATGTATGGATAACGGAGACATGCGTCGGTTTTGCGGCGTTGACGCAATTTATGAAATTATTTTACCTGACGAAGCCCTTTGCAGGCAAGCAGAATTCTGCTGACCCCATGGCAAATAGCCGTCGGATTGCAGTGAATTTTCGATGCCGTTCCGAGGTGGATTGCGCCGGGTAAAACGGCAGGTCTTGCGGGATAAGGATAAAACGGCATTGTCAGATGTCGGCGCTGTCAATCGTTCAACAAAAGAATCGGCTCAGGGAGATTCTTTTTGTAGGGGCTTTGGTGGGAAAACTGTGGAAATGTATTAAAAAAATCTGTCGATCCAACCACAACGATCAAATCCGGATCGTTGAACTCCGAATTTATCGCTTTCATCCCATATTCTTTTTCACAAGGCATCTCGACTTCCGTCAACAGGACGTACATATGTCCCGATATTCGGCCGGCAACAGGGTAAACGCCGAATTTGACGTCTTTACCGTTCTGTCTCATAAGGTCCGCTATATGCTTGACCTCCGATTGGGCCTGAGCCAGGGCCATGCCGTATCCGGAAACAACAACGACGCGCTTGGTTTTTGTCGTGATGTTTGCCTGTGGAACCGCGGACTGCGAAGGGTCCTGCCGGTCCTTGACAATCCTTTCGGGGTGGGGTGGTTGATCCGCCATCAAGTTGTTTGTCAGTGTCCTAATCTCCATCTTGTGCTTACCTTCGCTCTGATTGAACCGGAGGGAGCTTGATTTCGAATATCTTTCGATTACAGTCAGTTCAGATGTAGCTTTCGCAGTAGACGACATTCCTGCCAAAAGATGGGTGTCTGCAAATGTGCCGGTCGTCGCAGTTCAGGCACAACCCTTGGGGCTTGAGCGGACTTTTCAGCCGAAGCTGATCATCCGGATCTTTTTTGCGTTGCAGAATCGGCAGGTTGTCCAATGCCAGGATATCCCGCAGGATCAGATATTCCGAGCGACAATTGCCGGTATAGTATGTTTCGAGCTTTTGAACTGCTTTTGGCATCGATAGGCTCCTTTGAATCAAAACCGGGGTTGATCAGGACGAATCGGAGGCGGTTTTTAAGGTTCCCCTCGAGGCGTCCCCCGGGATGTCTCCGTTGCATTCAACGATAACAGGATCAGTTTTACATCACCTCGGGATGTGTCGCTTCTGAATAAAGATGCCTCAAGGCGTTTTCGAACAACGGCGGCTGGGGTGTCGATCTCAATTTTTCGGTAATTTTCCGAACATCCATACTGATTTTATCTGAGTAATCATTGTCGATGTTTCTCAATATTCGGGTCAAGGCCTCGCCGGCCAGAATTCTGACATCGTAGTAGATGTTGTCGTCGGCAAGTATCGTCATGACCTGAGAAATCAGTTCATCGGACGGATTTTGAATCTCTCCGATACGCTTCAGAGCTTCCTCGCGAAGTCGCCAGTTCCCCTTGTACCGCAGTATGCGCACCAGACCGGGCTGACATTCGCTCAGGGTGCCGTTATCTCCGAGTTCCTCGAAGAGATCCAGAACTGTTCCCCAATCGGTAAGGTTTCCAAAGGGGTCTTGCTTCATCGGGTTGCTCCTTTCTGAATTATACTGTTCTAACCGATTTTGAGGGATAAGCTTATCGAAGCACCCAGAAAATTTGATTCCGCGAGCTTATTCATTGGTATATTCCAAATATTTATCGACTTGCATTTGCGTCAGCTTGCGAATTCGTCGTGTTTTTTGGGGGTCGACGATATCTCGAGGCCCAAACAAGCGTCGTTCAAGTCGCTTGATTTTCCCTTCAGGTGTGACGACCAGAAAATCGTCATTTCCGTCGTCGTCAAGCACGACAAAGTATTTTCCGGAAGCTTTGTTCTTCACGAGTTCCACAGCGAATAACTCCGAGGACGAGGGGTTCATTTTATCGGCGCATCAACAGAAATGCGCAACATCTTATTCTTGGGAGGGAAGCAAATGCGATGCCAATCGGTGTGGATAACTATAACTGACGGATATGACGATCAGATTGGAGAGCTCGAAACGGGATTGAAAAACGACAAAGGCAAAAACCGCCCGCTAAAAACCTGAAAACGGTCGCAACCTATTTAAATCATAACATATTTAATAAATGGGCGTTTTCGCCCGACTCGGGCGATTCAGGCACTCACGGTGTGGACATCTTCCGAAACAGGGCCCTTCGAGATATTCCCAACAGGCTCGCGGCCTGGGTTCGATTGCCGCCGGCCTGTCGCAGGGCTTTTAGAATCAGGGATTTTTCCAACTGCCGGACGGCTTGACGAAGATTCAATTCCGTTAAGGGCGAGACAGTATTGACATTCGGATCGGGTGACAGGAATTCAAGTGTCCCGAGTGTGACGTACCGCTGCAACACATTGCGCAGTTCACGGACGTTGCCGGGCCAATCATACTCGGTAAGAATATCCATCACGCTGCCGGGGACTCTGGTGATGCCGGAAGTGGGTTTCATTTTACGCAGGAAGTGTTCCACCAGTAGCGGAATATCCTGTTTTCGGGTGCGCAGCGGAGGTAACTGAATCTGAATCACTTGAATGCGATAGAAAAAATCGCTGCGCATTTTCCCATCCTGAACCCTTTCGCTCAAAGCGGTATTGGACGCCGATATCATGCGAAAGTCGGCCGCAGCACATTCTATTCCGCCGACGGGGCGATACCCCCCGCCTTCGATGGCTCTGAGCAATTTTGCCTGCATATTGACGGTCAACTCGCCGATCTCATCCAGAAACAGGGTCCCGCCGTCGGCCAGGTCCAGGTAGCCTGGCGCATCCGCATGGGCGCTGGAAAACGCACCCTTGCGATGACCGAAAAATTCTCGTTCGAACAGGGATTCCTGAACGGCGCCGCAATTGACCGCCACAAAGGTGTTCTTTTTTCGGGCACTGTGGTCGTGGATGGCATGGGCGACCAGTTCCTTGCCGGAACCGGATTCGCCGAATATGGCCACGCTTGCATCCGTGGTCGCCGCCTTCAGAATCAGTTCGTAAACCTCCTGCATAGCCGGAGACCGGCCGAGAATTTCCCCAAGCCGATACCGCTCCTTTAAGGATGACCGCAAAACGCGATTTTCGTCGTGCAGCAAATCCGCCCTGCGCTGCGCGGCGAGCTGCTGCTCTTTGATTTCAGTAACATCCTTGAAGGTCGACAGCAGCGCCGGGCGGCCTTTATACGAAATCGAACTGTGGCAAACCTGGATCCAAAGCACCTTTCCCGATCGGATCAGCCGGTGAATCGCCTCAACCTTGGTCGCGATGACATCAGCGGTTACGATGTCATAGAGCCGGGCAATCTCATCCGCGTTTCCTGCGGGAGGCGTGTGAACCCATCCGTTCACCATCTCTGCAGCCGAAGTCACATCGAAAATTTTACAGAATGCCGGATTGACGTAACAGAATCGAGAATTTTGTACGAGCGTAACGCCTTCTTCGACCTGTTCGGTCAATACGCGATAGCGCTCTTCACTCTCCTTGAGCGCTTCTTCGGCGCGCTTGAGCCACAGAACTCTGCTCAATCGCTCACTGATAGCCCTCAGCAGGCGATCTTCCTCCTCGAGAAAAGCGACGTCGTCGCCTCCCGGCGGCGGCGCCGTGTAGCAAACCTCCACTTCGCCGACACGGCATCCGTTTAACTCGATGCAGGCGTTCTGGCGCCATCGGGTAGGTATGAAATGTCTCGAGGTATACTCCTGCCCGTCGATCCGGATCCGTGCGCAGGCGTTTTCAGGATACTGCCAGGCGGCCGGAATCAGGTCGACGGCGCGCTGCATGATCCATGACAATGAAACATCCTGATTCTCAAATAGGTTGGAAATGCCGTAGAGACAGTTCAGCTCTTTGATCCGCTCGGTAAGAGCGTTCGGTGCGGCGGAAACCGGCAAGGGGTGATAAGGTTTCCCGAGGCCCGGGCTTTCCTGTGGTTTCGCGTCTGAAATTAAAGCGGCGTTCTGGGTATAGGATTTCATAATGATGTATGGTGATGCCAGAATCATTGACGGAGGCGTTTCGTGAATTTTTGAACGCAACCGTTGAATGATCCAAGTATTTCATTGAGCACCAATGCTTGTAAAGCAAAAAAGGGGCCCCGTCGTTATTCTACGGCGGGCGCCGGAGGATAACGACGGGGGGCGAAGGGGAGAAGTGCCGCTGCTTGCGGGAGGTCGACGCCGGCGGCATATCGAAACGATAAGGCTTCTATCTGAAGATGATATCTACGTTCAGATCGTTGGCGATACGGTCCAACCCCCGATCGATGGTATCGAGGGTGACGCTATCCGGCACCTGAACGACAATTTCCATGCTGTAGATGTCGGCACCGCTTTCGGGAGAAGGACGGACCGAGGCGGCAAGGTTTTCGATATTCACCCGATGATCTGCCAGAAAACGGCTGATCCTGTAAACGATTCCGGACTGGTCCAGTCCCTCGACGTGCACCTTTCGCAAGGTCCCTGTCGGCGGAATCCGGGGTGGTCTTTTTGGAAGAACCCTGAGGAACGCTGAAAATGTTCTTCTCCCGCTCCAGCCGGCGACAGGCCATATGGAGCGTCTGTTCGAGTTCGTCGCCCTGGCCTGTAAACAGCAGAATCAATGTGAATTCGTCTGCCAGACGGGTCATGGTGGTATTTTCCAGGGTGCATCCAGTCTCAAAAATCACTTCGGTCACGTCGGCCACGATCCCCGGGCGGTCTGTGCCGAAGGCTGTCATGATAAAACGTTTTTCCATTCGTCCTCCATGTCGATATCGCAGTTTTCCTATCCGCAGAGGCAGGGCTTTCGGGCCGCCGTGGCCTCGTCCAGCCGACGGACTTTGGGGGCCGTGGGCGCTTCTCGCAGCAGTTCCGGGGTTTCCACAGCCTCCTTAATGATGATCTTGAAGGTCTCGATGAACTGGTCGAGGTTTTCTTTGGGCTCCGTTTCCGTCGGCTCGATCATAATGGCGCCGTGAACCACCAGGGGAAAATAGATAGTGGGGGGATGAAAGCCGTAGTCCATGAGGCGTTTGGCCATATCCAGGGTGGTGATCTTGAAATCCTCCTGATTTTTGTCGGTGAAGACGCATTCGTGCATGCAGGGTCGGTCATAGGGTAGATGAAGGACGTCCTTGAGCCGTTCCTTGATATAGTTGGCGCTCAGAACTGCATGTTGACTGGCGGTTTTGAGGTGTCTGCCCATGCTCAGAATGTAGCTGTATGCGCGGATCAGGATGCCGAAATTACCGTGGAAGGCGTGAATCTTTCCGATGCTGTCGGGACGGTTGTATTGGAGGGCGTAGGCGTCTCCGTTTTTAGTCACCCGGGGAACGGGCAGAAATGGTTCCAGGTGCTTTCGGACGCACACCGGACCAGCGCCGGGTCCTCCCCCGCCGTGTGGAGTCGAGAAGGTTTTGTGCAGGTTGAGGTGGATGGCGTCGATGCCGATTTCACCCATCTTAACGATGCCCATGACGGCGTTCATATTGGCACCGTCGCCGTATACGAGGCCGCCTTTGCGGTGGACGACCTCGGCCACCTTCCGGATGTTTTGCTCGAAGAGGCCCAACGTGTTGGGGTTGGTGACCATGATGCCGGCCGTCTCTTCGTCCATAAGTGCTTCAACCGCCTCAACGGAGAGGACGCCGTCGTCACCCGATGTCACGGGAACGGGGGCGTATCCGCAAAGGGCGGCGGAGGCTGGGTTGGTGCCGTGGGCTGTATCAGGGATCAGGATCCTGGTCCGCTTTTCCCCTTTGCTTTTGTGGTAGGCGTAGAAGAGGAGCATGGCGGTCAACTCTCCGTGTGCGCCGGCGGCGGGCTGTAATGTCGTTGCATCCATCCCGGTGATTTCACACAAAAACCGTTCCAGTTCGTACATGATCCGAAGGGTGCCCTGGGCCAGGTCCGGCGGCAGCATGGGGTGCGCGCCGGCAAACCCCGGGAGGGCGGCGATCTTCTCGTGGATCTTGGGATTGTATTTCATGGTGCAAGACCCCAGAGGATACATGCCGGTGTCTACGCCGAAATTCCATTGGGACAGCCGGGTGAAATGCCGGACGACGTCTACTTCGGAGAGGTCGGGAAAATCCGGTCCCTCTCCCGCAAATTCGGCGTCCAACGGTGTCGTCTCCACATCGGATTCGGGGATTGAAATGCCGCAGCGGCCTTGCCGGCTCTTTTCCCACAGCAGAGGTTCGTTCATTATCAGGCCGGTGGTGCCCGGGCTTTCGGTCATGATGTCACCTCCTTTACCAGTGTGTCCATATCGGCTTTGCTGTGGGTCTCGGTGGCGCACAGAAGATAATGGTCGGTCAACTCCGGGTAGTGGCATTCGATGGGGATGCCTGCAACGATCTTCTTGCCGACCAGTTTTTGATATGTGGATTCAAATCCCTTCGGAAACTCAACGACGAACTCGTTGAAGCCGGGCCTCTCGAAAGGGATCCGAAAGCCGGCCTTTTTAAGCTCCGATTTCAGGTATTCAGCCTTGTCGCGGTTGAGCCGGGCCAGTTCACGCATACCGGTGCCGCCCACCGAGGCCATGTACATGGTGGACATGGTGGCGCAGAGACCCTGGTTGGAGCAGATGTTGGAGGTAGCGCGCTCCCGACGGATGTGCTGCTCCCGCGTAGCGAGCGTCAGCACAAAGCCCCGCTTGCCGTCCCGGTCTGTGGTCTTGCCGACAAGACGTCCGGGCATGTTGCGGACATATTTGTTGAGAGACGCGAACATGCCGAGGCCCGGACCGCCGAAGGATTGGGGAATACCCAGGCTTTGACCTTCGCCGCAAACGATGTCGGCCCCCTGGCTGCCTGGATTTTTAAACAGACCGTAGGCCATGGGCTCGGTGAAGCAGACCACGGAGAGGGCGTTCAGGGCATGGGCCTTGTCGCTCGCCGCCTTGATTTTTTCGATGCATCCGAAGAAATTGGGGGATTGAAGGGCGATTGCGGCCAGGTTTTCGATTTCGTCGACGGCGGACAGATCCGTGGAACCGTCGGGCAGGCAGGGAAGCTCGACGATCTTGTAGCCGGTCGGTTCGAAATAGGTTCGGACCACCTGTCGGTAGTGGGGATGGATCAGCGTCGACAGGGCTATGCCGGTTTTCTTGCCCCGCTCGATCCGGATCGCCATGAGAAGCGCCTCGGCCAGAGCGGACGCGCCGTCATACATGGAGGCGTTGGCCACCTCCATGCCCAAAAGGCGTGCCGTGAGCGTCTGGTATTCGAAAATGGCCTGGAGTGTCCCCTGACTGATCTCCGGTTGGTAGGGCGTGTAGGCGGTGGAGAACTCCGATCTGGAGAGGAGATACGGCACCGACGCGGGAATGTAATGACGGTAGCTGCCCGCTCCGACAAACACCCGGTATTCCGGGGAGCAGGCCATCCGGTCGGCCAGGGTCGCCATGTGGTCGGTGAGCGCCCATTCGGTCATGTCGGACGGCAGGTTCAGCTCGCCCTTGAAGCGACAGTTCTCGGGGATGGACGAAAAGAGATCATCGAGGTTTGCCGCTCCTACCACCTGAAGCATTTCTGCCACGTCTTCATTGGTATGCGGTAAATATCGCATGATTACAATCCTTTCAACATATCAAAGTAGGCGTCTCTGTCCATCAGTGCCTCAAATTCGGCCGGATCGGCGGGAGCGATTTCGATCATCCATCCATCATCGTAGGGTGATCTGTTGACCCGCTCCGGTTCATCGGAAAGGGTGTCGTTGACGGCGACGACCCGTCCTCCCACAGGCATGTAAAGCTCAGATACGGCCTTGGTCGATTCCAGCGTTCCGAACTCATCGCCTTTCCTGAATTCCGCATCCACTTCCGGAAGTTCGACGAAAACGATGTCGCCCAACTGATCCTGGGCATAGTCGGTTATGCCGATCTTGACGGTATCCCCTGTTTTTTTCGCCCATTCGTGATCTTTTGCATACTTGTAGCCATCCTTCAGAATGATTTCGTTGAGTTCCTTGGCCATGACGTCCTCCTTCCATAGTTGTTGATCGGTTGTCGATCAGTGGTGCCGTGTGGCGGTTTCAGCTTTTCACGATCCATATATAGCGGCCGCCGCTATCGGCCGCAATGCTTCAAAGCATCTCTTTCAGTGGTTTGCGCGCGGTGCGATTGGGTCGGATGTCTTTCTCAACGCGGATCTGAATTGTCCGGCGGACGTCCTTCAGGGTCACCACGGTGCCGATTTTCAGCGGTTTTTTCACTTTTATGAACCCGCAACAGAGTCCTTTGATCCGGCATGCCTCGGGCCGGTCCGGGCTGACAATGCTGAATATCCGGTCCTGATGGCGGCCGATACCCATGTCGGTGGCGCA
This sequence comes from Desulfococcus multivorans, assembly GCF_001854245.1. GTDB lineage: Bacteria > Desulfobacterota > Desulfobacteria > Desulfobacterales > Desulfococcaceae > Desulfococcus > Desulfococcus multivorans. The sequence goes on along the minus strand of NZ_CP015381.1, from coordinate 4,326,193 downwards.
GGTGAGGACCGTGCCGATTTCCATGCCGTCGACATCCATTACCACTGCGGGAAGAGAGACCTTCCTGAGGTCAAAGCCGGCGAAGGGGTACGTGAATTCCGGATTCGTTACGGCGGTGAGCGCCTTGTCGCCGATGAAGGCCTTGGTGAAGCCCCGGCCCGATGGATCGTAAGGGAGGGCAAAAGACCAAGGTGTGTTGATAAAAGGCCAGGGGCCGATATCCTGATGAGAAAGGGGCAGGACGGCGCCCGTACGAAGGGAGTCCCGAGCCGCCAGGCCGCAGGCCGTGAGGCCGAATTCCTTGCCGGCCGCTATCACCATCTCCCACAATTTTACAAAATGCTCGGGGGCGATGAAGATTTCGAACCCGAACTCCCCGGTGTAGCCGGTCCGGGAGAGCAGAACAGGCGTTCCGTCGATGAGTCGGACCGTATCGGCCTGGGGCGACGCCGCGTCGAAATATCCCTTGAATGAGAAATAGGGCATTCTGTCGAAGATCAGGTCGGGTGATTTCAGAATTTTCTTCATCACCCGAGCCGCCATGGGTCCCTGGACATCCATTTTCCCCAAACGGTCCGTCAAGTCGGAGATTCGGACGTCCGCTTCGCCTGCGTGAATCAACAGGTGATCCGCGACGTGGGGCCCCATGCCGGCATTGACGACGACCATGTATTGATGCAGTGCGATGTGGAAGATAATGGCATCGTCGAGGACGCCGCCTTCTTCGGTCAGAAAAGCGCCATAGACGCAGCGACCCGGGAAGAGGGCTTTTCTGTCCCGTCCGATGCAGGCCGACATGTCGTTGGTGAAGCACTTCTGCAGCAGTTCGAAGGCGCCCGTTCCGGAGACCAGCAGGGATGCCATGTGACTGGTGTCAAATGCGCCTGCATGGGTCAGTACCGCCAGGTGCTCGTTTTTCGCCGATGCGTACCACAGCGGCATTTCATAACCGCTGAAATCGGCCATGTTGGCACCATGTGCAGTATGCCAACCGTGAAGAAGGGTTTTTTTGGGGTGATTTCCCATGGTGTCTCTCCTTGGCGTGTTGGGAAAAAGTGATCGGATAACGACTCCTGTCGAATGATACGGCGGGCGATATCGAGATAGTCCATCCCGACAGGGTTTGCTGTGGATGACCTCCTTCTGACGGTTGCATACGGTCTGGTGGTCGGGGGTCTTTATTTGCATATAGATTTAAATTGATGTTTATGTCAATATTATTTTGTAATGTTTTGAATATCATCAAAATCAGACATCAATTTTATGTGATTTTATAATTTTAATCCAAAAATGACGGTCTCGTAAAAAGTAAAAATCTGGATTTTTGACCACATCATATCGTGTTTAATGAAAGCCAAACACACTTCATATCGTAGTAAAAATTTTTACGGACGACTTTTTACGAAACCATCAAAAATAGTTTTGTTCGAAAGGGATAGTAATTTTTTTTGGGATAGAAAACACGATATTCATAAAAAAAATTAAATAAAATTAACATAAATATAAAAACAGTTGTCAATAATTGATTGAATATATAATAATTGTTAAACTAAATAAGGCGTTCGGCAGTTCCGGCGAGTGCGGCTGAAATCATTCAGGAGACGAGGAGGGGGTATGACAACACGAATAGCCATTATCGGTGCGGGACCGGGGGGATATGTCGCGGCGGTTCGCGCTGCGCAGTTGGGTGCGGCGGTCACGGTGATCGAGCGGGAGAACGTCGGCGGCACCCGTTTGAACTGGGGATGCACATCCCGTCCAAGATCATGATCAAGACGGCGGCGGTCCTGGAAACGTTACACCGGGCCGAAACCTTCGGCATCCATGTCGACACGGCGCCGCAGGTCGACATGGTCCGGCTCATGGCCCGGAAAAACGAGATTTTGGCTATCCAGGCCAAGGGTATCCTTGATCTTTCTGTCGAAGACGGGAATGACTTTCCGGGGCGGCCGTTGACGAGGCCGCCCCGGGACGCCGGTCAGACGATTTTCGGATTACTGACCTTTTTCAGGTCCCAGGCCTTGATCTTGAACGATTTGTCATGGACGCCGGGGTTGAAGTAGACATAGTCCTTTTTCGTCAGCTCCGCATCCATGTATATCGGCAGAGCGGTCATCTGCCCGAAAGGCGGGACGCAGCCGACCTCGCAGCCCACCTTTTCCGCCACCTCTTCGGGCTTGGCAAAGGAAACCTTTTTGGTCCCAATGTCGGCCGCCGCCTTTTTCCAATCCACTTTTTTGTCACCCGGCAACACCAGGACGACCATCCTTTTTTCCTTTGTCAACAGGACAAGGGATTTTACGGTCTCCGCTTCGGAGACCCCTAAAGCCTCGGCCATGGCCGGATTGGTATAGACAGGTTCGTGCTCGTAGATTTCGTAGGATATCCGGTTATCTTTCAGGATACCGATGATCTTCTCTTCCAATGTCATGCTCTCTCTCCTTGATCGGCTGCCGATGCCGTCGCCTCGTCGATGATTTCAGCAATGTCCTTGACCGCTACCTCGGCTTTCGTTTCCATGAGGCCGTCTGCCAGCATGGTGGCGCAGAAGGGGCAGGCGGCCGCCACTGTCGGTACGCCCGAGGCCGCGACCTCCTCGGCCCGGTCGGTGTTGATGCGTTTGCCGATGGCCTCCTCCATGAACATACGTCCGCCGCCGGCGCCGCAACAGAAGCCCTTGTCGCCGTGCCGTTCGAGTTCCACCAAGCGTCCGCCGCCGTTCATGCTTGTCAGGAGGTTCCGGGGAGCCGTGTAGATGCCGTTCCAGCGCCCCAGGTAGCAGGAGTCATGGAAGGTGAAATCCCCCACGCTCTTACCGTTGGGTACGAGACGTCCCTGCTTGTGAAGATCGAACAGGAACTCGGTGTGGTGAACCACCGGGTAGACGGCACCGAATTGTGGGAATTCGTTTTTGATGATGTTGAAGCAGTGGGGGCACCCGGTGACGATCTTTTTGGGGCCGTATTGATTGAAAACCTCGGCGTTTTGTTGAATCAAGATCTGGGCGAGGTACTCGTTGCCGGATCGCCGAGCCAGATCCCCGTTGCAGGATTCCTCGGGTCCCAGGATCGCGAAATCCACCCCGGCGCGTTGCATCACGCGAGCCAGAGCCCTCGAAATCTTCTTGGCCCGGTCGTCGAAGGAACCGGCGCACCCGACGTACCAAAGGACCTCGGCCTCCGGACGGTCGCTCATGAGGGGAATGTCCATGCCCCTGGCCCAGTCGGCCCGGGTGTCGGCCGAGAACCCCCAAGGGTTGGCCTGATTTTCCAGGTTGGTGAAGGTCTCCTGCATCTCAGGCGGGAAATTGGCCTCCATCAGAACCTGATGTTTACGAACTTCGAGAATGAAGTCCAACTGTTCTATGTTGACCGGGCAGATGTCCTCACAGGCCCGGCAGGAGGTGCACGACCAGATGACGTCGTCAGTGATGGGGGAACCCTCCCGCATGATCGGTTGGATGCTCTCCTTGTAACCCGACAGGAGCGGATCGGCATGTTGAAACAGGTCAATCTTGACATCGTGAATGACCTGTTTCGGCGACAGGGGCTTGCCCGTGTTCGCTGCCGGGCATTGCTCCTCGCATCGTCCGCATTCGGTGCAGGCGTAGAGATTCAGCACGTTTTTCCAGTTCAGGTCGCTGACCTTGCCCAGACCGAAGCTCTCGGCGTTTTCGTCTTCGATGTCGGTCTTGACCATGGCCTTCTCCCGCTGGAGCGGCTTCAGGAACACGTTGGGAGCCGCCGCCAGGAGGTGGAGGTGCTTGGAGCCGGGGATGTAGACCAGAAAGCCCAGGATCGTGGCCATGTGAATCCAGTAGGAAACCTCGTACCCGGCAAGGACCTGGTTCGGGGTCAGCCGGCCCAGATTCAGGAAGGCGGCCAGGGCGCCCGACACGGGAAACACCGCCGAATAGTCGAAGGTCGAGGGCATCAGAGTCTGGAAGGCGTTGATGAACAGAAACGTCACGATGATGACGCAGGTAAAGAGGATGATCAGATTGGCGTCGACGCCCATGGTCAGGTATTTGGGCCGCACGAGGGTTCGGCGGTAGATGGCGCAGGCAAACCCCACCAGTACCAGCGACGCCAGGATGTCGGCGATATAGAGATAGGCGCCGTAGACGCCGGGGGCCGGATGGGCCACGTCAAAAGCCGGAATGACGCCCTTGATCATGAGTTCAAGTGAATGGGGCTGCACCGCCAGGAATCCGAAGAAGATCAGCATGTGGGAGAGGCCGGGAAGGGCCTTGCGCCGTACATTGGATTGCCCCAGGACATCCTTGATGATGACCATGATCCGCTCCTTGACGTGGTCCAGCTTGAATTCCGTCTTGCCGTCCACCGCCGTCATCAGGCGGTAGAGGCGTTTGACCTTCTGATAAAAGATAGTGAACGCGGCCCCGAGAGCCGACAGCATGATAAATGATTTCAGGAGGATGTAGCTTTGCATGGCACACTCCAGTTGCAGCAACGTGTCCGGTTGGGGCTGGGGCCCCTGGCAAGCCTTACTGTTTTGGTGTGAAATCCTTCTCTTTCCAATCCTCGGGATAAACGATGGCGCCCTTGCCTTCGGTGTACTGGATCACCGGGAAGTAATAGGCATCCTTGCCGACCACCGGATCCGGGACGGATTCGGCGGTGTATCGGTACTCGTTCATGATGAGCGCACCGTCGGCCTTGCTGAAGGTCAGCTTGCCGGTCTGGACCTCCTCGACAAAGATCTTGTGGATATTCTCTTTATTGAGCGCCCCGTATTTTTCGAAGGTGCGATTGAGAATCTTGATAAACATGTTGGTGCCGTCATAACAGAGACCGCCTGCCGAAGGGCTCGGGTTGAAGCCATATCTGGCCTGGATGTCTTCGGCCCACTTCCTGGCCTCGGGAGTGGTGAGCTGGGGGATCATGTCGAGGACGCCGTTGGAGCCGGGGCCCGCCATCTTGTACCAATCCCCCATCCAGCCGAGGCCGTCGGCGATGATGACCGACCCGAGGCCCACCTCATTAGCCTGTTTGACAAAGGCGGTCATGGTGGAGGCTATAGTGGATGTCCCGGCAAGGACCGAGACATCGGCGGATTTGTATTTGCTCAGCAGGGGATAGAAATCGGTTTGAGTGATGGGGAAATAATCCTCGGAAACGATCTCCCACCCTTTGTCGGCGAACATCTTTTTGAGGGCGCTGCCCAGGCTGCGGCCCCAGTCGGTGTCTTCTCCATAAACGGCCACCTTCTTGTTGGCGGGTTTCCATAGATTTTTCTCAACGGCGTTGTCGAGGCATTCTACATAACCGACGGCCATTTTTGCGGGAACGGGCCAACCCTTGCCCCCCCAGTAGCTGTACCTGGCCGGATCGCTTCGCCATTTTTCATTGACCAGCTCCGTGGCGCCGAACCCGAACCAGTGGGGAATCCTGTACTGGGCCGCCGCGTCCATTGCCGCCACAGCCACCGAGCTATGCCAGTTCTGCATGGCGCACTCGATGCCCATGCGCTCGACGGCTTCGGCATAGGCACCGGCCGCCTTGGCCGGATCGGATTGAGAATCGATCCAGACCAGCTCGATCTTGTAGTCGCCGACTTTGTAACCGATCTTTTCCATGGCCATTTCCACCGATGCCTTGAATTCGGCGCCGTTCTTGGCCGACGGACCGGTGAAGGGTCCCAGGACGCCCACCTTCAGGAGTTTTTCTGCAGCGGCTCCAGGTGTTGCCAGCAGGGCGACGGTCAGGGTTCCGATCAAAATTGCGGACCAAAATCGTTTTCTCATTTTTTTCTCCAGTTGGGGTTCCAGTCAGACTGCGGCGTGGAAGGCTTTCCGGTGAAAAACCGTCATTCGCAGGGGCTAATAAAAAATATTTTACCATTATCCTCCCCTTTTTCAATGCGTAATGAGGGTTGGGGCGGCCGATACCGCCGATAAAAACATGTTCCTGCCGTCGCTCTCGCTATGGCTCGGGCATTTACGGAGATGCGGCAAAGAGCCTTGTCGGGGATGTGAGCGCCGCCGGAATCAATCTTCCGTCGGTCGATATTTTCGCCGCTGAAGTAAGGCGACAACCCCGCATATGACCAACAAGGCTCCGAAGCTTTCAATGGGGGTCATCATTTCCCCCCAAAGAGAATAAGCGTATACCGATACAAACAGAATTTCGGACATCACCAGAACGGTGGCGACACCGGCCGGCAGATGCTTCAGACCGAAGGCAAACGCAAAAAAACCGGCGACGGTGGACAGTCCGATCAAGCCTGCGAAACAGAGCCACGTCTGTGGCGGCACCGGCAATGGGGACGCCACGAAAAACTGAAAGGGCAAAAGCACCAGCGCCGCAATACCGAAGGCATAGGTAAGCACGACCTCGGGGGCATATCGACCGCTCAGCTGTTTTCCGAAGATGCTCCATGCCGCGTAAGTGGCCGGAACTGAAAAGCCTGCTGCGATACCTGCCGTCGTCACCTCATTTCGGACCGAGGATATCAGCCCGGATACCAGAATCGTGCCGGTAGCAATGAGCGTGACGGCGGCGATTTTCCGGACGGTGAAGGCCTCCTGCCAGACGATCCGGGCCACAAGGATGACGATCACCGGCATGGCGGCTTGTTGCACTGTAGTAATTGCGGGGCCGTTCAAAAAAATTCCCAGATTCCAACTGACGTGGAACAGGCCCAGGCTGAAACCCATCAGGATCAACCAGATTCGATCGGATTTTTGAATCCGCAGCTCCTCGCGTCGTCTGAACATGCCTGAAATGCAGGAAAAAGCAAGGAACGCGGCCGTATCCCGCCAAAAGGCCAAGGCCGCTGCCGGTATGTCGATTTGGGTCATGATGAGTTGGATAAAAATCCCTGAGGTGCCCCAGCAGGCCGCCGCCGTCATGACCGCCAGATATCCCCACATCATTGACGCTTCACGGTGACCCTTCATGACTGTCCTGGCTTTTTTCGGCTTCAAGGGCCCTCTCGAATTTTGGATTGACGGCATGTCACGGGTTTCGGTCGACATGGGCTGAGGCACCGGCCTTGGCGATTCGATTTCATGGAATCTTCGAGCGGACACTTACTGGGAAAAACATCCCGACATCAACGGCGCGGTTATCCTGCGGGAGCTCAAAATCGCCGACAACGGTTGCTAATGTTGCCCCACCATGGGCCGTATCCTCCCGGCACCTCTTTCCGGTCACCATCATGAAAGTCGAAGGTTGAAATTCTGTGTTGTGATTCAGGGTTCGATTTGAGATTGATGCCATTTAATCCGGTCTGTATTTTGAATGACCGGTGGCACGTGGGTGACGGAAAGCAAAAAAGGGTTCAGCCCGATATGGCCAAACCCTTGATTTGTCGAGCGCGCCCGGAGGGATTCGAACCCCCGACCTGCGGATCCGAAGTCCGACGCTCTATCCAGCTGAGCTACGGGCGCAAGTAAGAAGACCACTACGGGGGTACCGCAATGGTCTCTGGTGGCTGTGATGGGGTGAGTGATGGGACTTGAACCCACGGCCACCAGGGCCACAACCTGGTGCTCTACCAACTGAGCTACACCCACCATAAAACAGAAGTCCTGAGTACCAGAAAAAGGGCGGGGATTCAAGTTTTTTTTTGAAAACCTCAAAAATAATCGACGCAGGATTCTGTTTCAAATTGTCGAAACTGGGTATTGACCCTGATCGGCTTCTCTTATATGAATGGTCAATAAAATCAGTTTTGTGATGCATGCGAGGTATAATTTTGGCAAATTTTAACATTTTTGTGATGCGGGCGATCCTGGGGGTGGTGTTTGCCGTTGTGCTGATGCGCATTTTTCACCCGGAATTCCACATGGTCTATGTGGCGGGGTTTGCCGTTGTCCTGGTGGCCCTCGCTTACCTCCTGGAATACTGGCGCAGGAGAAAAACGGAAAAAAAGAAATAGCAAAAAGAGGCGACCGTGTCACATCAGATTATTTTGGGAACCGCAGGACATATCGATCACGGGAAAACCACGCTCATCAAGGCGCTGACCGGCATCAACACCGACCGGCTCAAGGAGGAGCAGCGCCGGGGAATCACCATCGAGCTCGGTTTTGCGGCCTTTGACCTGCCCGGCGGCCGTCATGTGGGCATCGTGGATGTTCCCGGGCACGAGAAGTTTGTCAAGAATATGGTCGCAGGGGCGACGGGCATCGACATCGTGGCCATGGTGATCGCCGCGGACGAAGGCGTCATGCCCCAGACGCGGGAGCACATGGAGATCTGTGCGCTTTTGGGGGTTCGGCACGGCCTGGTGGTCCTGACCAAGGTGGACTTGGTGGACGAGGAATGGCTGGAACTGGTCATGGAGGACATCCGGGACTTCGTTCAGGGCACGTTTCTGGAGGATCGGCCCATCGTGCCGGTTTCGTCGGTGACGGGGCGCGGCATGGATGATTTCGTTGCAGCCCTTGAACAGTTGAGCCGCGAGGTGCCTGAACGATCTTCGTCGGGCATCTTCCGCCTGCCTGTGGATCGGGTCTTCACCATGCGGGGATTCGGTACGGTGATCACCGGCACCCTGATTTCCGGGCGCGTGTCGGTGGGAGAGACCGTCATGCTCTATCCGTCGGAGATCACCGCCAAGGTCCGGGGAATCCAGGTGCACAATCAGGCTGCGGAGGCCGCCGAGGCCGGCATGCGAACGGCCGTCAATTTTCAGGGGCTCGAAAAGACGGTGGTGAACCGCGGGGACATCCTCTCCACACCCGCCGCTCTCGCGGCGAGCTACATGGTCGACGTCATGTTCCACTACCTGAAGAGCAACCGGAAGCCCATCAAGAACCGGACCCGGGTCCGATTTCATACCGGCACCAGCGAGGTTCTCGGCAATCTGATCCTTCTCGATACGGAGGAACTCGTCCCCGGAGAGTCGGCGCCGGCACAGCTTCGCCTCGAGACGCCGGTGGCCCTGGTCAAGGACGATCGATTCGTGGCGCGGAGTTACTCTCCGGTTCGAACCGTCGGCGGCGGCAAGGTGCTCAACCCGATTCCCGTCAAGCACAAGCGGTTTGACGACGGCGTCGTCGGGATGTTGAGGGATCTGGATCAACACGAGTCCGGCGATGTGATCTGTCGTCTGACGGCGGCCGCGGGGTATCCCGGGGTCTCTTTTGCAAACCTGAAGGTGATGACGAACATTCCGGAGAAGCCGCTCCGCCAGAAGGTACAGGGGTTTCTGTCCGACAGGACCCTTGTCCAGGTCGACAGCGACAACCAGATCTTCATTCATCAGGAGAATCTGGAGAAGCTCAAGGCCGAAATCTCCGGGCACGTCTTTCGATACCACGAGAAATATCCGCTCAAACCGGGGATGCCCAAAGAAGAACTCAAATCCCGGTTTCCGTCCTTCCTCGGTCCTAAATTGTTCAATCTGGTGTTGAACCATCTGATCAGGGAAAAGCTTCTGATCCAGGAGGAGGACATGGTTCGCCTCTCGACGCATAAGGTCGCCCTGAAGGCCGATCAGGAGGAGATTCGGAAACGGATCCTCGAAGCCTATGTCGAGGGTGGGCTTACGCCGCCCTACTTCAAGGACCTATGCCGGAGTGCCGACATGGATCCCAACCGGGCCAAGGACGTTCTGATGATTCTCATCAGCGAGGGACTGATTACCAAGATACGGGAGGACCTTTATGTCCATACCGATACCCTCGAGGCCCTCAAGGCGAAAACCAAGGCCTTCCTCAAGGCCAACACGGAGATGACAACCCTCCAGTTCAAGGAGATCGCCGGCGTTTCCCGAAAATTCCTGATCCCTTTTATCGAATATTTCGACGCCCAGAACCTGACCATCCGCATCGGGGACATTCGAAAGCTCAGAGGCGGTTGATACCCACGCATTAATCCTAATTTTGTGAAGGAGATCCGATGGATAATTTGAACAACGACGGCAATGGCGGTGAACCGGTCGCCGGGAAAAAAGGCGGTATTCTGGCCTCGAAGCGGTTTATCCTGATCGTGGTGATCACTCTGATACTCCTGTGGCTCGTCTGGACGATTCTTGGGTTTCTCGAGGACCGATCGGCTCGGAAAGCCGCAAAACCGACGGTTGTGGCCACGGAAGAGACCACCGCCGCGCCCAAGGTGAAAACGCCCGGTCACCTCCCTCCGAACAACGGAAAAACCGTTGCCCGGGACACCCGTGTGGCCCCCTCCAAATCGACGACATCGACGGAAACCCAGCCGCCCAAGGTCGCCGTTCCCACCCACGCACCGGTCCTGGACGTCGGGAAAGGCACGGCTTTTGTCACCGCCTGTATGGAGCCTTTGGCCTACGAACTGAACGAAAGGTTCTGGGGGTGGCGTCCCAACGACATCCTCAACGTTACGGACAACGTCAACAATCTCCAGTTGGGCATCCTCGAGGTAACCCGTAGAACCAGCGTGGTCCTGGCCGAGCATCTCTCCCGAACCGGCAGTACGGACGCCTATGTCCCGAGCCTTGAATCGGCTATGAACTGTTTCATGATCAACTCCCGGCAGTATTGGTTTCCCACAGCCGAGTCCAAGTACAATGAGGGCCTGGATGAGATGAAAAACTATATCAGGATGCTGAAAAACGGTGAGGCCCGATTTTACCGCCGCGTGGACAATCTCGTTCCACTGTTCAGGGCGTTCGAGAGCATGCTGGGCAGCTGCGATGAAAATCTGGTCAAGAATCAGGGAGACCTCAGCACCTTCAAGGCTGACGATTATTTCTATTATTCCAAGGGGGTGGCCCACGCCATGGAGACGATTCTCGAGGCGACGGCCGAGGATTTCAGTGATCTGATCGCCTCGATCCAGGGCACCGACGTGCTCCACCATGCCATCACCGCCCTCGGCCATGCCGCTAACATGGACCCCTGGATCGTTTTCGAGGGCAGCCCCGATGGATTCATAGCCAATCATCGATCCAATATGGCGGCTCACATCAGTCACGCCCGTTTTTATCTGGGGGTATTGAACTCGGCGCTGACCGGCAACATTCAGTAGGTCATTCCAAAGCTTTTCCTGCCGAACCCGACGGGAGGGGGGTTATCGCCTTTCGCTCGTCGGGATCCCGGAAAAATCTCTTGAGACGAACATCGACGTAACGCTGTCCAGAAAACGGAGCCCCAAGGGGGTCAAGGCACACCGATCAGCGGCATCCTGAAGCCACTTTTTTTTTCGGAGGGTCGCCAGAACCTCTCCGAAGACTTCTTTGAAACGGAGCTCGAACCGGTTTTCGAAGTCCGGAATCCGGATGCCGTCGGTCTGCCGCAGCCCCAGATAGAGCCCTTCGATGATTTGTCCTTCCCGATCCACGACTTCCTTCGCATCCACGACGGGCTGCCCCGTTGCGGTGAGTTCCATGTATCGTCCGATGCTCCCGACATTCCACCACCGCTCCGGCGGCATGAACGAGTGGGCGGAGGGGCCGAAGCCCAGGTAGGGCGCCATGGACCAGTATTTCCGGTTGTGTCGCGACTGTTTATCCGACGAACGGGCGAAATTGGAGACCTCGTACTGGGTGTAACCGTGGTCGGCCAGAAATCGGATGGTGGTTTGAAACAATGTGCCGACCCGACTTTCGGAGAGGGGCTTGAATGTCCTCTTCTCCAGGAGCCGCGACAGCGGCGTCCCCGGTTCGTAGGTGAGCATGTAGCAGGAGAGATGATGGGGGGCGAGGGTGACGGCAGCCGTCATGTCCGCGATCCAGTCTGCCGCCGACTGTCCCGGAAGACCGTATATCAGATCGAGGCCGATGCTGTCGTAACCGGCATCCTGCGCCCATCGCACGGAAGTCCGGGCATCCTCGGCCGAATGGACCCGCCCCAGAAATCGGAGTCCTTTGTCCGAAAAGGACTGGACCCCGATGTTGAGGCGATTGACGCCCAGGCGTCGTAACGCCCGAAGCCCCTTTTCGGTAAGGGTCCCGGGGTTGGCTTCCAGGGTGATCTCCGCATCGGGACACAATTCAAATCGTTCGCGTACCGTAGCCATTATACGGTTGACTTGGTTTGACGCCAGTACGGAAGGTGTTCCGCCCCCGATATACAGGGTATCGAAAATGAGCCCCGCCGGCGGATCGGCGCAGCGGATTTCCTGATCGAGGGCGTCAAGGTAGTCGGGAATTCGGGAACGGTCGATTTCGGAATAGAAATCGCAGTAGAGGCATTTGCGGACGCAGAACGGAACATGGATGTAGATGCCCCCCACCTCGCGAACGGTCGGTACGGATCCATGTCCGCCGTCCGGCGGGCGGGGTACGGTAGGATTCAGAGGCATTGTCGCCTATGAAGCTGTTTGGTAGTGGGCCAGAATGGCGTCGCAGAGGCCTGGAATCGTGTAAGTCGACGCCGTGACGTCCACCGTGAACCCCAGCTCCCGGGCCGTGTCCGAGGTGATGGGCCCGATGCTCGCCACGGTGACGCCGTTCATCATTCGGGGGAGAGGCTCCTCCTCGGGTAAAAGGGCTTTGAAATTCCGCACGGTGGAAGAACTGGTGAAGGTGACCATGTCGATAGCGCCGGACTTGAGTTCTGCCACAAGCTGCTCAGCGTTTTCCCGGGCCTGGACCGTCCGGTAGGCCGTGACCTCGTCCACGGTCGCACCCATTCGCGTCAGCTCCACAGGCAGGACGGGTCTCGCCTCCATGGCGCGGGGCAGCAGGATGCGGCACCCCTTGATATTTTCGTTCCTGAAGGCGTCCACCACCGACTCGGCCCGGTAGTTTTCGGGCAGGATGTCGGTTTTCAGGCCGAAGCCCATCAAGGTCCGGGCGGTGACGGGGCCGATACAGGCGGTCCTGAGGCGGTGAAGGGCCCGAACATCGTACCCGGTCTCGAAGAGTCTCCGGAAGAAAAACCTGACGCCGTTGACGCTGGTGAAGACGATCCAATCGTATGTGGACAGGGTGTTGACGGCCGCATCCAGGGGGGCCCAGTCTTCGGGGGGGATGACCTGAATGGTCGGGCATTCCATGCAGTCGGCACCCATGTCCGTCAAACGCTTCACCAGATCGCTCGCCTGTTCCCGAGCCCGCGTGACGACGATCCGTTTGCCCAGAAGGGGGCGATTTTCGAACCAGTTGAGGGAGCTCCGAAGGGAGACGACGTTTCCGACGACGATAATGGAAGGCGCCTTGAGCCCTGCCGCCTTCACCCGTTCCACGATGTTCTCGAGAGTGCCGAACACGGATTCCTGGCGCGTTGTAGTTCCCCATCGAATCAGGCCTACCGGCGTTTCGGGTGCCATCCCGTTGTCCATCAGGTTTCGGGTGATGTGGGGGAGGTTCTTGACGCCCATAAAAAAGACCAGGGTGCCGATACCCCGAGCCAGGGAGGCCCAGTCGATGCTGGAATCCGTCTTGGTCGGATCCTCGTGGCCGGTGACAAAGGCCAATGTCGAGGTAAAGTCTCGATGGGTAAGGGGGATGCCTGCGTAGGCCGGCGCCGCAATGGCCGATGTCACCCCGGGTACGACTTCAAAGGGGATCCCGGCGGCCACCAGAACCTCGGCCTCCTCACCGCCCCGGCCGAAAATAAAAGGGTCTCCGCCCTTGAGTCGGGTCACGACCCGTCCTTCTTTGGCTTTTTCCACGATCAGGGCGTTGATGCCGTCCTGGGAAAGGGTATGGTCTCCCCCTTTTTTCCCGACGTAGATCTGTTCCGCATGCTCCGGGGCATACTTGAGAAAGGCGGGCGATGCCAGGTAATCGTAGATGATCACATCGGCATTCCGTATGCACTCCAGACCCTTGACCGTTATCAGGCCGGGGTCACCCGGCCCTGCGCCCACCAGATAGACTTTACCTGCTGATTTCATGAATTTCCTTCAGGCTTTCTAAGATTGGCCCGGCGCCCTTGGCGATGAGGTGTTCGGCCAGAGAGACGCCGATGCGTTCCGCGTCTTCGGCAGGGCCGGACAGGGTTTCCCGGATGACGGTGCCGCCGTCGAGGGCGGCCACCAGCCCGATCAGCGTGTAGGTGTCGCCTTCAAGCGTGCCGTGGGCGGCGATAGGTACCTGACACCCGCCCTCCAGGCGGTTCAGAAAGGCCCGCTCCCCCATGACCACCTTTCGTGTTTCTGCGTGATTCAGGGCCGCCATCACCGGGGCGATGCCGGGATCGTTTTGCCGACACTCGATGCAGAGGGCTCCCTGGCCCACGGCCGGGAGCATGACGGTGGTGTCGATCATTTCGGTGATTCGGTCGGTCAGGCCCATGCGATTCAGACCGGCTGCCGCCAGGATGACCGCATCCAACCTCTCGGTGTCGAGCTTGTTGAGGCGTGTATCGAGGTTCCCGCGGAGCGGCACGATCTCGATGTCCGGGCGAACGCTTTTCAGCTGGGCCCCGCGCCGCAGGCTGCTGGTCCCCACCCGTGCGCCCTGGGGAAGACGCTTCAGGGGAAGTCGATTTCGGGAGACCAGGGCGTCCTGAGGCGTCTCCCGCTCGGGAACGGCGCCGATGCAGAGTCCGGGTGGGATCTTGGCCGGCATATCCTTCATGCTGTGGACGGCCGCATCGATCCTGCCGTCCAGCATGGCGTCCTCGATCTCCTTGACGAAAAGCCCCTTGCCGCCGACCTTGGCCAGGGGGACGTCCAGGATCTTGTCGCCCTTGGTCTTGATGATGAGGAGTTCGACGGCTGTGCCGGGAAATTTTTCCATAATGGTTCGGCGAGCCCAGTTGGCCTGCCAGAGGGCCAACTGGCTGCCCCGGGTGCCGATGGTGATGTGTCGCGTCGTTCTGTCCTGTGCGGTCGTCGTACTCGCCATCAGTGGCCGCACCCCGCGCAGCTGGAGGCCGTGCACCCGCTGCAGGACGATGCTCCGGCGGATGCCTTGACCGTCTCTCCGCCGCTGCCTTTGCTCAGAAAGCCGCAGGCGGACATCATCTTCCTGACGTCGGTGCTTTTGCAGTTCGGACATTCAGCCTGGTGGCTGCCGATGACGAGGCATTCAAAATCTTTGTCGCATTGATCACAGTGATATTCGTATATAGGCATTTTTTTCTCCTTGCCGTACGGGTCTGGGTATCGGCCGTTCGACCAACGACCGCCAAAGTAATCATTTGCGGGCGTAAAATCAACACGCCTTTGCAATTTTCGCTTCCTTCAGGGTTGAGCTGCGGCACCGACACCGCCGAACATCCGCTCTTCCACCAGTTCACACAAAATATGGGCCAGGGTGATGTGGGTCTCCTGAATCCGTGCGGTGACGTCCGAGGGGACCGTGAAAAGGATATCGGACAGCGTGGCGATGGCCCCGCCCCTGCCGGTGAAGCCGATGGTGAAGAGTCCCATTTTCCGGGCGGTTTCCATGGCGAGAACCACGTTGGGGGAATTTCCGCTGGTGCTGATGCCCACGGCGATATCGCCGATCCGTCCCAGGGCTTCGACCTGTTTCTGGAAGATCTGGTCGAAATGGTAGTCGTTGCCGATACTGGTGATCACAGAGGTGTCGGTGGTAAGGGCCATAGCCGCCAGGGGGCGACGCTCTTTCAGGAAACGATTGACGAATTCCGCCGCAATATGCTGGGCATCGGCGGCGCTGCCCCCGTTTCCGAATATGAGGAGCTTGCCGCCGGCAACGAGGGACTGCCGGATATTTTCCGTCGCCGCCAGCAGATCGTCCGTGTGGGTAAGGACGCTTTTTTCTTTGGTGTGAAGGCTCGCCTTCAGGCTGGCCAGGATCATCTCTTTCATGCGGTTTCCTTTTTTCCGGAGGTCTGTTCCGTCCAGGCGTTCAATTCCCTGATCCGGTCGATCAGCGCCCGGGAATCGCATCCGAGTTCATGGGCGCGCTCCAGGGCGACGAGGGCTTCGTCGCGGCGGTTCTGGGCAAGGCAGAGCTCGCCCAGGCGTTGATGGAAAAGGCCGTTTCGGGGCGCGATGTCGACGCTGTGCCGGCAGAACAGAAGGGCGATGTCAGGATTTTCACCCTGCTGGTGGAAGAGGATGCCCAACTCGGACAGGGCTGCGGCGTCGTTGGGGTTGCGTTTGACGGCGTTGCTGAAAGCCCTGACGGCGCCGTTGGTGTCGCCTCGGGCCGCAAGACATTCCCCCAGCTTTCGGCAGGCGGCGCCGGAGGCGGGATTGAGGGCCGAAGCCCGGACCAGATACGGTTCGGCCTTTTCCGGAAGCCCCTCCTGAAGGTAAATTCTACCGATCTGAAACGGCAGCTCAAAAACCGCCCCGGCGTTCGGGTCGGATCCGAGAAGACGATCGGCTTCGATCAGATGTCTGAGCGCTTTTTGGGGCTCTCCCATCATCTCGTGCACAAGACCGATGTTGTGAACGGGCATAATGCTTTCCGGACATAGTCCGACGGCGGCCCTGAATTCCCGAAGCGCTCGGTTGAACGCCCCCAGGGCGGCGTAGCAGACCCCCAGGCTGTTGCGGATGTCGGCGTCTCCGGGATTCAGCCGGAGGGCGGCTTTGAGTTCCTCTGCGGCGCCGTGAATGTTTCCCTCCTGGAAAAGGCGGTCGGCGTTGATGTTGAGGCTTGTCGCATCAAATACCGCGATGCCGCCGGGGCCGTAATGCCGGGCGTGGTTCAAGGCTTTTCGGGCGTTTTTGAGGGTGTCGATAGGGCCGTATTCGTCCATGGGGTATTCCGTGACACCCATGGTCAATGTGGCTTCGCGGACCAGGGAGAAGATCCGCCGGATTTCTTCGGCGATATTTTTGCAGTCGTCCTCGGTTTTTTCCGGGAGAAAAATGCCGATCAGATCCTGCTCGATCATGCCCCATAGGGCATCCTCGGCCCGGGTGACCTCGTCGACGACGACGGCGGCGTCCAGGAGCAGGGATATCGCAGCCTCGTCGCCGGCGGCATCCTGGACATCGAAAAAATCGTCTACACGGATCAGCATGACGCCGAAGGCGGGCGTCGGTTCCAGTTGATGGAGCGCCGCCTCGATGAGGGCTTTTCCCACGGACATGTGCGGGAATCTCGCGGAAAGCTCCCGAATGCCGACGGCTGTTCGGCGCTCAGCCGGACGGGACGCTTTCTGAAGATCTCTGGTTTCATGCAGCAGAAAAGCCTGACGATGTCCGGTCCGGGTGTAGATTTTTCGGGTGTTTCGGGTCATTTTTCCAGCAGGTTTCCGACGGCGGATGCGATAATGTCGATGTCGTCTTCCCCCACGGTTCTGAAGTCCAGAATAAAGCGATCGGCTTCGATGCGGCCGATCACGGGCGGGATGTGTCTGCGCATCCGTCGCTCGATGGCGGCCGTGGATATACCGTCGATTGCCAGGCTCACGCACCTGGTGGGCAGTTCCTGAAGCGGAAGAGCGCCCCCGCCGACCCTGGAGAACCCATCGAGAATGGAGAGGCGCAGGCGCTCGGAACGGCTCGCGGTCATCAATGCCGTAAAACGCTCGGCCCGTTGTTGGATCTCCGACAACGGGATGATGAGCATCCGGAGCGTTGGAATGGCCTGGACGGCCTTTCTGGGGTCTCGATAGATCCGGAGGGTGGTCTCCAGGGCGGCCAGGGTCATCTTGTCGATTCTGAGGGCCCGGGTCAGAGGGTTCTGCCGGACGGCGTCGAGAATCGCCCGTTTTCCAACAATCAGTCCCGCCTGAGGACCGCCGAGGAGCTTGTCGCCGCTGAAGGTGACGACATCGATGCCGGCGGCAACCGACTCCTGAACGGTGGGCTCCTTGATCATGCCGTAGACGGAGAGATCGACGAGGGTGCCGCTGCCCAGGTCCTCCATGACCGGTATGCCGCGTTTGTGGCCCAGTTCGACCAGTTCTCGGGCGGGTACGGCCTTGGTGAATCCCACCACGCTGAAATTGCTGGTGTGAACCTTGAGCAGAAGCCCGGTGTCGTCGCCGATGGCCTGTTCGTAGTCCCGGAGGTGGGTCCGGTTGGTGGTGCCCACCTCCCGGAGCCGGGCACCGCTGCGGACCATGACGTCGGGTATCCGAAAGGAACCGCCGATTTCCACGAGCTCTCCCCGGGAAACGACAGCCTCCTTTCCCCGGGCCAGGGTATCGAGGCAGAGGAGCACGGCGGCGGCGTTGTTGTTGACCGCCATTGCCGCTTCGGCGCCGGTGAGTTCACAGAGGATCCCCTCGATGGCGCTGTAGCGAAGACCTCGGGTGCCTCTGACCAGGTCGAACTCGAGATTGGTGTACCGGCGTGAAATGCGGGCGACATTTTTCACGGCCTCATCTGCCAGCAGGGAGCGTCCCAGATTGGTGTGGACCACGACGCCGGTGGCATTGACAACGGGTATCAGGTTGGGCTTCAGGGTGCGGCCAAGGTGCTGCTTGACCCTGGCCGTGATCCCGGCGTCGGTCATATCGTTTTCATCGACGGGCGGCCTTCCGTCGATGACGGCCTTCCGCAGATCTTCCACCACCTCCCTGCAGATTCGGGTCAACAAGGGTTTCGGCACCGCTTCGAAAAACGGGTCAACACGGGTCTGTTCGAGAATGCGGTCGATTCCCGGTAGTCTTCTCAACAGGTTTTGTTGTGCGTCGGTCAGCGGCATCCGTGATTCCTGGTTGTGATCAGCGGCGCGGTTATCCCCCCGAAGGGGCGGGGCATACCCGCAGGATTCCCCCTCGGTTTCCAGCCGTTTTACGGCCAAACATAACGAAAAGCGAAAGATAGGGAAAGCATATATCACTGAGCGGACTCTGGTTTCAACTGAATTATGCCTGTTTTTCAGCACATAAACAATCGCAGAAGGCGCCATTCAGATTTTTCCGGTGTTGCCGCCCTTGATGTGGTATAATAAAAAAATGAAGAGACAGTTACGACGAAAAAAAGGAAAACCCCCTGCGAAGCCTGTAACGGCCATGGTCGCCGATGCCGCCGGGGAGATCTTCGAGTTGGAAGGATACGCCGCAGCCGGTATGGCGGGCGACAGGGTCGTTCCGCTCACCACCGAGAACACCCTTCCCATGCCCCATGGTGGAGAGTTGATGTACCTCCCCCACCGGCGGCCGTTGGTCTTCAATCTCGTCGCCGAAGCGCCGGAGATGATTGACGAGAACCCCTATGCTCCCGGGGAGCCGATTTATCCCGTGGCGGCCTTCAATTCCCCCGGATACGTCAATACCTATATCAGCGCCTATCGGGAGCGGGACCCCGGAGATGTCCTGCCGCTTTTTTCCTACGGCGCCGTGGGGTGGCACGGCGGGGGATTTCGATCGGCCGTCATCCGTGTTGATCGGGAGCCTCGGCAGGATATCCGACAAATGCCCCGGGATAAGGTTGTGGCCGGGGTTCGGCGCATGCAGGCGCTTTTGCCTGAAAACCGCCTTCGCCGGCATCTGGAACGTTGCGCCCTCGAGTATGGATGCCCGGCCGGCAAGAACTTTTTTCTGGGCCGCTACGAAGCCCCCCTGCCCGCTTCCCGGACCTGCAACGCCCGGTGCCTGGGATGCATCTCTCTTCAACCGGAGGACGGGGTGTCCTGCAGCCAGGAACGCATCGACTTCACCCCATCTCCCGAGGAGATCGCCGAGGTGGCCCTGGCTCACATTCGACGGGTTGACAACAGCGTGGTCAGTTTCGGCCAGGGATGCGAGGGAGACCCGCTCTTCGCGGCCCATGTCATCGCCCCGGCCATTCGCCTGATTCGCAGGGAAACCGATCGGGGCACCATCAACATGAACACCAATGCAAGTCTTCCGGACGTCCTGGCGGATTTGTTCGACGCCGGTCTCGACAGCATCCGCGTCTCCATGAACAGCGTTCGGAAGACGTGCTACGACGCCTATTACCGTCCCAGGGGTTATGCCTTCACCGATGTTCTGGCAAGCATCGATATCGCGCTGGCGCACGGCCGGTTTGTGGCCCTGAATTACCTGAACTGCCCGGGATTCACCGACACGCCCGAGGAGGTGGCGGCTTTTCTGGCCTTCAGGCGGACGCATCCGATACATTATGTCCAGTGGCGGAACCTGAACTATGATCCCGTCAAGTACTGGAGGACCATGAACCGGGCGGCGGTTCACGGGGTTCCTATGGGGATGCGCGAGGCTCTGAGACGGATCCGGCGGGCTTTTCCGGATCTCGGATATGGATATTTCAATCCTCCCAGGGAGACTTGGAAGAAGATAAAGGGTAGGGCGGAATGAAGTGGACCCAGGTTAAAGTGGTTTTCGAATTCCATGACGCTGTTCTGGGCGCCGACCTGATTTCAGACGTTTTTTACGATCTCGGCCTTCAGGGAGTGGTTGTGGAAAGTCCGAACATGTCGCCGGAAGAGGGATGGGCAACGGATGCGCTGCCCTTGCCCGAGGTCGATGCCGTAAGCGGCTATTTTCCGGGAAACGCCGACGGTGCGCAAAAGATATCTTCTCTGGAAGAAGGATTGCGTGTCCTGGGTCGGCGGACCGGAATCACGACCAGACTTCTTTTTCAGGAACTGGACGAAGAGGACTGGGCCGAGTCCTGGAAGGCATATTTCCGGCCGGAAAAAATCTCCGACAAAATTGTTGTTAAACCCACATGGCGCGACTACACCCCGACATCGCCGGACGAAATCATACTTGAGATCGATCCGGGGATGGCCTTCGGCACCGGAACCCACCCTACCACCGTTCTCTGCATACGGCTGCTTGAAACCTGGCTGGCGCCGGGGATACGTTTTCTTGATGTGGGTACCGGTTCGGGGATTCTTATGATCGCCGCCGGAAAACTGGGGGCGGGCCTCATGGTCGGCGTGGACAAAGACGGCGTTGCCGTCGACGTGGCCCGGGAAAATCTCTCCAAAAACGGGTTCGGACCCGGATCGGCCGAGATTCATGCCGGGGACCTCCTGGCGGGTGTCTCCCGAACCTTTGACGTGGTGGCGGCCAACATCCTGAGCGAGGTCATCCTCCTTCTTTTGGAAGACATCCCGAAGGTGCTTTCAGCGGGGGGCATCTTTATCTGTTCGGGGATTATCTCGGAAAATCGCCGTAAGGTGGCCGACAGGATGGCCGACATTGGATTCGAGGTGTTGGATGTTCGGGAAAAAGACGGATGGACGGCCATGGCCGCCCGTTTCATCGGGCCTAAATGATCTGCGGGAGGATCGTCTATGCCTGTAGGATCAGATTTCATCGATGTACGTTCGGATTTACGTGATTATCGCAAGGACGTCTTCCTCCTCCACCGAGTCGCCCTCCTTGACGCGAACCTCTTTGACCGTGCCGTCGCACGGGACGAAGACCGGGGTTTCCATCTTCATGGCCTCGATGATCAGGGCCTCGTCGTCCTCCTCTACCTTCGCGCCGACCTCAAGATTTATTTTGACGATTTTTCCCGCAAGGGGTGCTAAGATTTCTTCTGTCATGTTCCAAGCCCTCCGTTATGCTGATCGGTAATTGAATGTACGTAATGATATCCGGTAGTTTGTTTTGCAATAGAAACAGTATTTTGTATGCCGACAATTTGTAGCATCCCGGCCGACGGGGTGTCAAGGAGAAGTTGGTTTGAAATAGGGCCGCTTCCTGCATGCGCCGTCTGTTAAATTGGATGTCGGCTGTCGCGATTTGAGCACCCGGAAAAACATTTTTGTCATAAAAACGGGAAAAATATTACATAATTGTATGGCTTTAATTTTTTCTTGAGTGCATTTAAATTTTAACTTTTTGAAATAAAAAGCAAAAAAAACTTATTAGCAATTGGCGTCATACTTGCTTATAATCGCTATAGTGATAACAAAGGCAAGGCGCCTTTCAAGCGAGGGTTGATAGCGGTCGATATGAGACATAAATCCGATAATCCGTTGAACACGTTGGCACGACAACAGAAATTCCTGATTGCGGATTTTCTGAAAGGGGAGGTTCCGGATTTTGTGCGCCGCTATACCCGTTGCTTCGACGCGTATTTTCGCGCATCCTATGAAAACAGTGTGATCGGACCAAAGCTGGACATCCGACGGAACCCCTATGCCGTCGTCGCCCTCGGTGGATACGGTCGGGAGGAGCAGTGCATCCATTCCGATGTGGACCTGCTCATTCTGTTCGATCGGGAGGTCCCGGAAGCGGCGGCAGCACTGATCGAGGAGATCATCTATCCCCTGTGGGACATCGGTGTGGAGGTCGGTCATGCGACCCGTTCCCTTGATGAGTGTATCACCGCGGCCATCGAGGACATCGAAACGCTGACGGCCTTTCTGGATGCCCGGTTCATCTGCGGCATGTCCCATCTCTACTCGAAACTTCTGGATTTGTTTCGGGAAAAGGTCATCTATGATGATCCGGACGGTGTGATCGGACGGGTTGTCAAGCGGAACCAGGAGCGCCACCAGAGTTTCGGCGACTCCACTTATCTTCTGGAACCGAATCTGAAGGAGGGGCAGGGCGGCCTGCGGGATTACCATACCATGCTCTGGGTGGCCCGTATCCGAAACCAGCTTACCCAACCGCGGGACCTGGAGTATCACGGCTGTCTTTCCTACAAGGAATACCAGGCGCTGAGCCAGGCACTGGCATTTATCTGGCAGGTACGGAATCACCTTCACTACCTGTCCGGCCGGAAATGCGATCAGCTCTATTTCATCTATCAGGAGCGGTTGGCCGCTGATTTGGGGTATGTTTACCGGGACGGACAGCAGCCCGTCGAGCGCTTTCTGGGGGTGCTGCACCGGCACATGGGTTTTCTGAAGCAGCAGCAGCAGCTGGTGGTCTACGAATTGGAGAAGGGAAAAGCCAAGCGGCGCAGTCTGAAATCTCTTGAAAAAGTGAACGCCGAAGGTATCGCGATCGTCGATGGGATGCTCAATTTCGTGTCTTCCAAAATGATCCCCAAACAGTCGGAGATCCTCATGAGGATTTTCGAGGAGAGTGCCCGTCTCAAGATGCCCCTCAGCATCGAGGCCCGACGGCTCGTCAGGGAGTTTCTTTACTGCGTCGACGGCCGATTTCGTGAATCCGAGTCTGTCCGGTCGGCCTTTGAGAAGATCCTCCTGACACCGGTGATCAAGTTCAATGTCCTGGAGGCCATGTCGGAAACGGGTTTTCTGGAAGCGTTTATTCCCCAGTTCAATGAGATCGTCAACCGGATTCAATATGATGAGTATCATCTCTACCCGGTGCATCGGCACCTTTTGCGAACGGTGCAGACGCTCAAAAAATTCGGTACGCCGGACGATCCCACCACCAAGCCCCTTTGCGGGCAGATCTACGAGGATCTGACCCGTCGGGAGCGCATCGCCCTCATCTGGGCCGGGCTGCTCCACGATATCGGCAAAGGTATGTCCAGCGGGAATCACTCCGAAAAAGGGGCGGAGATGATCCGGGAAATCCTTTCGGAAAGAGGATATCCGCCGGAAATGATCGAGACCGTTGCCTTTCTGGTGCGGGAGCACCTCTTCCTGATCAAGATCGCGACGCGACGGGATATACAGGACGAGGAGACCGCCCTCGTCTGTGCCCGAAGGATTGGTGACACCGACCGTCTGAAAATGCTCTATTTGCTGTCGGTGGCGGATTCCGTCGCCACCGGCCCCAAAGCCTGGAGCGGATGGACCGCCGCGCTGCTCGAGGCGCTTTTCCTGAACGTTTCGAGCCTGTTCAGGGAGGGGGAGTTGACCTCCGCAGGTGCCTTGGCGCTGATCGAAGAGAAGCGGAACTACGTACTGACCCTTTCGGAACATCCGGGAACCCGTGAATCGATGGATGCGTTGTTCCGGATGATGCCGCCGCGGTACCTCCTGAATACGTCCAGGGAGAATATCGCCCGGCATATCGCCCTTTACAACCGCCTCGGGAAGGCTCACTTCGTCTGGACGGTAGAGAAATCCATCGGTCTCAAGACCCGGACCGTGACCATCTGCGCCCGGGATTGCCCCGGTCTCTTTGCCCGGATCTCCGGTGTGTTCACCCTGAACGGCATGGATATCCTGGCGGCCCAGGTCTATACATGGCGCAACAATATCGCCCTGGATGTTTTCGAGGTCAAGCCGCCGCCCGACAGTTTTTATGAAACCCGGAAATGGGAGCATGCTGAAGCCGACCTGGAATCGGCGTTGTTGGGAAGCCTCGATCTCGAGGCGGCGCTATCGGAAAAGATGAAGACCTATGCCGTAGACAAGCCCTGGCGACCCGAAAAGTCGCCTCGGGTGAATGTGGACAATGAAAGCTCCAGTTTTTTCACCATCGTCGAGGTCTTCACCTACGATTTTCCGGGGCTGTTGTACAAAATTACGGATGCACTGTTCAAATGTCGCCTGGATGTCTGGGTGGCGAAGATTGCAACGAATGCCGATCAGGTGGTGGATGTCTTCTATGTCCGGGACTTCGACGGCCAGAAGGCGGACAGCCCCGAACAGGTGGCGGCCCTCGAAACGGCCCTCATGACGGTCCTGTCGGAAGCCTCGGACAGTCGAAACGGAAAGCCTGAACGATCGCGCATTATCGGTTGATTTCAATATACCCATGAACATGAATAAGGAGATGTAAATGACAATGACACCTGAAAACGTCATCGCAATGGCAAAGGAAAACAAGGTCAAAGTGGTTGATATCCGATTTATGGATTTCCCCGGCGTGTGGCAGCATTTTTCCGTGCCCATCAGTGAACTGGATGTTTCCACTTTCGAGGACGGCTACGGCTTCGACGGATCGAGTATTCGCGGCTGGCAGCCCATCAATGCATCGGACATGCTGGTCATTCCGGATCCCGCCACCGCCAGGATGGATCCTTTTTTCGCCGATCCGACCCTCGTGCTCATCGGCAATATTGCCGATCCCATCACTCGAGAGCCTTACAGCCGCGACCCCCGGCATATCGCTCAGAAGGCCGAGGCCTACCTCAGAAGCACCGGTATTGGAGATACGGCCTTTATCGGACCCGAAGCGGAGTTTTTCATTTTTGACAACGTGCAGTTCGAATCACGCAGCAACAGTGCCTTTTACGAGGTCGACTCAGTGGAGGGCATCTGGAACTCGGGTCGCGACGAAATGCCGAATCAGGCCTATAAACCTCGCCACAAGGAGGCCTACTTTCCCGTGCCGCCCATGGACAAATTCCAGGACCTCCGTTCCGAGATGATGCTGACCCTTCAGGATCTCGGGATTGTCGTCGAATGTCAGCATCACGAGGTGGCCACCGCGGGTCAGTCGGAGATCGACATGCGGTTCGCCCCGCTGCTGCAGATGGGCGATCAGATGGTCTGGTTCAAGTATGTTCTCAAGAACGTCGCATACAAACACGGTCATACGGTCACATTCATGCCCAAACCCCTGTTCGAAGACAATGGGAGCGGTATGCACACGCATCTCAGCATATGGAAAGACGGCACCCCCCTCTTTGCGGGTGATAAATACGCCGGCGTCTCCCAGGAAGCCCTCTGGGCCATCGGCGGCATTCTGAAACACTGTTCGGCGGTGTGCGCTTTCACCAACCCGACCACCAATTCCTATAAGCGGTTGGTGCCCGGATTCGAGGCGCCGGTCAACCTGGCCTACTCCAGTCGGAATCGCAGCGCCGCCGTCCGAATTCCCATGTATTCAGCTTCGCCAAAGGCCAAGCGCATCGAATTCAGAACGCCCGATCCGTCCTGCAACGGCTACCTGGCCTTCTCGGCCGTTCTCATGGCGGCCTTGGACGGCATCGAAAACAAGATCGATCCCGGGTCTCCCCTCGACAAGGACATCTATGGCCTGCCGCCGGAAGAGCTGGCGGAAATTCCCTCCGCGCCGGGCTCGCTGCCGGAGGCCCTGGCCGCCCTCAAGGCCGACCACGAGTTTTTGCTCAAAGGTGATGTTTTTACCCCCGACGTCATTGAAAAATGGATCAGCTACAAGACCACCAAGGAGGTGAACGCTGTAAATTTGCGTCCCCATCCTCATGAATTCTTTCTCTATTTCGATATTTAGTCCGCAATCTTTCCTTTTGTCCCCGCTCCGGCTGTCCGGAGCGGGGGCGATCCCTCCGCGGTGCCGCCTTCAGGGGTTCGAAGCGATCCGCTCTTCGGGAAAGGCGATCTTTACTGGGCGTCGTTGATCCCGACCTCCGCAAAGGTTTTGATTTCGGCCAGGATGCGGGTTGCGGCGTCCATGAGCGTCATGGCCAGGGCGGCGCCGGTGCCTTCTCCCAGGCGGAATTCCAGGTGAAGTAGAGGCTGAAGGCCCAGATGTTCGAGCATGTAACGGTGGCCGACCTCTACGCTGTTGTGGCCGGCGAAAAGATAGGGCCGGGCCGACGGTGCGAGCTCGCAGGCGATCAGGGCGCCGGCGGTGGCGATGAGGCCGTCGCAGACCACGGGAATGCCGTGGGCCGCAGCGCCGATGACCAGCCCGGCCAGGCCGCCGATCTCAAGCCCGCCGACCTTTTCGAGGACGCCCACAGGGTCCTTGGGATCGGGCCGGTGCAGCGCGAGACCCTTTTCGATGGCCGCGATCTTTTTCCGGAGTCCGTCATCGTCGATTCCGGTTCCCCGACCGGTCAACTCCGGCACGGGAATGTTCGAATAGGCCGCGATGATGGCGGTGGAGGGCGAGGTGTTGCCGATGCCCATGTCCCCCGTGCCGATAAGATGCACCGGACCTTCGGCCGTCAGTTCGTCGACGATTTCGATGCCGGCCTCGATGCTGCGGACAGCCTCCTCCCGTGTCATGGCCGGCACCGCGGCGAAGTTGGCCGTGCCTTTTCGGACCTTTTTGTGGTAAATAGGTAAATCCGGCGCGAAATCCCAGTCAACCCCCAGATCCGCCACCCGGACTTCCGCTCCGGCATGGCGGGCCAGGACACTGACGGACGCACCGCCGCCCACGAAATTGTAGACCATTTGGGGGGTCACCTTTTGGGGGAAACGGCTTACGCCCTCGGCGCAGATCCCATGGTCTCCGGCGCAGGTGATCACAATCTTCCTGTCGAGACGAACGTCGATCGTACCGAAAATGCCGGCCAGACGAGCCCCCACCTCCTCCAGGATGCCAAGGCTCCCCGCCGGGCGGGCCTGGTTTCTGAGCCGCTCTCTGGCGGCGCCGTATGCATCGGCGTTGGGCGCCGTGATGCGTTGAATCGTATGTTCCAGTAGTCTCATGCCTGTTTCTCCGTTCTTCATTGGTGGTGTTGATCACACATCCGCATATCCTGTGGGAAAAGGAACCGGCGTGCAGCGTTGGTGTTCGGGGCGTCGTTCTCACAGCGACAGCGAAATCTTGTCTCCCCTGATATCCTTTTCGAAAAGCGACAGGCCCCGTTCCATGGCGCAGAAATTCCCGCACATGGTGCAGGTTTTTTCGTTTTCCGGACTCCGGCTTTTTCGAATCTCCTCGGCGCGGTCCGGGAACATCAGCAACCTGAGCTGATCTTCCCAGCGGGTGTCCCGACGGGCCAGGGAGACCTGCTTCTCCTGCTCCCGGCGTTTGGGGTATTTGGCAACGTCGCCGATGTGGACCGCCAGGCGCGTGATCCGGACCCCTTCCCGGACGTCGGCCTCGTTGGGCAGGGCCAGATGCTCGGCCGGGGTGATGTAACATATAAGATCGGCGCCGTGCCGGGCGGCGTTTGCCGCTCCGATGGCCGCGGTGACGTGGTCGTAGCCGGCCCCGCAGTCGGCGGGCAGTGGTCCCAGGACATAGTAGGGTGCGTTGCCGCTCATCCGTTTTTCCAGCATGATGTTGCCCGCGATCTCGTCCAGGGGCACATGCCCCGGTCCCTCGACCATCATCTGACAGCCCATCTCGCGTCCCAGCTCGGCCAGTTCGCAGTTGATGATCATCTCCGCCATCTGGGCCCGGTCGTGGCTGTCGTGGATGGCGCCGGCCCGGATCCCGTTGCCCAGGGAGAGGACGGCGTCGTACTTTTTCATCAGGGCGCAGACCCGGTCGAATTGCTCGTAGAGGGGGTTTTCCTTCTGGTTGTATTCCATCCACGAGACCATGAAGGTGCCGCCCTTGGAAACCAGCCCGCCGTATCGGAAGCCCTGTTTTTTGAGACGTTCGATACTGAATTGATTGATACCGCAGTGGATGGCCATGAAGGAGATGCCGTCGGCCAGCTGCCGTTCGATGAGTTCGAAGAGATATTCGGGGTCCAGCTTGTTGGGATTCCGGTACTTACGGGCCGCCTCGCAGAAGGCCTGGTAAAGGGGAACGTTGCCCACCGGCAGATCGCAATCGGCCAGGACGGCCCGGCGTACCGCGTCGAGATCGCCGCCGGCCGACAGCTCCATCAGGGTGTCGGCACCTTCTTCCTGGACCGCCCGGGCTTTTTTGACTTCCAGGTCGATGTCGCAGATATCCGAGGATGTGCCGATGGAACCGTTCACTTTGGTTCTCAAGCCCGATCCGATCCCCACCACCCGCTGGTGCTTTCGCTGAGGGTGGTGGGCGATGACGACCTCGCCCAGGGCCACCTGTCGCCGGATATCTCCGGGTTCGCTGTTTTCATTTCGGGCGACAATCTCCATCTGTGGGGTCACGACCCCTTCTCTGGCCAGTTCGATCTGTGTCTTCATTTGTGTGCTCCCATCAATCTGGTGTTTTCCTCAAAAAAAAAACCGTGTCACAGGGAAACACCCTGTGACACGGTTTTGTGGACGATATACCGTGTGGTTGTTGCGGCAGGTCTTCTGACTTGCGGATCATCAGACGCCCGGACAACGGTTTCGATCAGCCTTATCGTAAATCGTTATCTGAACGTTCCTACCCTCGGCCGCGCCTTCCCGATCCTCTCGGATCAGTGACATTTTGCAGCCTCGGTTCCCGCTTACAGCGCTGGTCCAGCGTCACGGAATTTCACCGTGTTCCCTATTATCCCTCGAAAAAGAGGGCACCGGCAACAAACGTGAGAACAGATTTTGTTCTTCATACAGGATTATCGCTAAAATGCAAGCCTGAAATTTTCCCTTGTCGGCAAGGGGGTCAGGCCCGCGGAGCAATCCATACCTGTTTCATCACCAGGAAAACGCTTCCTGCAAGCACCAGGCCCATCATGGAGGACAGGTGGGCGATGTCGATGAACAGCGTGAAACCGGGTGAAAAGCCGACATCGGGCAGGTTCTTGAGCACCCGGAAAACCCCGGTGGTGGTGATGCAGCAAATCAGGATCAGGCGGACTCGGGCGGCGCCTGTCAAACGGTATCGTTTTCGTCGCTCAAGCAAATAGTCCAGGCCGATATAGGCGAAGAAGGCCAGCAGAAGAATCGCCCCGAGGTAGTGGAGGCGGTGGGTCAGGTAGAAGTCCGCCAACCACCCCAGGCCGGGGATGTCGGCGATATGGTAGCGTTTGAAGATGGGCATCTGGGCGAGACCCGTGAGACCCATAAAGAACAGCATGGTTATGTATATGGCTTTGATGCGGTGGTACCTCATGAAGATGATTCCTTGGATGAAAACGGTTCCGGGCGGCGACCGCCGCCGGTGCTCAGCGGGCTCAGGTGAAGCGTCCGCCGAGGGCGGGGAACAGGGTGGTCGAAATGCCTGTCTTTTTCTCGACTTTTTCGACCTCTCTGCTCCGGCATTTGGGGCAGGCGATGTCTGGAACTGCATTGTCATCTGCCGTCCGAATTTCAAAATATTGATGGCATATCCGGCATTTGTAGTTGTTTATCGCCATGTTCAGTGCTCCTCGGGCGTCGCATGTGCGTCATTCCGTGACGCGCGGATTTCTGTCGAGGGATCTTTCGAGGCAGGAGGGTTTTTCCCTTTGCCGAAAAATTTGAGCAAAGCGCCTGCAACCCCTGCCAGCGGGGCGACGAGCATAGCCCCGGCCAGGTGGTCGGCATCGGCCATCATGTCGGGGACCGCTTCAAAATGGGGTTTTCCAGGTCCCTGCTGTAAGGCCCGGTTCAATTCTGCAAAGGGTACCGGGGAGACATACAGGGTGTTGGTGCCGCCGTTTTCCGCCTCCCCGTATACATACCCGTTGATCTCCCGGGCAATGGCCCGAGCCTCCCGGACGATATCGGCCCGCGGTCCGATTTTCTGAACGTCCTCCGGACATGCCGTGATGCAGGCCGGCATCTCGCCTTCGGCCATCCGTTGGTGGCAGCGATGGCATTTGTACATGACGCCGTTTCCGGCATAGGCCGGCAGGAGATCGAGGTAGAGGCCGACGCCCGTCTGCCGTTGGGGAATGTTCCACGGACAGACGACCTGACATTTCTTCCCGCCGAGGCAGATGTCCGGCGCAATCACCGTGGTGCCGTTTTTGAGCTTCCGGGCGGCCCCCCATGGGCAGAGATTCGCGCACGGCGGGTTCTGGCAGTGCATGCAGCGCCGAGGAATCGTGAGGGTGGTCGTCTCGCCGTTTACCGTCACCTCCGCCGTCTGGATAAAAAGCCAGTTGTAGGGCGTCAGCCGGTCTCTTACCTCGCGGTTTTCGGACCAGTCTTCGATCCTGACGCTGCCGGGAACCATTTTCGGGAACGGCTTTCGAGGTTCCGGAAACGCAGCGCTGTTGGCATCCCGACAGGCTTCGACACACGCCTCGCACCCGATGCATTTCCGGATATCGATAAGGGTTGCCAACTCATCGGGGGTCGCGCCCCTGACGGCCGACGGCAGGGAAAAGGATCCGACCGTCGATACGGTTGCCGCGGCAACGGTTCCTTTGAGAAAGGATCGTCGCGATATTTTGTTGCTCATAAGCGCCTTGTTTACCGATAAGGTTTCGGAAATAGGGTATAGGGTCTTTTGTTCGGATATACCGTCAGCAAATTTGATGCCACTCTCTATATTCTCATACAATATTTTGATTATTAAAGGGATACGTTTTTATCGACACCAAAAATGTGTTCAGGTTTGAACAGGTGTTAATATCAACCATTAACGCTTTTTCGACTTTCGTGATGGTGACTGAGAAGCGGCTGAAGGGAACAACCGCGACGATTGCTGCGGCCGCATCCCCTTAGGCCTGAATCCTTGATGCAATTGCGTGGGGCGTGACTTCTCCCTGACTTCACCGGCGCCTGAAAGCCCAACATCGCGTGAATAACGGTATTGATCCCGCTCCTCAAATCTGCCATAAAGAATGGCATTGCGAGGGACTGACATGATCATCGAGGAATCCATCGAAATCCATGCGCCCCTTTCGGTCGTCTGGCGGGTCTTTTCCCGGATGGAGGAGTGGGAGCACTGGAACACGGTGTGTGAAAACTGCTGCCTTATCGAGGGCGACGGGATGGCCCCCGGCACCTGTTTTACATTCACCCTGAGGCCTTACCGCATTCCCCTCAAGATCGCACCTGAGATCGTCAAGTGCGAGCCGGAAAAGGAGGTCGTCTGGGCTGGAAGCCGTCTGGGCGTCCATGCCGAGCACCGCTTTATCTTCGAGGAGCGGGACGGTCGGGTGATTCTTACCAGCGTCGAGCGCTTTCGCGGCCTGATGCTCTGGATCAGCCGCCTGGTTCGGGTGCCCACCAAACTTCATCATCTGACCCGAAAGCTGCTTCTGGCCATTAAATCTCAGTCCGAAACCTGCGGCGGTTGAACGGGTTCGGCAAACCGTTTCATGATGCCGGGTATGGTGCGTACGACAGCCCGGAAACAAAGGATCTTCTTTTATGCTGAAAAAGATCGACCCACGGCAGACCCGGGCATGGGAAGCCCTTGGCGCCCACTATCCGGAGGCAAGGCAGCTCCACCTGCGGACGCTTTTCGAGCAGGATCCGGAGCGGTTTTCCCGGTTTTCCATTCGGTTCGGCGACATCCTCGTCGACTACTCCAAAAACATCATCACGGCGGAGACCCTTCGGCTTCTGATGCAACTGGCCGAGGAGACCGGCGTTCCGGAGGCCGTCGCCGACATGTTTGCGGGCGCACCCATCAACGAGACCGAGGGGCGGGCCGTGTTGCATACGGCCCTCCGGAACCGCGAGAACCGGCCCGTGGTGGTCGACGGTAAGGACGTCATGCCCGAGGTCAACGGCGTCCTCGCGAAAATGGCGTCCTTCTCCGAAAAGATCTTTTCCGGAGAGTGGCGGGGATACACCGGAAAACGCATTACCGATATCGTCAACATCGGCATCGGTGGATCGGATCTGGGTCCGGTCATGGTCACCGAATGCCTGAAGCCTTATGCCCGGGAAGGGCTTTCGGTCCATTTCGTTTCCAACGTGGACGGCACCCACATCGCCGAAACCCTGAAGGGACTCAACCCCGAAACCGTTCTCTTCATGATCGCCTCCAAAACCTTCACCACCCAGGAGACCATGACCAACGCCTTCACCGCCCGGGGATGGTTCCTGGAGCGGACCGGCACTCGTGACGCCGTATCCCGGCATTTCGTGGCCATCTCCACCAACGTTGCCGCAGTGACGGACTTCGGCATTCACCAGGAGAACATGTTCGGTTTCTGGGACTGGGTCGGCGGACGCTACTCTCTCTGGTCGGCCATTGGGCTTTCCATTGCATGCTATGTCGGTTACGAGCGCTTTGTGGAGCTTCTGGAGGGGGCCTTCGAGATGGACCGTCATTTCAAGGCCGTCCCCCTTGGGGAAAACATCCCGGTCATTCTGGCCATGATCGGCGTTTGGTACACCAATTTCTTCGGCGCCCGCAGCGAGGTGATCCTGCCCTACGACCAGTACATGCATCGATTTCCAGCCTACTTCCAGCAGGGCAACATGGAAAGCAACGGCAAATCCGTCGATCGGAACGGTCGTCCCGTCGATTACGCCACCGGCCCCGTCATCTGGGGAGAGCCGGGCACCAACGGCCAACATGCCTTTTACCAGCTCATCCATCAGGGAACCCAGATGATTCCCGCGGATTTCCTGGCGCCGGCCGTGAGCCACAACCCCGTGGGCGATCATCACGCTATTCTGCTCTCCAACTTTTTTGCCCAGACCGAGGCGCTGATGAACGGCAAGACCCCTGCGGAGGTGACGGCGGAGCTGACGGCGGCCGGCATGAGCGATAACGAGATCGAGCGGATCCGCCCCCACAAGGTCTTTACCGGCAACCGTCCCACGAATTCGATCCTGTTTCGGAAGTTGACGCCCCGGGTGCTCGGCAGCCTTATCGCCATGTACGAGCATAAGATCTTCGTTCAGGGCGTCGTCTGGAACATATTCAGCTTCGACCAATGGGGCGTGGAACTGGGGAAGCAGTTGGCTCGGAAGATCCTGCCTGAGCTGACGGAAGATCGGGTCGTGACCGTTCACGACAGCTCCACCAACGGCCTGATCAACGCCTTCAAGGCGATGCGGCGGGGCAGCTGAACGAGACTTTTTTTGAAACCCCATCGGGAGAAATCTGCATGCAGGATTTGACCCGGGCCCAGAAGGCCCGCATGGCGATCCGATCCTTCAAGACCATCGCCCATGCCCTGGCGCTGAGAGGCTATTACATGCCCTCCGAGAAAATGGGGCAGCAACTGGCCGAATGTCTGATCAGTCTGAGCCCTGAAATATACGGCAGCATGAACAACCCCAGGATCACCGAGCTGAAGGGCCTCGAGTATGTGGTCGACCGTCTGCCGCGGGGCATCGAAAAGTGCACGCGTATCATCCTCACGGAAGAGGAGGAGATCGGCGACAGCACCTTCGAGGTCGTGCAGCCCCTGAAGCGGCGGCGCACCTGCTACCGCATCAGCGAAAAGGAGTTCTGCTTCGCCGTTACCCGCGGGCTGAGTGAAATCTACGATATTCTGACCCATCTCACCTTTCTGAACATCGAAGCCCGAAAGATTCATGCCCGGATGACGGACGAGGCGGGCAACATCACCATTGAATGGAACGACCTGGAAAAGATCGTCCAGCGGTTTCGCCAAAGCGCCGTCAGCCTGAGCGGCAGGGAATTGGACCAGGCCATCTGGAATCTGAGCATCATCCTGGGGCGATCCTACCGTGAGACCCGCCAGTCCTATGAACATTTTGAAAGGAACAAGCAGCTTTCCAAGTGGAAAGAATCCTTCTTTTCTTTGATCTACCATCTCGGGAACACCATCGCCGCGAAGGAAGGATCCAGAGAGGAGTCTCTGGTCATATACTTTACTCCGTCACTGATGAACATCATCGGCCACCAGAGATACGGGCAGCAGTGGGCCGACGACATCAGAGCGACAATGACGGCGCTGGGGCTCCAGGACCGGCCTGTTCATGTGATCAGCGCCAATCTTCACAGTACGGTCAATCTGTTGTACGGATATGCTTTCAAAGAGGCGGATGAGGACGTGAAAAGGCTGGGGCTCTACGATTTCATCATGAAGATCCGTGATGAGAGCGATCAGATCCGGGGCTTTGCCCGGGATTGCGGCATGTGCGAGATTCACGACCAATCCGGCAGCCACATCGACTGCCAGATCATCGATACGGATCGGCTGCAGGGGTTGCCGTTTCATCCGGAGCTTTCCATTGATCCGGCCGGTAATCCTCAAAAACCGGTGCTGTTGGTCATGGACTACGCCTTCGGTGCCCAGGCCTTCGAGGTCATGGACTGCCTTCTGGACCCCTATTCGGACAACAGCCACGAACGCCCGATGCCGGTGGCCTCGATTTCAATAATGGGAAAAGCCGGGATCCTTTCCGGGAGCAAGGGCGACATTATGCTGGCCACGGCCCATGTGATCGAAGGCACCTCCGACAACTATATCTTTCAGAACGATCTCACGCCCGAGGATTTTGACGACGATATCGACATCTATGTCGGTCCGATGGTCACGGTTCTGGGGACCTCTCTCCAGAACCGGGACATGCTGAGGCGCTTCCAGTCGAGCTGGAACACGGTGGGGCTCGAGATGGAGGGCGGCCATTATCAGCGGGCCATCAGCGCCGCCGTTATCAAGGGGCATATCCACAGGGATGTCAAGGTCCGATACGCCTATTACGCCTCGGACAATCCTCTGATCAGCGGGCAGACCCTTGCCGCCGGCGACATGGGGGATGAAGGGGTCCGGCCCACCTACATGGTGACAAAGGCGATTTTAGAGAAGATATTCAAGACGTCGCAGCATATTGAACCGGTAAGTCACACGCTCCATGAACCCCCCGAAAAAGGCGGCAGCGGCGACGCCCGGGTCCCTGAAGACCGGCACCCTTCCGGCAGAGGCCTTGACGAAGACTTGCCGCCTTCGTAGCGGAATCGTCATACGGGTTCGCCGACAGTCTTTTTTTGCGGAATCGTCACCTATAACCCCTTTTAGATTCGGAGAGTCGCTATGAAAAAATTTGCGTTGCTGATGCTGTTGCTCCTGGTATCGGTCCTGTTGTCCGCATGTGCCAACATGTCTTATCCGGCCGCCCCGACGATCGATAACATTCTGCGGAAGCAGGAACTGGTTCTTGGAACCTCGGGAAACCAACCACCCTTCAGCATGACCACTCGGGACGGGCAACTTATCGGCTTTGACGTCGATCTTGCGCAGGCCATGGCGGATGACCTGGGCGTTCCTCTCAAGGTCCGGACCATGCCGTTTGCCGAACTTCTGCCGGCACTGGCAGCCGGCAACGTGGATATGGTGATCTCAGGACTTACCATGACGCCCGAACGAAACCTGCGCCACGCTTTTGTCGGTCCCTATTTCATCTCCGGAAAATCCGTGCTGACCAAGCTGGAAACCATTGCCGACATCGAGGACGCCTCGGAGCTCAATATGCCGGGGATGACATTGACCGTCCTCGAGGGGTCGACGAGCCAGGAGTTTGTCGCGTCGTTCATGCCCGAGGCCGTCGTTGTCCCCGCCCGGGATTACGACGAGGCGGTGGACATGGTCCTGAAGGATACGGTAAAGGCCCTGATTGCCGATTATCCCGTCTGTATCATCTCCGTCTTCCGGTATCCCGACAACGGTCTCATCTCGACGATCCGGCCACTGTCGTTCGAGCCGCTGGGTATCGCCCTGCCCAAAGGGGATCCGCTTTTCGTCAACTGGACGGAAAATTTTCTCGGCATCTATCAGGGCACCGGTCAACTGGATGCGTTGAAGGAAACCTGGTTTGGAGACGCCTCCTGGGTGGAACGGCTGCCCTGACGAACCGGCCCCGCGGTTCTCAGGGCGTGTTTTCCCGTATCGGCTTGCCCCGGGTGATGAAGGAGAGTGAATGGCTCCCTTTTATACCGGTCATGACGCATTCGATGATCGGCGTATTGACGGCGATCCTGGATGACCAGGTGACGATGAAATTTGCTCCCCAGCCGCCGCTGGTGTCCGAAGCGGGGATGAAGAAGTAGGCCGATCCCATGGGCTTGAGGGGTTTGGGGTCGGCCAGATACTCCTTGACCAGCTTGCCATCCGAATCATAGTATCGTACCGATGTGATGGTGAGTGACTGGTCGGGGTCCGTATTCCGGATGCTCAGGTTGGCGGACAGGTTGAAAGACATTTCCCGGTTCCCGATGAAGATGTGGGAATAGACCGGGATATACAGGGCCTGACCCCGGGAAAACTGAATCTCCTCCGAGCCTATGGGAGCGGCAAAGAGAAACAGAAGGAATATCGTCGTCGGCAGCAGCGGCACCGGCCGTCGTCGCTGGGTCACTGTCATGATGTGCTCTCCTTTTCTGATCATATCAATTTCCGACTTTCATGATGTTGACCGGAAAGCGGTGGAAGACTGAGGGCGTGGGACCGAAGGAAGATAAAAGATCCGTCGATCGCGAGCGCATCCCTTGAGCCTGAATCCCTGATGCAACCCTGCGGGGCGCAATGCGTCCCCCTTGCAGCACCGGCTCATGAGCGTCGAAACTAAAATGTACACTCATAACAATTGCAGGCGGTTTTGACAACCGCAGGCGATGTTTCCGAGGGTCGATTAATATTGCGGGAGGATGTCATGTTGAGGGATCGGATTCGCTTCAAGCCGCTCATGGACAAGATTACCGATGCGGATGCGGCGTGTGTTCACATTCAAAACGGGACAAATGTGTTTATTTCGGGTTTTACGGCCGGGTATCCCAAATTGATCCCTCAGGCCCTGGTGCGACGGGCGGAAAAGGGAGAACGCTTCAGGATCAACCTCTTTGCCGGGGCCTCCACCGGCGACGCCGTCGACGGCGTCCTCGCCGAGGCCGGTCTTGTGAGCTGGCGCCGGCCCTACATGAGCAACCGGACCATGCGGAATCGGATCAACGCCGACGAGATCCGCTTCAAGGATGATCACCTCTCCCGCCTTTCGTCGCAGGTCCGGGACGGCGGCTGGGGGCGGGCTCACGTAGCCGTCGTTGAGGCTGTCGCCATCACCCGGAAGGGGCACCTGATCCCCACCATGTCCGTGGGAAACACCCCCACCTATGTCCGGGAGGCGGAAAAGATCATCATCGAGATTTCCTCCGAGCCGCCGGACCTGGAGGGCATCCACGATATCTTCATCCCTGAGGACCCGCCGTACCGAATGCCCATCCCGATTTACCGGTCGGGCGACCGTATCGGGAAACCGTTCATCGAGATGGACCCTCAAAAGGTGACGGCGATTCTCTTCAGCCGCGAAGAGGACAGCTGCGCGGTCTTCACCGAGCCTGACACCGTTTCACGGCGGATTGCGGAGCACATCCTTGATTTCGTCGAGCACGAAATCAAGCGGGACCGTATGCCGTCGTTTCTGCCGTGGCAGTCCGGGGTCGGGGATGTCGCAAACGCGGTGTTGAGCGGATTTCTCGAAAACGATTTCTTCCACACCATCGACATCTATTCCGAGGTGCTCCAGGACGCCGTCCTCGATCTCATCGACATGGGCAAGGTCCGGGCGGCCTCGGGGTCGGCCATGACCCTTTCCCACAAGGCGCGGACCCGGTTTTTCAACGAACTCTATCGGTACAAGGAAAAGATCGTTCTTCGTCCGGTGGAGATTTCCAATTCACCCGAGGTGGTGCGGCGGTTGGGGGTGATCGCCATCAACACGGCCATCGAAGTCGACATTTAC
The DNA here is from genome assembly GCF_001854245.1 of Desulfococcus multivorans. Classification (GTDB taxonomy): domain Bacteria; phylum Desulfobacterota; class Desulfobacteria; order Desulfobacterales; family Desulfococcaceae; genus Desulfococcus; species Desulfococcus multivorans. Next base: position 4,288,450 of record NZ_CP015381.1, on the reverse strand, counting down.
GGCCACGTCAACTCCACCCATGTCATGGGGTCCCACCTGATGAACGGCATCGGCGGTTCGGGGGACTTTCTCAGAAACGGGGCGCTGTCGTTTGTCGTCACCCCCAGCACGGCCAAAGGCGGCAAGATCTCCGCCGTTGTCCCGATGGTTTCCCATGTGGATCACAATGAACACTCGGTGGATGTGATCGTAACCGAGCACGGTCTGGTGGACACCCGACCCCTGGCACCCCGTCAGGTAGCGGAGGCGGTGATCAGGAAATGCGCTCATCCGGATTATCGCGATCTGCTCTGGGATTACTACCAACGGGCCGTTCGCGGTGCCGGCGGGCATGAACCCCATATACTGGCCGAAGCCTTTGGTTTCCACGAGCGCTTCATGGCCACGGGAGACATGCATTCCCGCTGACGACGGGTGGGTGACGACAGAATACAAAAGGAGAATTTTGATGAAGCACGTAAACGGGGCTGATGATATAACTGCATGGCCTTCTTTTTTAACCGCGATGCCGGAATGGGTTGAGGCGGCCTTTGCCTATCAGACCGATTTCATACAGCGCGGCATCCTGTTTGCGGAGATCCTTCGCCAACGAGGAAACCTCTATATGGAACATGTCAGGGCCGGACAGCCGCCGGTGCTCGTGTTCGACTACGACTGGGTTCTGGACGGCAGGACGCTGCCCAGGCCGGTCAACTATGCCATTGTTCGGATCCGCGACCGCCGGCACGCCGACGAAACCGGAAGCGCGGCGCCTGCCCAGGGCGATCGGCGGAAACCACCGTCCGGAGAACACCGATCCGCCAACAAACGGCGGCCCATTGTGATCATCGACCCGCGCGCCGGCCATGGTCCGGGGATCGGGGGCTCCAAGATCGATTCCCAGATCGGCATGGCCTTGAATCAGGGGCATCCCGTCTATTTCATTCTGTTTTTTACCGACCCTGCTCCGGGCCAGACCCTTGCCGACGTTCAGGCGGCCGAGGTGCGTTTCCTGGAAGAGGTGGCCCGCCGACATCCCGAGGCGGAAAAACCCGCCGTGATCGGCAATTGTCAGGCGGGCTGGGCCGCCGCCCTGATCGGGGCGGACCGACCCGATGTCACCGGGCCGCTGGTCTTCAACGGCTCTCCGCTTTCCTATTGGGGCGGCGTGGAAGGGGCCAACCCCATGCGTTACAAGGGAGGGCTTACGGGCGGTGTCTGGCTGACATCTCTCTGGAGCGATCTCGGCAACGGCAAATTCGACGGGGCGAGTCTGGTGGCGGGGTTCGAGGACCTCAATCCCGCCAACACCATCTGGACCAAGCAGTACAACGTCTGGGCCAATGTGGATACGGAGGCGGAGCGATATCTGAATTTCGAAAAGTGGTGGGGCGGCTTTTTCAAGATGAATGCGGAGGAGATCCATTTCATCGTGGACAGTCTTTTCGTGGGGAACGAACTGGAGCAGGGGTATCTCAGGCTCCAGGAGGGTAAGGCCATTCATCTCAAGAACCTCAGGGACCCCATCGTCGTTTTCGCGTCCCAGGGAGACAACATTACCCCGCCCCAGCAGGCCCTGAACTGGATCGTCAAGGTTTACGGCTCGGTGGACGAGATCAGGCGGAACGGCCAGGTGATCGTCTATGTCGTTCACGAGCGCATTGGACATCTGGGAATCTTCGTGTCCGGCAGCGTCGCCAAAAAAGAGCATCGCGAAATCATCGGCACCCTGGAAATGCTCGACTATCTCAGACCGGGGCTTTATGAGATGATCATCACGGAAAAACCGTCCGGGGGCGAATCCGACGGCTTCAACGTGGAATTCGTCGAGCGGGGCATGGCCGACATCCTGGCCCTGGACGACGGACTGGCGGAAGAGGCGGCTTTCCGACCGGTGGCCGCCGTCTCCCGTTTCAACGACAGGCTCTATCGAACCTTCGTAAGTCCGTGGGTCCGTCTCGTCGTTGACGAATGGACGGCCGAGGTCATTCGCCAACTCCATCCCCTCAGGGTGCAGCGTTATATCTTTTCCGACCTGAACCCCATGATGGGCATCGCCGCTCGTCTGGCACCTCAGGTCAAGGCGAACCGCCAACCGACGGCCCCTGAAAATCCGTTTATGGTGTGGGAACGGTACGTGTCGGAGTCGACGAAGATCTTTCTCGATTGTTGGCGCGACATTCGGGACACGGCCCAGGAAACACTGTTTCGCGCGATCTACGACAATGTCTGGATGAAAACCCTTTTTCCCGAAACGCACACCGAGTCCGGACGTGAACTTGTCCGGGAACTGTCGGCTGAAGAGGCGGCAATCCGCCGGGAACTCTGGCTGCAGGTCATGGAACGCGGGGGATTTGCCGAGGCGGTGGTTCGGATCATCCTGGCGGTGGCCGGGGCCAACAAGGCGACGGATCGTCGCCAATATACCGTGGCGACCCGGATCATTCAGGTTAACGACCGCCTGATGGACCTTGCGCCCGATCGGCTCAAATGGCTCGTCAAGCAGCAGTCGGCCGTCCTTGAGAAGGATCCGGATCTTGCGATACAGACCCTGGCGACGCTTCTTCCGGAGACCACCGACCGGATCGAGGCCTTTGAGATCGCCAACAGCATCGCCTCGGCAGACCTGGAACTGGATGCACCCGAGCAGAAAGTCTTATCGGACATCAAGCACGTTCTGGGGCTCTGAACATCGGTGGATGCGGTTCATCTCGCAGTGGTCCATGAATTTTCGAGGGGCATCATGACATCATGGCATTGAACCACCGTCCCTACACCTTCGATCGCGTCGTTCGCGCGCTCATCTCCATGGGGTTTCTCTGGGGGATTATCTGGCTCCTCAACTATCTGAGCGATGCCCTGATCCCCTTTGCCGTCGCGCTGTTGCTGGCCTATATGATGAACCCCTTGGTGTCGTGGGTTCAGAAACGGATCAAAAACCGTCTGGCCGCGGTGTTGATCAGTCTCTTGATAGTCTTTTTCGTCCTGGGAGCCATGGCGGCGGTGATCATCCCCATTGTCGTAAGTGAGATCAGCCATATGGGACGGCTCCTCTCCAGGCTGGTCAACGACACGGACCTGGCCCGGCGGGCGGATCAGCTGCTGCCGAGGGATATCTGGGAGGCCGTCAAGACGGCTGCCGGCCGCCCCGAGATTCAGGATTTTTTTCGAACCGACAATTTCTGGAAAATTTTCGAAGCGGTGTCACGGCGGCTTCTTCCGGGGGTCTGGGGACTGATCACCGGGACGGCAAGCTTTTTGCTCGGAATCATCGGACTGGGGGTGGTGGCGCTCTACGTGGTTTTCCTCCTGCTCGATTACGAGAAGGTCAGTGCCGGTTGGAAGGAGCTGATTCCACCGAATTATCGCGAGGCGGTGACAGGGTTCGTGGCGGATTTCGAATCGGCGATGAGTCGGTATTTTCGTGGCCAGACCGCCGTGGCCTTTATGTGCGGTATCTTGTTTTCGGTGGGCTTCGTCTGGGTGGGGCTGCCCCTTGGCATGCTTCTGGGTATGTTTGTGGGGCTGCTCAACATGGTCCCCTACCTTCAGATCATCGGCTTCGTTCCGGCATTTGTTCTGGCCGTTATCCACGCCCTCGAGAGCAACACCGACATCTGGTTGGTACTGGGAACGACCACTGCGGTTTTTGGCGTGGTCCAGCTGATCCAGGACGCCATACTGGTCCCCAGGATCATGGGCCGGGTCACCGGGCTCAACCCGGCCATGATCATGCTCTCCCTGTCCATTTGGGGAAAGCTTCTGGGGCTTCTGGGGCTTATCATCGCCCTTCCTCTGACCTACCTTCTGCTGGTCTATTATCGCCGGTTCCTCGCCTCGGTCAAGCCGGCCTCCGCAAGCAGCATCGATACCTGAACAAGTGGCGGAACGGCATCCGCAGCCCTTAGAAGCATTGCGGTCACTGGTTGGCGGTCGATGTCCCGGATTCCAACGGCGGCTGCGGGTTTCCGACGATTTTTGCAGGCCCCAGAAGGACGGCGACCCATCGCGTGTCCGGACTGCTCTCCAGGGCGATCTTGACGGTCATGGTCAGCGGGATCGAGAGCAGCATGCCCACCGGCCCCAGCACCCATGCCCAGAAGACCAGCGAGATGAACACCACCAGGGTGGAAAGACCCAGGCGGCTGCCCATCAGTCTGGGCTCGATGAAATAGCTGACGCCGATGTTGATGGCGGCATACCCGACTGCGATATACAGGGCGTGGGGCAGGTCGAACTGGATGAGGGCCATCAGGATGCCCGGGACGGCGGCGACGGCGGAGCCGATGTTGGGGATGTAATTGAGCAGAAATGCCGTGAATCCCCACAAATAAGGCTGTTTGACGCCGAGGGCCTTGAGCATCACCGCCACCAGGACACCGGTCAGGAGGCTGCACCAGGTCTTGACGGCAAGGTACCGCTTGACGCTTTCCGTGAACCGGGAAAATCCCGATAAGGACTCATCGGTGTCTCCCAGGGCGCTTCGCAGTTTCTGCGGCATCCCCGCCGCCTCGAGAAGGATGAAAATTACCGTGAGAAGAATCACGAACATGTTGGTCAAAATAGCGCTCAGACCGCCCAGAAATCCCCCGATGATCTTCATGACGGATCCTGTTTCGATGATGTCCGTTCCGGCGAACTGGGCGGTGTCGATACCGTGGCTCTCGAGCCATGCCATTATTCCCACGGCCTTTGCCTCGAATATTTTCTGGTAGTCGGGCAGGCTCATGGTAAAGTCCTTCAGGGCTTTGCCGATAAAGACGGACACCAGAAACCCCATGCCCAGGATGCAGACGGCCACGAGAATCACCGCAAGCGGCGTGGGCGCGCCGATGCGTCGAAGCCAGGAGAGAGGCGAGGTGCAGATCACTGCCAGAAAGACGGCGAGAAAAAACGGCACCAGGAGCGACGCCGCAGCCCGCATTCCTGCGACAATGATAACGAAAGATGCCAGGATAATAACAAATTTTAACGAGATGGATTCTTTGATGTCAGGATTCACAATTTCTCCTTTCCCGAAAAAATGGTTCACGGCCAGGGGACGATGCTTTCAGGGGGCGCTGTGGCATTGGGAGATGCCATGAACGATGGTTCCTGGAATCGGGGGCATGGCCCGCGCCTGTCTGGGGCAAATTGTGCAATTCATGAGCGATGGTGTTCGCCTCGAGGCGAAGCATCGCGAGATCGCCGCGATCTGTCATGGATTGGAAATAGAATTTGTAGGCTATGTAGTATTTGTTGATGTTGGCGACATATTCGACGGTTTCCCGCGGCGCTGTCTGTTCAACGTTGAGGAACCATCGGTTGGGATCGAGCCCTCGCTTTTCGGCTGCTTTACGCAACTGGATGATTTTTAACGGGCCGGCGTTGTAGGCGGCCCAGGAAAAGTCGACCTGGGCTGCCGGGGGGATGGCCGGATCGTTGAAGTAATGGTGGCGCAAGTGGTGAAGGTATTTTACCCCTGCGTGGATATTGTTTTCCAGCTGGTGGATGTCGGGGATACCGATGAGTCGGCTCGATGCGGTGTGGGGCATGACCTGCATGATCCCCACAGCGCCCTTGTGGCTGCGCTTGCGATGGTCCAATTCCGACTCCTGGTATGCCTGGGCGGCGATGGCGATCCAGTCGAAGCCGTAGCGGTCGCCATACTTTCTGAAGAGATTCATGACCTCCTCGAGCCTTTTCTGGGCCGATTCCGAAACCGGGTTTTTGATCCACCTGGCATCATGATAATACCGCTTGAACAGAAGGTTGCCCAGAAACGATCCCGTGCTGTTGTCTTTCAGGAAGCTGTCGATACTGGCCAGGAGCTGTGGGTTCTCCTTCCGGACGGCCCAGGCGATACTGCCGCCCACGTTGACGGTCAGGTCCGATCTGACGATGATGTTGGGGAGCACCTCGGCCCAGACCCGGGCAATGTGTTCGTCCGTCACCGCGACCGGCATGACGCCGGCGTTGACGAATTCGAGGAGATCTTCCGTCACCAGCCTTCCGTCCGGAAAGGCGATTTGCATGGGAGGAAGCCCTTCCCGGGAAAACAGTTGATTCAGCCGCCTGAGACAGGGCAGGTGCCCCCGGCCTTTGAGAACATGGACCTTCCGATCGGAGAGATCCTCGATGATCCGGATGTCGTCAATGGCCCGGTGATGCACGATCACCTTGTGGATTTCAGGGATGTAGGGGATGCTGAAGGCGATTTTTTCACGATCCTCTGTTGGTATGGTAAGGCCGGCGGCGGCGATGTCCCCGCGGCCGTCTCGGAGGGCATCGAGAACCCGCTCGAAGGGGACCGGGATGTAGATGAGCTTGATCTGGCGGTCGCGTCGTCGAATGTTTCGATTCAGATATTTTTCATAATTCTGAAGCAATTCGTATTCGAATCCTCGGGGTACGCCGTTATCGATAAAGAAATGGGTGCGGCTGTAACTGACGAGGGCCCGAATGATCCGTTTTTTCCGGAGCTCCTCCAGGTCGCCTTTGAAGGGCCTCTGGACGCGATAGATCACCTGCTCCGGAAAGCGCATCGTTGTTGTTGCCTCCCAGAGGACCGAGGGTGGAGCGATCTCTTTGGCGGGAAGGTTCAACAGAACGAGAATGAGCATCAGCGGCGCAAACCCAATATTCAGGATGGCCGCGGTTTTGCGGAGGGAGCGTCGTATAATGTTTTCTTTCAAAACGGCCTGATTCTCCGGTCTACATATCCATTTTGAAGAACTGCTCTTTCTCGGTTACGGCGTCGGCTCTTCTCGAATATCGAGTGGGAACGGTTCCTTCCTTGAAACATTCGAAACGGGTTCGGGCCGTTCCCGGCACCGGCAGCAGACCGGTTTCCGCATCGATCCTGGAAAAGACGACGCCATTGGGAACGGTGAAGTCCTTCACCGGTCTTCCTTCGTGGACGGTCTGCATGAAATCGAGCCATATGGGGCTTGCCGCTCGGCCGCCGGTCTCCTTTGGACCGAGGGATTGCTCCTGGTCATGGCCGACCCAGACGCCGGCGATGTATTCCGCTGTGTATCCCATGAACCAGGCGTCGTTGAGATTGTTGGTGGTACCGGTCTTTCCCGCAACCGGGCGGTTGAGGGCGAGAACGTTCTTGCCGGTCCCTTCCTTGACGACGCTTTCCATGAGGCTCGTCATGAGATAGGCCGTCGCGCTGTCGAGGACCGGTTCACTGTCGAAGTTGATGCCCTCGACCTCCCGACCGTCGCGGTCGAGGATGCCCGTGATGAAGATGGGGTCCACCCGATATCCCTGGTTGGCGAATACGCTGTAGGCGGTCACGAGTTCGAGCAGGGAGACTCCCGAGGATCCCAGGGCGATGGAGAGGTTGCGACTGAGATCCGATTCGATTCCCAGCTTCCGGGCATAGTTGATGGCGTAGTCGACGCCGATCTTGTCCAGGAGATTGATGGTGGACAGGTTTCGCGAGTGGGCCAGCGCCGTGCGGAGAGAGTTTTTGCCGTGTATTTTCCGATCGTAGTTCTGGGGCTTCCATGTGATGTTCCGGTCCCGGTAAACAAAAACATTGTCGGAGATCTGCGAAGCCGGGGTGTACCCCTTGTCCAGGGCGGCGGCGTAGATGATCGGCTTGAAGGCGGATCCGGGCTGGCGCTTGGACTGGACGGCCCGGTTGAACTGACTTTTCTTGAAATCGGATCCGCCCACCATGGCCTTGGCGAACCCTGTACCGGCCTCGATGCACAGGAGCGCGGACTGGGCCTGGGGCGCCTGTTCCAGCCGCAGCTCCCGCGATTCCTGTAAAGCGCCTTTCTTTGCCGAACGAACCCACACGACGTCTCCCGGGGTGAAGAGTTTTGCGGTGCGTCCATCCTTCTGTCCCCGCAAGGCCCATGACAGACTGTTAAACGGTATTATACCCGTACCCGCTCCGGTTTCGACGATGATTTCCTTTTTTTCTTCGGAGATGCCGCTTACCACCCCTTTGACGATGTCTCCCCGGTTCAGAGCATCGGTGCCGTCGGTTTCCGACAGCGCTTTCAGGAATCCGGGAACGTCACCGGGCGCCAGATGATCGACAGGCCCCCGATATCCGGAGTGGCGCTTGTCGAGGGCTCTCAGTCCCCGGTCGACAGCCTTCTGGGCGGCCTCCTGCATCTCGATGTTGACGGCGGTATAGATTTTAAGACCCTCCCGATAGAGGGCGTCCGCTCCGTATTGGTTTTCGATGTATTGGCGAATGTATTCGGTGTAGTAGGGCGCGGTTTCAAGGTAGAGATTCTGCCGGGAGCGGATCTCCAGAGGGGTGGAAAAGGCCTCGTCGGCGTCCGTCTGGGTGATGTATCCTTCCTCGATCATCCGCTTGAGGACGTAGCGTTGACGCTCCTTGGCACGATCCAGGTGCTTGTAGGGTGAATAGCGGCTGGGTGCTTGAGGAAGGCCGGCAAGGATGGTGCACTCGGCAAGGGAGAGCTCCCGGACGGATTTTCCGAAGTAGTTTTCCGCGGCGGCCGCAACACCGTATGCGCCATGGCCCAGATAGATCTGGTTGAGATAGAGAAAGAGGATTTCTTCCTTGGAGAAGGCGTTGTCGATGCGATAGGCCAGGATGGCCTCCTTGATCTTCCGGCTGAATTTTTTTTCAGGGGAGAGGAGAAACGACTTGGTGACCTGCTGGGTGATGGTGCTGCCCCCCTGGACGACGGTACCCGCCTCGACGTTCTTGATGGCCGCCCGGATGATGCTGACGAGGTCGACGCCCTTGTGCTCGAAAAAACGGGAATCCTCGGCGGCGATAAAAGCGTTGACGAGCATTTCGGGGATTTCCGGGTAAGGGATGACGATGCGCCGCTCCTTGAAAAATTCGGCGATCACCCGGTTGTCGTCGGAATAGACCGTTGAGATGACGGGGGGGCGATAGTCCTTGAGGGATGAAATCTGGGGAAGGTCTTCACTGAAATATTTGTACAGGCCAAACAAAAAGATTCCCGACCCGATCACGCCGAGAAAAAAAAGGAGGATTGCCCATCGGAACAACCGGCCGATGAATCTCCCGATTTTCGAAGCGTTCTGATCTCCGTAAACCATAGCGGCGTCCTTCGCTTTCATGTTGATGATGTTGTCAGAACTTCTGCTATCAGATATACAAAGGTTAGGCAAGCGACTTGCAATGGGAATAAAAAAAGAAATTGACTTTATGGGTCGATCTGGTTACAAATATCAGTTTTGATTCATGAAGAATAAATCACATGATAACTATGAAGTAAAACGGTGTGAACTGTCAAGCGGTCATCGAATAGGAACCGCTTGGGGTGATCGTTCGCCGTCGGATCGAAGCCCGGGAGACAGGCTCATGTTCATGGCGTGGCGTCTCCGGCAATCTGGATGATGACGGCGACCTGTTATGAGAGGATAGTTGATGATAAGGTTGAATTTTGAAAAGATGGGCGGCCTGGTGCCCGCCGTCGTTCAGGACTACATGACCGGCGAGGTGCTGATGCTGGCGTTCATGGACGAGGAGGCCTGGACGCACACCCTGAAAACCGGGTTGGCTTCGTATCACAGCCGTTCGAGAAACACATTGTGGATCAAGGGGAAAACCTCCGGACATGTTCAGCGCGTGAAGGAGATCCGCATCGACTGCGATGACGACACCGTTCTGCTCAAGGTCGAGCAGGTCGGCGGCGCCGCGTGCCATACCGGACATCGCAGCTGTTTTTACCAGAAAATCGAAGACGGGCGGGTTACCATTGTCGGGGAGCCCGTATTTGATCCCAGGGAGGTATATAAAAAATGATAGAGCGGCTCAAACTCGGCGTTCCCAAGGGAAGCCTCCAGAACGCCACCATCGATTTGTTCAAACGCTCCGGCTGGAAGATCAACGTCAACGGGAGAAGCTATTTTCCCGAAATCAATGATGAGGCCATCGACTGCGCCATCTGCCGGGCTCAGGAAATGTCCCGTTATGTGGAAAACGGCACCCTGGATGCCGGTCTGACCGGCAAGGACTGGATCGCCGAAAACAGCTCGGATGTTCACGTGGTGGCGGATCTCGTCTATTCCAAGGTCAGCGCCCGTCCGGCCCGATGGGTTCTCGCGGTGCCCTATGACTCCGACATCAAGACCCTCCATGATCTCCAGGGCAAAAAAATCGCCACGGAACTGGTGGCCTTTACCAAACGGTATTTCGCTGAAAAGAACATCGACGTCAAGGTCGAGTTTTCCTGGGGCGCCACCGAAGCCAAGGTGGTCTCGGGCCTTGCCGACGCCATCGTGGAGGTCACGGAGACGGAAACCACCATCCGCGCCCACGGCCTCAAGATCATCCACGAACTGATGCAGACCAACACGCAGCTCATCGTCAATCACGAGGCCTGGAAGAAGCCCCGGAAGCGGGACAAGATAGAGCAGATCGCGTTGCTGCTCCAAGGCGCTCTGAGGGGTGAGAAACTGGTGGGGATCAAGATGAACGTCCCTGAAAAATGTATCGATCGGATTATTCCGCTGCTGCCCAGCCTGAACGCACCCACCATCGCCCATCTCTACAACTCTGATTGGCTTTCGGTGGAATCGGTGGTGGACGGCAGCGTGGTGCGAGACCTGATTCCCCAGCTCCTCAAAAACGGGGCTGAAGGGATCATCGAGTACCCTTTGAACAAAGTCGTATAAGGAAAAAAGATGATTTCTCGCAGACTCGACGGCATTTCGTCATTTATCGTCATGGATGTCCTGGAGCGGGCCAACGAGATGGAACGGGCCGGGACCCACATCATCCATCTGGAGGTGGGAGAGCCGGATTTCGATACCCCCCGGTGCGTCAACGACGCCTGCTGCAGGGCGCTCAAAAACGGCCACACCCACTATACCCATAGCCTGGGTCTCGTGGAGCTGCGAGAAGCCATCTGCGAGTATTACGGCAATACTTACAATGTTTCCGTCGACCCGGGTCAGGTGGTCGTCGGGTCGGGCACATCGCCGGTCATGTTCGCGCTCTTCGCGGCGCTGCTGAATCCCGGAGATCAGGTCATCATCTCGGATCCCCACTATGCCTGCTACCCCAACTTCATCAAATTCGTGGACGGGGAACCGGTCACCGTACCTGTTTTTGAGGAAGACGGCTTTCAGTACCGGCCCGAGGCGATTCAGGACAAGATCACCGAAAAGACCCGGGGCATCTTCATCAATTCACCGTCCAACCCGACAGGGAACCTGTTGTCGGCCGAACGCACGGCAGCCATCGCTGCCATGGCCGGGCCTGAAGGGCCCTTTGTCATTTCCGATGAAATCTACCACGGCCTGGTTTACGAAGGGACGGAGCATTCCATCCTGGAGTATACGGACAACGCCTTTGTCCTGAACGGCTTTTCAAAGCTTCATGCCATGACCGGCCTCAGGCTGGGCTATCTCATCGCGCCGCCTTCATTTATCCGGCCGATTCAGAAGATTCAGCAGAACTTTTTCATTTCAGCCAACGCCGTGATCCAGAAAGCGGGCATCGCGGCCCTGAAGGAAGCCGGCCCTGACATCGCCCGCATGAAGGAGACCTACAATAAACGACGGCTGTTCATGATCGATCGGCTGAAGTCCCTGGGCTTCGGGATCACCGTTCCGCCGACGGGTGCTTTCTATGTGTTCGCCAACGCCCGTCATCTGTCCTCCGATTCCTACAGGCTGGCGTTCGACATTCTTGAGAAGGCTCATGTGGGGGTCGCACCGGGCATCGATTTCGGCCGTCACGGCGAGGGTTACCTGCGGTTTTCCTACGCCAGTTCGCTGGAGAACATCGCCGAGGGCATGAACCGGCTCGAGACATACCTGAATTCCGGACCGCTCCTGAAACCGGAAGGCGCACAATGATCATCCGATCCGCCGAGTTCGTGACCAGCGCCGTAAAGCCCTCTCAATATCCGCCGGGGGTGCTGCCGGAAATCGCCTTCGCCGGGCGATCCAACGTGGGAAAATCGTCTCTCATCAACACCCTGGTCAACCGGAAGCGTCTGGTCAAGACCAGCGGAACGCCTGGACGAACCCAGCTGGTCAATTTTTTCGAGGTGAACGGGACATACTCGCTGGTGGATCTTCCGGGGTACGGGTACGCCAAGGTACCGCTGGCCGTCAAAAAAACCTGGGGCCCCATGATCGAAACCTATCTCTCCAATCGGGAAACCCTGGCCGGCGTCGTCCTGATCATGGATATCCGGCGGATGCCGCGTCATGAAGAATTCGATTTTATAGCGTGGCTGAAGCAGTACCATATCCCCGGCATCCTGGTGTTGACCAAGACGGACAAACTCTCCCGGACCCGACAGCTCCGGCAGCGGGAGGCGGTTGCCGGCGCCCTGGGCGTCGACGTCGAGGATCTCATCCTCTTTTCCGCCCAGACCCGAAAGGGTCGGGAGGCGGTATGGGCGGCCGTGGCGGGTGTTGCCGGGACTCAGGAGGAGGAAGGACGATGAGAGAAGATCGGGGCAACCGTTTCAAAGGCTTCAGGTCCGGCTTTGTGATGTTGGCCGGGGCTCCCAACGTTGGGAAATCGACCCTGCTCAACCGGATGCTGGGCGAGAAGGTTTCCATTACCTCCAGAAAAGCCCAGACGACGCGAAACCGTATTCTTGGAGTGCTGCACCAAAAAGACGCTCAGCTGATCTTCCTCGATACGCCCGGCGTTCACAAAGCTACTCAGGCCCTCAACGTCCGGATGGTGGACGTAGCGCTCGCGGCTATGGCGGATGCCGACCTGATTCTGTTCATGGTCGACCTCAAATCCCCCGACCCCGATGCCGAGACATTCCTGTTGGAAAAAATTCGACAGCAGCAGCGCCCTGCGGTGCTGGCGTTGAACAAAACCGATCAGGTGCGGTCCGAAACGGTTCTCCAGGCCATCGACCACTGGCGGACGACCTATCCTTTTCAGGCCGTCGTCCCCATATCCGCCAAGCACGGGCATCAGGTGGACGCCTTGATCCGGGAGATGGCGGATCTGATGCCCGAGGGTCCGCCCTTTTTCCCCGAGGATGCCGTGACCGATATGCCCGAACGGTTTATCGCGGCGGAGATGATCCGCGAAAAGGTGTTCCGCCTGACCGGACAGGAGATCCCCTACGCCACGGCGGTCACTGTTGAATCCTTCAAGGAAAAAGAGGGGCTGGTGAGCATTCACGCCACCATTCATGTGGAGCGGTCCTCCCAGAAGGCCATCGTGATCGGCCGCGAGGGGGCGAAGCTGAAGCAGATCGGCCGGGCGGCCCGGGAGGAACTGGAGCGCATGATGGGCACCCGGGTGTTTTTGAAATTATTCGTCCGGGTGCAGAAGAACTGGAGTCGGGATACCCGGGCGTTGAGAAAGTTCGGCTACTGACATCGGATGATTCTTTCGTATCATCCCTGTTTTTCAGGGGATAGACAGATTTTATGTGCCGGCCGGGAACCCGATAAAACCGACCTCGGGGCCATTCGATCCGCCCGGGCGGTCATACTGCCCCAGGGCTGCGGTCAGGCGTTGTATCGAATGGCACGGGAAAACTGTGCCCATGTATTCCCCAACTACGACGTTCGGTTCGCCTATCCCCGTAAAAGCGGCCAGATCCGCCTTTTCCATCGGAGCGGCGTACCCCATCCCTCGACGGAGTTCTACCCGTCGCTTGAGATCTTCACCGACGCGTTGAACACCGGGGCAAGCCGAATTGCCGTGAGGTTTCCGTTCGTTTTCAAATTCGACTGGGGCGGGGAAGGGCGGAATGTCCTGTGGATTCCATCTCCGGAGGCCCTGAACGACGCATTGGATACGGCGCGGCGCTATGAGCGGACCGGACAGAAAGGCTTTCTTGTCCAGGAATATATTCCCGCGGGCAACCGGGTGCTTCGGGTTGTGGTCATCGGCGCGCGGACGGTCATTTACTGGCGGGTTCTGAAAAATTCGGAGACGGCGGTTGCCGGCCTCGCCGCCGGCGGCGTCATCGATACGGCGTCGGATTCGGCATTTCAGAAAGCCGCGGGAGCGTCGGTAAGGCGTTTCTGCGACGCGGCCGGCATCAACCTGGCGGGGTTCGATATCCTATCGCCGCTGCAGCCCCCGGGAGCCGATCCCGTGTTTCTTGAAATCAACTATTTTTTTGGTCGGCGAGGGCTTGGCGGAAGCCGGGCCTACTACCGGATGCTGATCGCCGAAATCGAACGATGGATCGACGGCATCGAGGCGGGGCCGCCGATGGGAAGCCCGCAGTCCGCATGACACGCAGAACCCGAAACGGCATCGATCCCTTTGCCGCACATCTCGAGGATTCCGATATTCGCAGGGAGCGACGAAAGGCGAGGGAAATTCGCTCCTCCCAGTGGTGGAAGCGGCAGCTGGCCAAGGGCCGATGCCATTATTGCGGCAGCGCCGTAGCACCCAAATATCTGACCATGGACCATATCGTTCCGATCTCCCGGGGCGGCAGAAGCACCAAGGGCAATGTCGTTCCCGCCTGCAAGGCGTGCAACAACCGAAAAAAACAGTTGTTGCCCATGGAATGGGACGCCTATCTGGCCTCCCTGGATTCGGCGTGATGCCCAATGGGTGATGCTTCCGTTGCAGAGGAGACGGGCATGGCCGGGCTCTCGGTGGAAAACCTGTGCTTCTCCGGGATGAAACCCGTTTCCTTCAGGATCGGTCCCGGTCAATGCGCCGGATTGACGGGCCCATCGGGCTCGGGAAAGACACGCCTGCTCCGGGCCGTCGCCGACCTGATTCCCCATACCGGGGAGATTTCCTTGAACGGCGCGTACGCCCGGACGATGCCGGCCCACGCATGGCGCAAAAAGGTTGGGTTCCTGCCTGCCGAGAGCGCCTGGTGGGAGGAGACGGTCGGGGCGCATTTCATCCAGATCGATGCTGCGGAATTCAGGCGCCTTGGATTCGATGCGGATGTGTTGTCGTGGGATATCAACCGGTTGTCCAGCGGGGAGCGGCAGCGCCTTTCCCTGCTCCGGCTGCTGTCGGGAAAGCCGGAAGCCCTTCTCCTGGACGAACCGACCGCAAACCTGGATGACGACAATGCGGCGAGAGTGGAATCCCTCATCGGATCCTATCGACTGCACCGGAATACGCCGGTGATCTGGGTGACGCATGATCCGGATCAGATCCGCAGGGTTGCCGCCGTTCACTTCAGGATCAAGAGCGGCGCCCTGATGCAAGCGGCTAAGCGCCAAAGGTGAACACGCCATGCACGTCATATCCCTCTCCCCTGTAGACCTGTCCATTTCAGCGCTTCTGGTGATCGCTCTTGCCCTCCTCTCGATCCCCATGAAGCTGCATCTCTCACGGCAGTTGCTCTTCGCCGGAAGTCGAACGGTGCTGCAGCTTTCCCTGGTCGGCATGGTGCTGAAAGCGCTCTTTGATTACATGCACCCGGCAGGCCTCGCAGCGGTCGCTGCGGTGATGGTCGGGGCTGCGGGTGTTGAAATCATGCGGCGACAGAAACGCCGGTTTACGGGGGCATGGAGCATCGGGGTGGGGACCCTTTCCATGTTCATTTCATCCTTTTGCGTCACGATACTGGCTCTGACAGTGGTCATCGATATCCGTCCCTGGTACCATCCTCAATATGCCGTCCCGCTGCTGGGCATGATTCTCGGCAACACGATGAGCGGCATCGCCGTCGGTCTCGACCGTCTGACCGCCGTCGCCTGGGACCAGAGGACGATCATCGAGGCGCGCCTGACCCTGGGGCACCGATGGTCCGAGGCCATTGAGGAGATCCGGCGGGAGAGTATCCGCAGCGGATTGATCCCCATCATCAATTCCATGAGCGTTGTCGGTCTTGTCAGCCTTCCCGGAATGATGACGGGCCAGATTCTTTCGGGAACCCTCCCGATGGAAGCGGTCAAATACCAGATCCTGATCATGTTCCTGATCGCCGGCGGAACGGGATTCGGCACGATTCTGGCGGTAACCCTCGGGGCGCGGCGCCTCTTTGACGACCGCGAACGGCTGCGCCTTGACCGTCTGCGGTCCTGAATCTGCAATCCGGAATGGATCGGGGCCGCACCTCTTGATGAAATCGTGTTTATACTTAATTTACATCATGGTATTATTTGAAAAGTTGTCATGGCAGGTTGTCAATCGCTTTAGAGGGAGTAACACCAAATGGCCGAGACTGATTACTACAAAGAACTGGGGGTCAATCGAAACGCCTCCGATGATGAAATTAAAAAGGCTTACCGGAAGCTGGCGATGAAATATCATCCGGACCATACCAAGGGCGACAAGGCCGCGGAGGAAAAGTTCAAGAAAATCAGCGAGGCCTACGCCGTCCTCAGCGACAAGGAAAAGCGAAAACAGTACGATACCTATGGCTCGACTGATTTCCATCAACGGTTTTCCCAGGAGGATATCTTCCGGGGATTCGATTTTTCGAGCATTTTCGAGGATCTGGGATTTGGCGGTCAGAGCTTTTCCTTCATGGGGGGGCGGGGTGGCGGCAGGCGCTTCTCGTTTAGTGGCGGTTCGCCTTTCGGCGCGGGGTCCGGCCCCCAGCCATCGGCCAAAGGATCGGACCTGGTTTACGAACTTCCCCTCACCCTTCGGGAGGTGGCCTCCGGGACGAGCAAAACCGTAAGTTTTCAGCACGGCGGTCGGAGCGAACAACTCACCGTAAAGATCCCCAAGGGAATGATCACCGGAAAAAAGCTTCGGATACCGGGAAAGGGCGACCCCAGCCCTTACGGCGGCCCTTCCGGGGACCTTTTTATCAAATCCAAGGTCGTCGAGGATCCGGTTTTCACCAGCGAAGGCCATGACATCCATGTCGTCAGAGAGATTCGACTGACCGATGCCCTGCTGGGTACGACCGTATCCGTGCCCACCCTTGAAGGCGGTGAACTCAGCCTGAGAATCCCTCCGGGTACGCGGCACAAAACCAAAATGCGACTCGCCGACAAAGGACTGCCGGCCATGAGGGGGTCCCATCGGGGAAATCTCTATGTCACCGTCCATGTAGAGATGCCCTCACATCTGACGGCCGAACAGAAAGCATTGGTGGAAAAGCTGAGGGAGACCGGCATCTGAGAAATCCCAAAAGAATTGACAAATTCCTATTCTTTAAGTTATTCCTCGTCGACAGGGCGATGCACTGTAATCCCTGTTTTTTCCAACCACAGGCCGACCGCGATACAAAGATCGGCGGGACATTAATGCTCGCCGGTCGATTGTCAGGCAGCCATCGGGCTGTTGATGCCAACCTGGAACAATTTGGAACGCATTGAATATTATGCCGGAATTTATCCCTGTTTTAACCCGTGAGCGGATCGAAGAACTCGTCGTCGGCGTCGCCGGAAAAATCTGCGACGATTACAAGGGTCGTGACCTCGTTCTCGTCGGTGTCTTGAAAGGGGCTTTCATTTTTCTGTCAGACCTCTGTCGCCACATGACGATTCCCGTCCAGATCGATTTCGTCGAGGCCTCCAGTTACGGCGCTGAAACCTCGTCTTCCGGTAATATTAAATTGAATAAGGATATCGAGCTTGATATCGAAGGGAAAAATGTCCTGATCGTCGAAGACATCGTCGATACGGGTTTGACGCTTTCCTATCTTGTAGAGCACATCAAGGGCTTCGGTGCAAAGACCGTGAAGATCTGCGCCCTGATCGACAAACGTGAACGGCGAGAAACCGATATCCTCGTGGATTATGCCTGCTGCGTGGTCAATGCGGGGTTTCTGGTCGGATACGGACTTGACTACGCCGAAAATTACAGAGAGTTGCCGGGAATTTTTCATCTTAAATTTTAGCAAACACTTCCAGGGGGAGGGTATGATCATAACCTGTGACTACTGCGACGCCCAATTTGATCCGGATCATTATCCTGAACAGCTTGTCGATTCGAAAATTCGATGTATCCGCTGTAACGCCGTCCTGGAAGTCCCCGGGCCGCTCATCGAGCAGCATTCCGAAAAATCCCCCACCGCCCGATCCGCTACCCGGAATCCCGATATTTCCGAGAAGGAAGCCAGATCCTCGCGAACCAACATGCCGGGGAAAAAACAAAAGAAAAAAAAGATGTCCAGGTCTCCCGAACTCGGGCGTCCCGACCCTGGCGCCAATGACCGTCTCCTGAGCGGGAAGGGATCCGGCGTCGTCATCGGCGGCCTTCCGGGAACAGAAGACGGTTCCGGCTTATCGCTTGGGGGAGAAGCGCGCCCGAAAGCCGATGGAATGACGGATGAAAAGACCGAAATGTTCAGCCTGGACGACCTTGACGATACGGATGTCAGGAATGGTGCCGATGCTGAAAAGGAGCTGCTTTTCGATTTCGATCTGGAGCACATGGGAATTGACGCCGATACCGCATTGCCTTTCGAGTTGGACGACCGGATCGACGCTGTTGACAGGGACGGCTTATTGGATCTGTTTATGGACGTGGATCTCATGAAAACCATCGATAAAGGCTCGGGCAGAAGACTTTCGGAAGATGATGAACTGCATCTGGACATCGATGACGAGGATCTCGACGCTGATGAAGATGGTTTGGGGCGGCCGGCCATGGATTTTCGAAACCTGGAAAAGGCGCTTCAAGACGCGGCGGATGATATCGAAGAAGATGCGTCTTTCGACGATACGGGGCTGGGTTTGGACGAGAACCTCCTTCTGGATCTGGATCTGGATTTCGACGACGAAGAACATGATCCGGCAACGGTCATGGTCGATGACGGTGAAGCGATGCGGAAGCCGGACGACATATCGGAGGAAGAATCGGAGGATGTGGGACTGGGTTTGGACGAGAACCTCCTTCTGGATCTGGATCTGGATCTGGATTTTGACGACGAAGAACCTGGGCCGGCAGCAGTTCCGGCCGACGGCGAGGAGGATGATCCCGCTGTGGATCCGGTTCTGGATACAGACCTGTCGAACAAAGGCCTGGATCCGGATGAACAATTGATTTTGGACCTGGATTTCGATGAAGCCGGGACCGGAAATTTTCCGGCGTCATCGGTGTTGTCCGGCACAACAAGCGACCCCATCGAATTGACCGTCGATATGAACGACGACCATGACCGATCTTCAACCGACATCGCTTCAGATGATGCGGGAGACTTTTCCCTGGAATTGGACCTTGACCTGGCCGATGAGGATTCCCCGCTTTCCGGGCAGGACGAAGGTTCGTTCACGGAAGGGCCGGTCGCGGCGGACATCCTCGTGGACGAGGAAGAAGACGTTCCCGTGGAATTGACGCTCGATTCGGCGGATGCGAACGACCGGACTCCGGGGTCGGAAGAGAATGTGCCCGAAGGAGATCTTTCCGCGACGGACATCGCCGTGGATGATGAGGCGGACTTTTCCCTGGAACTGGACCTTGACCTGGCCGATGAGGCTTCCCCGCTTTCCGGGCAGGACGAAGATTCGTTCACGGAAGGGCCG
Source organism: Desulfococcus multivorans (assembly GCF_001854245.1). Classification (GTDB taxonomy): domain Bacteria; phylum Desulfobacterota; class Desulfobacteria; order Desulfobacterales; family Desulfococcaceae; genus Desulfococcus; species Desulfococcus multivorans. The sequence goes on along the minus strand of NZ_CP015381.1, from coordinate 4,269,115 downwards.
GTCGCGGCGGACACCCTCGTGGACGAGGAAGAAGACGTTCCCGTGGAATTGACGCTCGAGTCGGCGGATGCGGACGACCGGATTCCGGGGTCGGATGAGAATGTGCCCGCGGGAGATCCTGCCGCGACGGATATTGCCTTGGATGAGGAGGGCGAGTTCTCTCTGGAGCTGGATTTTGAAGAAGCGGATAATGCTTCTGCGGATAATGCTTCTATGGATCAAGCGCCTGCTGAATCCGTTCTCCCGTCTGTGAAAGACGAAGACGATATCCTCGAAGTGTTGGGGGGTGACTTGGAATTCAATGAAGAATTCCTGTTCAATATGGATCCGGAAAAATTCAAAGAGGCGCCCGATGCACTGGCGACCACGACAAATCCGGCGAATCATGAAAACGGCGATGTCGACATCGCTTTCGACCTTAAAACACCATCTTCAACATTTGAAGACACGCTTCGGCATTCCGATGTCCCAGAGGCGAAACACCCTTCGCCGGCGGTTGGTGCGCGCATCGATGAAGCGGTTGATCGGGATGACGATTTCATTGACGCTTTTGACATGGGGATTCCAACGGATGAGTTTGAGGAACTGAAAGAAAAACGGAGTGATCGAAACGCGACTGAAAAAACCGCCATAGATCATAACGGCTTCGCTGTCGCCGATGATGATGGGTTGATGGGCCGCCCGCGTAAGAGGATGCCTGTCCTGATCCTGTTGTCGATGCTTTTGGGCGCTCTATTGTTCGGTGCCTATTCTTTCGGACTGTTTAAAAGCGACAATGCCAAAAACATATTGTACAACATTCCGCTTCTGAAAGACTATTTGCCTGCGCCGAACGATCGTGCCGGCGAGATTGTCACCCTGGCGCATACGATTCAAGAGCGATTTGTTGAAAATCAATGGGTGGGAACGCTGTTTGTCGTCAGCGGCAGTGTCCAGAACGGATACGCTATGCCTCGGAGCCACATTCAGGTGACCGGCAGGCTGTTTTCTTCCGGAAAAGAGCCCGCCGGCGTCGAGACCGTCTATTGCGGCAACACCTTGACGGACGCAGAATTGAATTCGCTGCCGCCGAATGAACTCAAGGCCCGGCTTGGCAACAAGGCCGGCGCGCAGAACAGCAACATCGATGTCCCATCCGGGGAAATACTGCCGTATATGATTGTTTTTGATAATTTACCCGAAACTCTGGAGGAGTTCACCATTGCGGTAAAAGAATCGGTTCCCGCCGACGGATAAAAAACTGTGTTTTTCTTCTTGACTTTATCTTTGCCGCCTGCTAAATACTACCGCGCTTTTGGACGATCCCCAAAAGCAACATCCGCAAAGGTATGTAGCGGATTATCCTTTCCAAATCTATTCCTTGGCTTCCTGAACGGCGATGTAGCTCAGTTGGTTAGAGCATACGGCTCATATCCGTAGTGTCCGGGGTTCAAATCCCTGCATCGCCACCACTACGCCAAAAGATGCCTGTGATTTCAAGATCATAGACATTCTTGTTTGTGGCCAGCGTCTTGCCTTACACACAAAGCTTATCCCCTTTTTACACACTTTTAAGGGGCGATAAGCTTATGGGAGGTGAGACGTTATGGCGCGTTATCTCGTCAGGAATCGTCACTCATATTGTTTCCGGTACAGAATCCCAGCAGACCTCCAGAGTATCATAGGCAGAAAAGAGATACGGTACAGCCTCAGGACAGGCCGCATCGGTGTTGCCAAGGTGATGGCTCAGGAGCTCGCCTTGAAGATCCGGCGGTTGGTCAGAGAATTGAGAAGAAAGGAGAGGGTGCACATGGATAAAATTCAGATTAACCGCCTCATCGCTGGGTGGATCCGTGATACCCTGGCCGAAGAGGAAGCCACCCGGACGCTCACTGAGAGGCCACTCAATGAGGACTTCCTCGATGAACGGTATGAGGCCTTAGATTCAGTCCAGACCCTGCACAGGGAGGCCTTAGGGAAGCTACAGCATGTCCAGGCTATGGAGCATCGAGTGGACCTTATTCTGAAAGAACACGGCATAGAAATAGACAAGGATTCCGAGGCTTACCGGGAGCTTTGCCGGGGTATGCTGAAAGCTTCCATCAAGGTCCTTGAAGTTGAAAAGGAGCGCACTTTCGGCAGATACGACAGTACAGACGAGGAGGTGGTCGAGGAAATCTGTGGTTTATCCTCAAGGGAGGTCACAGGAGAAGCCTTGAGGAGGCAGAGCCTCTTAGTGAATCTTAAGCCTCCTACCATGAAACCATCGATAACCCTCCGTGGTCTGATCGATGAATACCAGGACGAAAGAGTGAAGGCCGGTCGCTGGACTGATAGCACCGTCAGGAACTATACCCCATATTTCAACGCTCTGACCCGGTACCTGGGTGAGGACACTCCGGTGAGGACCATCTGTCGGCAGCAGATGCTCAATTTCAAGAAGCTGCTGGAGAGCCTTCCGGCTGGCTTTGGTAGGCTTAAGGAATACCAAAACCTTAACAACGAGGATTTACCACCTGTGAATCCTGAAACCTCATTACTCGATATGACAACCGTCCGGTCGTACCTTCTGACAGCGGAGGCGGTATTCAGGCACGGCGTAAGGCTCGGGTACATGGATCTCAATCCAGCTGAAGGGCTTAAGCCACCCAAGAAGAAGAAGGCACGGGATCAGCGTGAGGTGTTCTCAGAGGAGGACCTCACGCTGATCTTCAGATACCCTGATGTAGCCACAATGAAGCCTTTCCAGTTTTGGTTGCCTATCCTGGGGTTATATACCGGGTGTCGCCTGGAGGAACTATGCCAGCTATACACCGAGGACGTTTATCAGGTTGATGGTGTATGGGTGCTGGACATCAATGACAATAAGGACAAGAAGATTAAGAATGAATCTTCAGCCAGGCTCGTTCCCCTTCACCCGGTGCTGCTGCAATACAACCTTGATTTTCCTGGATTTGTGCAAAAGCCAGCTGATGGACGAAAACGTGTTTTCCAAGAGCTGAAGAAGCAGTCCGGATCTTACGGGCATTATGCTTCCAGATGGTTTGGATCTTACCGAAAGAAGGTCATCGGGATTGATTCCCCGAAGAAGGTGTTCCATTCGTTCAGGCACACTATGACCGACCACCTGTATAAGAACATGGTCCCTGAGAGTGTTATCGAGGAGCTGACCGGGAGAGCTGGGAAGACACAGACCTCCCGGCGTTATGCTAAGGGATATAGGGTGAAGGATCTATTTGAAGTGATGGCTGAGAAGCTGAACTATCAGTTGGATCTGAGCCATCTCAAGGACGGTAGATGGACAGGCAAGGACTGAGATTAAGCTTTCCGGATATCGTCGTATTTTCCCTTGTGTTTCCTGAGAATGGCCTTGATGTCTTGGAGGACATCTCGCAGTTTAGCTTCAACGTCTCGGAGATGATATGCAGTTTCGATTGGAAGAGCATTGCGGTTGAGTGAGCAGCTGAACGTTAAGGATGAAAGCTGCTTATTGTCCAAGGTTACGTCGAACAAATGCTTGGGGGTCTGGATACCTTCGTAAACATCGATACTGATTTTATCCATGTTGTTATTGTTTCTCCTTTTTCTTATTGTTGTTTGTTATTTGTTGTCTGCAATTATCTATAATTGTTCCACGTGGAACATTCCCTCCTATAACCCATTAAGGGTGGTGAATCATCAATGATACCGGGGGTTTACAAGTGAGATTCTGACCAGGAATGCGCTACGCGAATCTTTTCCAGACAGGTGGGGGATTATGCGCTGTGATGCACTGTGATGCGCGGAGGAGACACGCAGGAGATGTGGTCAGGAGTGATTGTGGAGACTATCTCAGGGATTCGGCTGAGGGCATCCTGGAGGGTCCTGCCGGAGTTGTGAGGGCCTTCTCCAGGGGCCATCCGAGTATGTTCAGACGTGTCTGGAGGGTTTTAGGCTTCAATCCAAATTTGCGCGCCATATCTGCCTGGCATAATATTTCGCCGTCGAATGGGTCCGTAATCCAGACCGTGATGATACGATTAAGAACATTCTCTCGCGCAGAAACCCATCGGCAGTTCCACGGAGTGTAGCCTTGATCGCCGTCGATCCGATCGAGGTGTATTTCATTAAGACCGCCCTCCGGACGTGGTCCCATGTCTTCAATGAAAGCAGCGAAACTCCGTCGCCACCGCGAACAGCAACGTATCCCATCGAGCCCGTAGGCCGCGAAGTCTGGATTAGAAGGATCAGTCGTACGCCGGATCATGTAGTACCACACCTGGTATTCTCTTGGAAAGCGTGCCTGAAGGCCATATAGAGGGACCTCAGACTTTGACTTTGTCTCGGAGACTCTGTCCTTTTGGTAACATCCGCACGAGGATGTGTTTCCACGCCGCAGATTCCTCCCTCGGACAACCACTTCATTTCCACAAAGACATTTGCATTTCCAGTAAGCACTTGTGTCCTTCAATCCATCAGGCTTCTCCGCCCTGGCGATCACAGTAAGTCGGCCAAATGTCTGTCCTGTTAAATCCTTTAATGCTGCCATAGTTTATCTTATCCTTTCTTAAGCGTAAGGAAGACCGTTGAGACACCATTAAGGAATCTTCAGGCCTTCTAATTGATTATTGTTTGTGTTTATTGATAGTTAACTACATGTTAGAATTTATGATGAAATCCTTGTTCGAGCCGGGCCGAAGGCACGGTGAGTTTTCATCTTATGGGTAAGCGTGGGCGAACATCTCAATGCTGATTTATCCATAAAACCTTTCCGCGAAGCGGGATTGTAGACACCAAGGAAAATATCCAAGGAAACTGCACCTTAGCTTCTCCCGGACTCCAGCCTTTGGTGTCTAATCCCCCACCGGAGGTGTGCGAACATAATTTCAACAACGATGTCATCATTATCCCGAGCGAACGCGAGGGCTCGTAACTGTCGGATGACACTGTGTTGACTTTGGCCTTGCTGCCCCTGCTTACTTTTTGTATTTGAAGAATCTTCAACAATTTTATTGTTCACCAACGTTCACCTGAATGATGCCTGTCTCCCTTCGCTATCGCTCAGGTCGGTCATTGAGTGCATCCAACAGCTAAAATCAAAGCTAACTAAAAAGCTAAACTAAAAGGCCAAAATTAAAGTTCACAATAAGTCTACCCCCTTCCGGGTCACTAATGCGAACCCGCGCCAGTCAAGGGTTTGCGAGGAAAAAAAAGACGATTTGGGAGCAAAAATCTCCCAACTCTGTAAACCCTTATGAATAGCGGATTCATAAAGCTCGTCCTTGCAAACCCTTGGTAACCGGGGGTTCATAATGGTGCTCTCTTTGAACTCTCTTAATTCAGACCTCCATCTGCATGGTTCTTTCGGCGTGCTCTTGATTAGCTTAATGTCAGCTTTCAGTCGTCTTTTGGATTAGCTTAGAGGTCAGCTTTCAGTCGTCTTTTGGATTAGCTTAATGTCAGCTTTCAGTCGTCTTTTGGATTAGCTTAGAGGTTAACTTTTCAGTTTTCATATACCGAGTGACGCTCGTAAACCGCTGATTTTACTGAGGTTTTCTTCCTGTTTGCGCAGGTAGCCAGCGCAAGCCCGGTTACCAAGACCTCATGGGGTATAACCATATGTGAAGCCTTGATAACCGGGGGTTTGCAATGGTTAGCTTATTTTAGATTTCAGGAACTCACCGCTGAGCCATCGATGCAGCAACCCTCTCATTCGGCTTGAGGGCAGATAAAGAGTGACCGACTTGTTCTCTCTGATTCTGGATCTCCAGACCCACTGGATCAGGACCGACAATGCGTACTGCTCCTCATCGATCTTAACACCGTGAAAATCAAAGAACCGGGTGATCTCCGGCTTGAGGTGGACATTGCAACAATAAGCAAGGTTGAACCTCGTTCTGTACTTGTTGGTCGCTTTGGCGTTAAACGCAAGGTGAGCGCTGGTGTCCTTATTCGAACTCATGTACCCATTGCCTTCAAGCGGCCTCACGAACTTCGAATAGGTAGCCCACAGTCTGGAACGAGCGCCACCTTTTGTCTTGTGCTTAAAATAGTTGCCGAGATTCTTCCTCAGCAGATCAATCACCGCCGGTGTCTGCCGCTGATACCAACTCAAGGACAGCGCCCCAGGTTCATCCCCGACGCAGTTCAGGCGGTCATCCTCGGGGATAAGATCGATCAGACCGGAAATCATCTCCAGGGCATTCATCTCTGTGTCTCTTCCGTCCACACCGGGGACAAGCTTAAAGCCAGCATCTCGTGAACCTTGGACATCAAAGTATTCGTACTTCACTCCAAACAGGTCATAATAAGCCTTCTGGATCTGACCTTCGAACATGTACGTCATGCAATAAATATCCCTGAACGTCTCGAAGATCTCATGCGGGAACAACCACAGCATCGCCTTTCCATTTGCTAAAACCAAACGATCCATCTCTGCGAGATCAACGTAGTACCTGAAGGCAGATACGTCCTTCATCGTTGAACCCGGCATGAGCTTCCTGATTGACCCTTGGTAGATCGGATCATCCTCATCGATCCTCAGCACATCGTGCCCCATCATCGCCTTGAAATCGGCCTCTGGGACATCCAGCGGCTCAAGCACAGACATGACCTCATCCAAGATCAGCGTGTAGCCTCGGAGCTTGATCAGATCCAAGGCTTCTCGGTCAACCCTGGAGAAAAGCTTGTGGGTGCTGGCAATGTTCCTGCCTTCAACGAGAAGCGCCTTCAGGCTGTCGGATTTGTTCTGTCTCTTACCCCTAACAATGTGGACTTCCGGTTGAGCGAACTTGCTGGCCTTGCACTCAGGGATGATCCGATCCTTGATCTCATCCAAGAACGGCGTGATGTAGATGAATGGGTTGTCCTCCGAAGCATTCTCGTTCATATGCTGGATTGCCCAGGACGTTTTGCCTTTGCCCATAATTGCGTCAATAACTTTTACGGTTACTTTTGTCATATTTCTAACTCCTTTCTTAAACAAAAAAAAGAGGGCACCCTCTCAATAAGAAGGCACCCCCTGGTTTAATCAATTACTACTTATTCTACTTCCGCCCGTTCCTCTCGAAGTTGCCCACGACATACTCCACGACCCCAGCCCTTGGAAGAGAATTGAATTCGATGTCTTCTGCAATCACCAGCGCCTCCTCCCAGAGATACTTCAGAATGGACGGATCCTGCTTGAATCTGACGAGAGGGCGAACCTGACGCTCATATATCGGGAGATCATCTTCATCGATTCCTGCGGATCTCAGAGCTACATATACCTCGGCGGCGGCGATCAGCCGGTTGGCGTAGGATTGGCTGATGCTGAGTTCCTTGCACGTCTCCCCCCATCTGGGTAGCGGTCCTTGCTCCGCACAAGGGAACTCAGTAAGGAGTGCCTCCTTCAGGTGAGACAGCGCCTGGCCTACCTGCACAAACCAGGGTGGTTCATATTCAATGATGAATTCGTCTTCGTCTTCGTCGTTGATGGTGCAGGCTTTTATGGCGCCTTCCCCTGCATTCTTAATAAGATAATCGATGATCATTTGCTGATTCATGAGCTTACTTCTCAGTTCACGATTCTCTACAACAAGACGCTCAATAAAACTCTCGAAAGAGGTATTCTTCGCAGGGATCTTTAAGGCGTCGAGAAACATATTTTTCATTTTGTTTAGTACCTTTCTATTTGATGTTCGTGTTAGGATTTGGTTACTGCATCGGCGTGTCTGTCGGATCGATATCAGCCAGCAACTCTTCATCACGTAATGCCGCCCAGATCGAGATGACATAAAAGAGCAAGTTTGCCGTAACTTTCAGCGGCAGGATTCCCCGCGCTGTCATCAGTAGACTATCCCTGTCAAGAGTCATTAATTCGCGGAGTGCGTCTACAACCTCGATCGGAACGGCATCCTCGGCGAATTTACCAGGGTGCATGTACAGCGCGCTGTTCTTATTCTTGAGGTGCCTCTCAGTGGCCTCAAGTGGGTTGAAGCCGAGCTTTGAGATTATCGACTTGGTGAACTCTTCCTTGCGAGGTGCCCATCTGGTGGTGTCGTTATTGTTATTGTTATTGCTGGTGGTGATGTTTTTCTTCATTGGTCTTAATGCTCCTTATTGTTAATGAGGTAGCCCTGCATGTTCAATAAAACTCTCGAAAGAGGTATTCTTCGCAGGGGGGATCTGGAATTCGTGGGTAGGTAAATTTTTGGTGCCCATGGGCACCGATTTTAGATTGTCCATGGGTCGGATCTGGCGTTCGTGGGTAGGTAAATTTTTGATGCCCATGGGCATCGATTTTAGATTGTCTATGGTGGCCTGGAGTTCAGGGTTAGCGTTGAGGGTGGTGGTAGCCATTGGGCGGATCTGAGATTCATGCGTTGGAAAATTCACACCAGTTGGTGTGGATTTTAAATTGTCGAACGCCACCTTGGCTTGCATAACCCGAGACGCTTGCTGCTGGCTGATCTGGGATTCTCGCTGCACGTTATATCTCAGTGCAGTTCTTTGTACCTATAATGAGGGAAAATAAGAAGATGAATGAATTTAAGAACATAGCTAACATGAGGTAGCCCTGCATGTTCAATAAAAAAAAGGCAGGGATAACGTATTGGACTACGTTAACCCCCACCCTTATTTGTTGTTGTTGTTTTATACTACTTCTATTTCATATCACCGCAAGAGGCGAAGCCTCCTCAAGAGGCGAAGCCTCATCCACCCAGGGCGGCTTCACGAAAATCGTAATTGACACAAAGATCTGTTTTACATCGCATTATCTTTGTAACCGCGCCGCCTTTACAGGCAAGGCATCTTTTTAGAATTTCTTCCTTGGTTTTAAGCTTCATCGACTGAGGCTTACCTCGCTCCTCCGTAGGGGTTCTCTTTAGATCGGACATGCTTCGCTCTCCTTTTCTTAGAACTTGTTCTTAAGTTTATGATTTTCGGCTAACTCAGGAAAAACCGAGAGATCGCTGTTCAGGAGGCGGATATAGACGCTTGTACGGTACATCTTGCTGCACGTGGTTAGATGCTCGAAAACCTCTTTCATCGGAAGACCCAGGTGTTTCTCGCCAAATGCCGTGGCGTTCTTTTCGACATCGCTAATGGCGTTCTGAAAGATCTGCTTGGTTGCGCTGGCATTGATGCCTAAAGCTTTGGAGGCAGATTCAAGCGTCCGGTCAGCCTTTGTCCCATCCTCATTTATCGCTGCGTTGATCAAACTCACGATCGTGTTATCTGCAATCCCGGACCCCAAGCGCTGGTAGACAGCATTGAGATTTTGCCTGGAGTTCCCCGCGAGGTCAACTTCGAGCGTCTTCTGCGGAGGCTGTGGAGAAGCTTCTCTGCTGGCAGTCGGATCAACCACACTGCCGTTGGAATCTTTGTGTACAAGGCCTACCTGGAGAGCAGTTTTGAGCGTACACTGCGTGCCTTGTACCGTAACAATGACCTCGTTATCGGAATATTTGCTCAGATCGGAGACAGGTGTTCCCCATTTTGTCTTTGCAGTTGACAGGATGTCTCCTTGAAGGTTGGACGCGAGTGAGGCGCCGTTGTACGTTTGGAGCCCTTTACCGAAACTTACCTTGCCATCGGCGGAAACCTCGGCTGAGACACCAATCATGCTGGGGAAGGGCCGGTCATCATCAACTTGGGTGTCATTGATGTTATTTGCTTGGATTTCAAGCGCTCCGCCGGAGAGACGATTGAGGTTCATGCTGTAAGAATTGCCTTTGCCAGTCTTATAGACGTTGTTGTTGTTGTCGTTGGACATTGTTTGTGCTTTCCTTTCTCTTAATGAGTTAGAGTTTGAGTTTGATTATTAGTTAAAAGTTTTCAATCTTCAATCTTGGCTGTCTGTCTTGCGGCCTTGAGACGCGCAGCTGTAGCGGCCTTCTGCTCATCGGTCATCTCCCTCGTGTGACTGGGATCTCTACCGAAGCGGAATGGATGAAGCGGACAAATCTGGTGGCTACACCGGCTAACCTCATCAGGGCTAAAACCGAGGCATTCGAGGCAGTGCAATCTGATGGCCTTGCCGAGGGTGAGCTCACGTTCTTCAATCTTATTGTCTGGGCCGGTGATACAGGTATGGATGACGCTCATATGCTTATTTGTTCCTGTTATGGTAGGTGGTTGACGCTCAGGAAGAGACGATCTCCTGGGAGGGAAGGTAGGGTACGGGAGGGAAAAGATCGTGGATTCTGGAGGCTCTCAGTTGATATCTGATGTGCTCTTAGAGGGAAGGCTGAAGAATCTTAGGTTGGGGAGGCATGGCCTCTTGGGGTTTAGGAAGCTTCGCTTCTTTGGCTTGAGGTTCACTTTTATGCTTCGTGGCCATTCGCTTATCGACTGGAGTCATAAGGGCTTTCTCCAGGGGCCACCCGAGTCTGTTCAGACGTGCCTGGAGGGTTACAGGCTTCAATCCAAATTTGCGCGCCATATCCTTCTGACATAAAAATTCACCGTCCAGTGGGTCTTGCAACCAGACCGTGCTTGTTCTGTTAAGCATATTCTCTCTTTGACTCACCCATTTACAGTTCCAGGGTGCATACGGGCCGTCGCCATCCGTACGATCAAGATGGATTTCACCAAGACCCCCCTTCGGGCGTGGCCCCATGTCTTCAAGGAAATTTTTGAAACTGCGCCGCCACCGAGGACAGCATCTAATACCTTCGAGTCCGTAGGTCGCGAAGTCTCCATTACCAGGATTAGTCGTGCGATCAACCATACGGTACCACACAGTGTACTCTTTAGGAAATTGCGCACAGAGGCCATATAGAGGGACCTCAGACTTTGACTTTGTCTCGGAGGTTCTATCCTTTTGGTAACAGCCACACGAGGATGTGTTTCCACGCCGCAAATCCCCCCCATTAACAACCACTTCCCTTCCACATTCACAGCGGCACCGCCAGTAAGCATTTGTGTTTTTCAATCCCTCAGGCCTCTCCGCTCTGGCAATTACAGTAAGGCGGCCATATACGTTCCCTGTTTCGTCTTTTAATGCTGGCATAATTTATCTCTCTCTCCTTTCTTTCTTTGAAATCTCTTATTTCAGGTCCATCTCCTGAACCTTTTGAAACCTAATGGCTCCTTCGATCTCTCTCCCTACTGACCGTGCAACATTGATCAGGAATTTACTTAAATTCTCATAAATATATGCCCCAACCTTGCGACGGGGGATGCCCCTCCCCTTTAATCTACTTGGTTTAGCATACCAGAGCAGAACATGCCCCATGAGATGGATTCTGTGATTATGATCCCTGACGTTTGGTCCGCCTTCATTACGATCACAGTACAAATGAAGGCCAGCCATCCTGATCAAGAGAGGCTCCAAATCCCTGATGCCGTTCTTATTTAATAGCCGTGAATCTCCGATAGACATAATAAATTCGGGTGCCGGTACAGGAAAGAGGTTAGCCGGGAGTTCACCTGACGCTACACGTTTGGACGTCTCGATGTATTCATTAAGGAAGTTTAAAGCGGCATTGACGGATACATGCTGCCGGTTTTTTATAATAACCTTGGTTACCTCAAGGATCTCGGTTTTGTAATAACTAAGGGGAACGAAGGCGGCCTCGGGATGGCCCCAGTACTGCTTTTTTAAAGCGTGTTTTTGACAATATTGGGAAATCTCAAAGCGTTCTGCTCCGCAACCTGGGATTGAACACTGACCTCCTCCGTATTTTTCACGGAGGTGTTGCCATAGAGGTGAAACCATTGTGATGCCTCCTGTTATTTTATGATGGATTTTATGATGGATGAGGTTTGTCTGTTTGTGAACATGAATTTTGATTTTAGGTTAAGATGACTACAATTCAAACGCATGCATGAATGTTACAATTTTGTAAGACAATGATAGGTTTGGCCTATCATCAGGTATCATAATCTGACAAAATTGTAATGTTCACTTCATGTTCACTTCCTGGGTATCTACCGGGCTTCATCACAGTGCTCTCTGATATCACCCTCAGGTTAAATCAGGTCCCATCTGTGAATCCACCAGGTAGGCCAGGAAGAGCCACTGGATGCGCTACTCAAAACACAACAGTGGCTCAAACTCTTAACTCAATATTATTCGAGAGGCAGAGACATTGGATCATATTTATCCGACCATTCCGAATTTCTTTCAATCTCCTCGAACTCTGCAAGGAGATTGGCATCTTCTTCTGAAGGCGTGGCGCTAATCGCAGCATTGACAGCAGCCTGACGCTTGAATTGCTCGATCTCTTTAAGGATTCCTGCGCTCTGCTTCAGGAAGCCTACGATCTCACGGAGCAAAGACCCATTGAATTTGGCATCCCCTGCCTTGGCTTGTTTAACTGCGGTCTGACAAAGATCAACGGTGTTGAAATAAAGGTCGAATACCTTTTCACGTTCTGCATCAACATCCACGTCTTGGATGCTAACCTTTTGTTTACTCTGTGGCTGCTTCTTCTTTGATGAGGCCATTGTTATTGTCATTCTCCTTTCTCTCCGTTTTTCTCTCCGTTTTTCTCTTCATTCTCATTTTGCGATCGTACCTGTAGTACGAACGTTTGTCGAAATCGAACTGATCTGTGCTCCGGTTGGCGGCAGCAAAAAGCTTACTTTTCTCAATATTCAGCGCTTCAATAACGTCTGTTGCATCCGGAAGCTTCTCCAGGTGCTCTTTGTAGCACTCGAACGCTCGCATCAGGATAACTGAGGTACTCGTCCTGATTGATAAGTTTTCACCGATGAGCCTGTGGCATGCATCGAGGGTGGCTGATGGGGTTTTTGTCAAAGAGAAAGTTATTCGCCGAGAAGGACCTTTTTCCAGGCGGGCCTGAAGTTGGACCTTGGTTCTGTATTCTGGCATTTGTGTTACTCCTTTTTGAGGAGGCTGTGCCTCTTGAGGAGGCTGTGCCTCTTGAGGAGGCTGTGCCTCTTGAGGAGGCTGTGCCTCTTGAGGGTTATTTTATTGGTAAACTTATTGGGTAACTTATTGGTTTTTATGCATGTTCGAAAAGGGGGGTAGCCAAGGTGGGCTGGAAGAGGACCCACCCTGACTACCTGATCGATAGAAAGAGAAAGGAGAAGCAAATATATATGCTAAAACCAAGGATAACTTGGGTGAAGCCTAAGGTTATCTTTTAGTTAACTAAGAGTTATCTTTAATGTTAACTAAGAGATGTTTTATTTATTGATAAAAATAAAAGAGAAAACTAAGAGGTTAACTTAATGTTTAACTTTCAGTTTAACTTTCAGTTTAACTTTCAGTTTAACTTAATGTTTAACTTACCCCCCTAAAGTCCCCCCTTTGCATTGATTATATCCTATACTGAGGGGTATCTAAAATATGGTAAAATCAACTGTTTACAAGGAAGCGTAGCTTCTCCAAGGAAGGTTCTAATCGGAATCAATCAACATGGAAGCTACATTACAGCTTCACCAGCTGATGCCAGTCTCAGCATCTCCTTCGGAGCTGCCTCGGTCAATCCCCAAGGGCATCTAAGAAAGCTTCACGAAAGCTTCAGCAAGCTTCACGAAAGCTTCAGCAAGCTGCTGATGTCTGTCTCCCTATAGAAGGGTATGTCCTCAAAAAGATCGTCGGTTCTGTGGCAGCTGAGAGCTTCACGAAAGCTTCACGAAAGCTTCACGAAAGCTTCACGAAAGCTTCAGCAAGCTGCTGAGAGAGCTTCACGGAGGAGGCTTCGCCTCTTGAGGAGGCTTCGCCTCTTGAGGAGGCTTCGCCTCTTGAGGAGGCTTCGCCTCTTGAGGAGGCTTCGCCTCTTGAGGAGGCTTCGCCTCTTGAGGAGGCTTCGCCTCTTGAGGAGGCTTCGCCTCTTGAGGAGGCTTCGCCTCTTGGAGCTGCTGGTGTCTACCTTGACTGTCTGCCTTGACTGTCTGCCTTTAGAATAGGCAGCAGATATTAACATATTGGAATTACTAAATTCGTGCCAATATGGGATAGTTGGACGGTGAAACAGGAATTCAGAATTAAATCAAGAAGATAACATTAACGTCTGATAATAGGCCTTATGTTAACTAATAAGCTAACTAACAATAAACATTAAGTAAACATATCTCCAGGTCAAACAAAAAGAGGTGAGGCTTCTGACATGAAATCGAATGCCTGGACATTAAAACAAAGAGATCGTCGCTTGATGGTGCTCTCAGTAATCCGGATATGTCTATTAATGAGGATGGCTGGTTGGTATAACGTAGGTTATTCGTGGCTTACAGAAGCGATAAGCAGCTTGCTGCTCTTGCGGTGGAGGCAGTTTCGCCTCTTGAGGAGGCAGTTTCGCCTCTTGAGGTTGGCGGTCAGTGGTTCACCTGTCCTGGCATCTCAGCTGCCTGGGTAGACACCAAGGACCCTCTCCAAGGAAGCGCCAGCGCTTCTCCAAGGATCACCCCCCTCCTTAATAGATGCAGGTGAGCGCAACGCATGCACGAGATGCGCCAGCGCTTCTCCAAGGAAGCGCAGCTTCTCCAAGGATCACCCCCCTCCTTAATAGATGCAGGTGAGCGCAACGCATGCACGAGATGCGCCAGCGCTTCTCCAAGGATCACCCCCCTCCTTAATAGATGCAGGTGAGCGCAACGCATGCACGAGATGCGCCAGCGCTTCTCCAAGGAAGCGCAGCTTCTCCAAGGATCGCCCCCCTCCTTAATAGATGCAGGTGAGCGCAACGCATGCACGAGATGCGCCAGCGCTGAGAGATGCGCAGCTTCCTAGGCTTGTGTGGTTCCTGCAAGAGCGAGGGGTATCCCCCCGGCAGCAAGAGCCGCGTATGTACGAGATCTCGCGAGCACGACCACCCCCACCGGGGGGAATTCTTTCCGCCCCCCTACGATATACCCTTTCAGATTTTTGCGCCAAAATGGAAGTTAGCCTGGAGGTTAGCCTGGAGGTTAGCCTGGAGGTTAGCCTGGAGGTTAGCCTGGAGGTTAGCCTGGAAGTTCGCCTCTTGAGGAGGCTTCGCCTCTTGACATTCAGGCCAATTTAACTTACACACTTTTCAGGCATATTTCTTACACACATTAAATAAAGGCATGACGGTCGGAAGCGACGAACAGCAAGGATTTAAAGCGCTTAGCTACAAGTAAGGTTCAAGTCCTCAAGTCCCTGCATCGCCACCAACCCTCCTTCCAACAGCGTCCAACACCATCCCAAAAGGCTTGAGAAATCAGGTTCTTTCATTTTTTTATTGTCCGGTACAATCCAACAGTATTAACCCGGCAATTAAAGATATAAAAAAATTGAAGAATATGCTATAGAGTGTGCATGGAAAAAATTGATGCACGCAAACTTGCGCCGGAAGTACAGCAACAGCTTCGAAATCAGGCAATTCGTCTTCGCAAATCCGGAAGGACATACAAAGAGATTTCCGAAATTATTGGCGTCCATTTTACGACTATTTGTGGATGGTGCAAAAGGTATGAACGCGAGGGAGCAAAAGCGATCCAGATAAAAAAGCGTGGTCGACCCTATGGGGGTTGCCGAACTCTGACTCCGGACCAGGAAAAAGAGGTCCGGAAGACAATTTACGATAAATGTCCGGATCAGCTCAAACTGCCTTTCGCTCTCTGGACTCGCATCGCGGTCCAACAACTGATCAAAGAACGATTTTCCGTCGATATGCCAATACGAACCGTCGGCGAATACCTGAAACGATGGGGTTTTACACCACAGAAACCGCTTAGGCGAGCTTACAAGCAGAACCCCAAGGCTGTCAAAAAATGGCTTAAAGAGGAGTATCCTGCCATTGAAAAAAGAGCCCGGTCGGAAAACGCCGAAATCCACTGGGGGGATGAAACCGGCCTCTGTAATGACAGTTATCATGGCAGAAGCTATGCGCCTCGGGGCCAGACGCCGGCCATATCTCTTCACCCCAGATGCGAACGGGTCAATCTGATTTCCACCGTTACGAATCAAGGCAAGGTCCGTTTCATGGTGTATGAGAATAGAATGAATTCAGAAACATTGATCAAATTCATGGAGCGTCTCATAAAGGATGCAGACAGAAAAGTATATCTGATCCTCGACAATCTGAAAGTCCATCACAGCGATGTAGTCCGGGATTGGCTATCAGAACACAAGGTACGGATTGAAGTGTTCTTTTTGCCGTCTTATTCCCCTGAGCTGAATCCGGATGAATACCTCAACTGTGATCTCAAGGCCGGCGTCCATTCAGGCGTGCCGGCAAGAACTAAAAAGCAGTTGAAGAAAAAAGCGATATCACACTTGCGGAAGCTTCAAAAACTGCCGAATCGAGTGATGAAGTACTTCAAGGATCCTAAAATTCACTATGCAGTATGTTCGGTTTTTTAATTGCCGGGTTAATATCATCCTCTCTACGACGCCATATAGGCCGTCGGATCGTCAACGCCAGCCGCCAGAAAGCCTTTTTTCCGTAAGAGACAACTGTCACATCGCCCGCAGGCCTTTCCTTCAGGCGAAGGGTCATAGCAGCTCAAGGTGAGGCTATAATCCACACCCAGTTTTGTGCCTTTCCGGATGATTTCGGCCTTGGTCAGGTGGATGAGTGGCGACCGGATTCGGATCTTATGCCCCTCCACGCCCGCTTTGGTGGCGAGATTGGCCAGTGCTTCGAAGGCTGCGATAAACTCGGGTCGGCAGTCCGGATATCCGCTGTAGTCGACGGCATTGACGCCGATGAAGATGTCGGAGGCCCCGACCACCTCGGCCCAGCCGAGGGCGTAGGATAGGAAGATGGTATTCCGGGCCGGAACATAGGTTACCGGGATCTCACCGGCCATGTCGCTCTCATTTCTGTCTTTGGGCACGGCAATGTCGTCGGTCAGGGCCGATCCGCCGATGAGCCTCATATCCACGTTGATCACTAAATGCTTTTTTACGCCGATGGTGTCGGCCACGCGATTTGCGGCGTCCAGTTCCGCAGAATGGCGCTGTCCGTAACTGAAACTGAGGCTGTAGATGTCGTATCCCTCTGATTTGGCAATGGCCATGACCGTCGTAGAGTCGAGGCCGCCGCTGGAAAGGACGATGGCCTTACGGGGTGTTTCCATGCGAACTGCCTTTCATACACCCCGCTGTTCGGGGTTCCAGATGATTTTGTGGAGTTGCGGTTGGAGACGGACATTGAGGCGGTCCTCCAGTATCCATGCCGCCATTTGGTCCGGTGCAAGCCGACCGAAGACCGGCGAGAAGTGTACCGGGTTGGGCCGGCCCGAAAGCCTACCGGCAATCGTCCTTGCAAATTCGTAATCCTCCCGGTTTCCAATGACGAATTTGATTTCGTCGTGCGACGATAGACGATCGAAGTTGTCGAGATCGTTTTTGTCGGCCTCGCCGCTAGTGGGACATTTGACGTCGACGATCCGGATACATCGGTCGTCGATCCGGCTGATATCCTGCGTTCCGTTCGTCTCTAATAGTACGGTAAAGTCCCTTTCGATGAGTTCTCCGATTAAAAGCGGCGTCTCCGCCTGGATTAAGGGCTCACCGCCGGTCACCTCGACCAATGGGCACTGGTAATCGGCCACTCGTTGAAGGATATCCGGAATATCAAGGGCCACGCCGTCGTAATAGGCATATCGCGTATCGCAATAAGCGCACCGCAGATTACAACCGGTGAGACGGATAAAGACACACGGGCGGCCTGCAAACGAGGATTCGCCCTGGATGCTGAAAAAAATTTCGTTGACGGTGAGGGTCAATCCTCCTCCTCCCAGTAATAGGCCCCAGCTCCGGGAGTCTCACAAACCTTGACTTTCGAAACCTTGATCCCATCGGCATTCAATATCCAGCTCAGCTCTTTATAAAGAAATCGGGCGATGTTCTCCGACGTGGGGTTGACCGACTTGAAGGCCGGCAGTTCGTTCAAATTGAAATGGTCGAGCCCCTGAAGGACTTCCTTGACCGCTGTCTTGATATCGCGGAAATCGATGCCGATGCCGATCTCGTTGAGCCTTTCACAGCGGACATGGACCTCGATGATCCAGTTGTGTCCGTGGAGCCGTGCACAGTCGCCGGGATAGCCTTCCAGACAATGCGCGGCGGAAAAATGGGTTTTGACGTATATTTCGTGGATTTCCTTCATGGGGTTTCCTTCATCTTGTTATTCCTCTCGTCAGTCGTAACTTTTTCAAAAAATTGAGTGACATCTGAGCAAAAAAAATGCATTTTGAACCTTATCCCGGTTAGAGCGACCAAACTCAACAAGAAAAGATTCAAAATGCTGAGCTATATTTATCAAATTTGGATGTGTTTTCGCAAGATGTTTTCTCGCAGTTCGACCTGGCTGATCTTTTTGCCGCAGGGGCAACGTTCCGGCTTAAGAATGACAATTTCAGTGGGCATCATACGTTTCTGGATATGCCCTTTGTGCCCTTTTTTGGCGCCGGCTCGCTTCTGGACGGCTTTGCGCTTTGGTTTCTTCTTGTAGGGATTGTCTGAAGACGGCGGCAGGGTGTTTTTCAAACGGCGTCTGCCCCGATGGCTGCCATGACATGGCGGGGAACGTTTGGGAATGGTGTATGGACGTGGAAGAAGGGTCGTCCCGGGTCCTGCGCGGCGGCTCGTGGAACTTGGATGCCGCCTACTGCCGGACGGCAAACCGCAGTTGGGACGATCCCGACCTCCGGAACAGCTTCATCGGCTTCCGGCTTGTCTGCCTTCCAGGTCAGCTGGGTGAGCCCAGCCGTTAGGCCGGTAGGTAAGGAGCGGAGAGAGCCGGGGGCATCGCTTCGGAGGAGAACGGAGCGGGTGGCAGCCGGCTGCCAGCGGGTGACGGTCCTCTGCCGGCGTCCGAATTTGGGCCGGCACTCCGCCCTCAACCTCTGAATCTTGTGCATTTTCAATCCGTCACATTTTCAGCGTTTTCACGCCGCAGGTAACAACTTGACTTAATGTTTTCATGAATGTTATTGTTCAATGGTGCATAGCCCCACCGAGACGATATCGTCCGTCGCGTGCGCAAGGTCTTAGAAATTCTCTGGAAGGACAAAGCCTACGAGATGGAGATGGAAATCTGCGATATCCTCGGCGTCTCCGAGCTTCGAGACTATTTCCGCAAACCCGCAAAGTTCTTTCAGGATCACTTGAAGCGTTATTCCAAAGGCCGCCACAAGGCCCCGATTTACTGGCCGCTGTCGACGGCCTCGGGGTCCTATACCATCTGGATTTGTCATCACCGTTTGACCGACCAGACCCTCTACGCCGCAGTCAACAAGCACGTCAAGCCCAAGATCAGCGAGATCAAGCGCGGCCTCGCCCATGTCGAAGAAGAATTGAAAGCCGCTTCCGGTCGAGAGGCGACCCGGTTGCGCGACCGGCTGAATGAAACACAGACATTCCTCGGTGAGCTTCGTGTCTGCCCGAGGAGCTGGTTCGGATCGCGGCGTCTCCCTGCAAACCTGACCTCAACGACGGCGTGATCATCAACGCCGCACCGCTAACCGGTCTTTTCAACCTGAGATCATGGGCGAACGACACCAAAAAGGTTTGGGACAAATTGGAAAAGAGCGCCGATGACCGGACGCATCTCGCCTACACGATATGGCCCGACCAGGTGCGGGACGTCTGTAAAAAGGACCGTTTCATCGCTATCGCACATGGGCTTGAGGAGCTATGCGAGGTGGAAAAGCCCGCTTCCAAGAAGAAAGGCGGCCGCAGTCGTCGCAATAAGAAGGAAAAATCCTGATACAGGAGGAATATAATGTACAAAATTAACCGGATTAAAATAGGCGGTTTCAGGCGGTTGCTGAAAGTCGACCTGCCGGTGCGGCCGTTTATGGTGTTGATCGGCGCAAACGGGGTCGGTAAGACATCTTTTCTTGATGCCTTATCCATCCTGTCCGCTTCGGCATCAAGCAATCTAAACAGCATGTTGTCGCAATTCGGCGGTATCGCGAACCTTCTGACCCGCGGCAAGAGTGAAGATCTGTCATTCCTTGTGGATATGACGGTTCCCGGTCACGAGCCGCTTGAATATGAACTGCGGCTTGCACCAAAGGGTACAGGGTATTCCATCTCCAGGGAATTGTTGTCTCAGAAGCGGCAAGGCTTCAATAATCCTTTTCGACACATCGAATCGTCGGACGGTGATATCCGATACTACGAAACAGAGGAAAACCGTCTCGTCCGTCCCGATTGGGAACACAACCCCTTGGAAACATCACTCTCGCAGGTTCCGAAAATGTTTCGGCAACCGGAGGAGCTGCGGCGTATTCTGGCGACGGCCACACAGTATCACGTGCTGGATGTGGGGCCCCGAGCACCGGTTAAAATGCCCCAGCCCATGAAGCCGGCGACATTGCCCGGACCCGACGGTGGCGATCTGGTACCTTATCTTTATTACCTGCGTGAAGTCGACAGAGAACGATTTGAAATTATTATAGATTCTCTTAGAGCGGCTTTTCAGGATTTCGAAGAACTGAGCTTTCCGCCAGTGGCGGCGGGCATGCTGGCGATGACCTGGAAAGACAAACAATTCAACAAGCCGATCTACATGAATGAACTTTCGGAAGGCACGCTTCGTTTCCTTTGGCTTGTATCATTGCTTCAAAGCCCGAACCTGTCAACGATCACCATGATAGACGAGCCGGAAGTCAGCCTGCACCCGGAATTATTGAGCCTGCTCGCCGATTTGATGCGGGAGGCGTCCAAGAGAACCCAGTTGATCGTGGCCACCCATTCCGACCGTTTTATCCGGTTTTTGAATCCGGATGAGGTGGTGGTCATGGATGTTGATGATGATGGCTGTGCGACAGCGACATGGGCCGATTCAATGGATCTTGACCAATGGCTGGCCGAGTACAGTCTTGACGAAGTATGGCGAATGGGGCGGATGGGGGGCCGGTCATGAAAATATCCATCATCGTCGAGGGCAAAACCGAAAAGGCGTTTATTCCGTATCTCCGGAATTTTTTGAAAAACCGTCTGACCGGCGACAATCCCAAGTTGGATGTTTTTCCCTACGACGGCCGAATCCCTAAAGAAGATAAATTAAGACGGGTTGTGGAAAACCTTTTGGGAGGAAGAAAACCCGCGGACCATGTGATTGCACTGACGGATGTCTACACCGGCACAACCCCTCCCGATTTCACCAATGCACAAGACGCCAAAACCAAAATGAGGCAATGGGTGGGAAATGAACCGCGTTTTCATCCCCATGCCGCTCAATATGATTTCGAGGCATGGCTCTTGCCTTACTGGCCCACAATTCAAAAATTGGCGAAGCACAACAGGGCTGCACCCGGCGGCAACCCCGAGACGGTGAATCATCATAATCCGCCGGCACATCGAATCCGGGATATTTTCGAGATCGGCAAATGCAGAGACCGCTATGTCAAGCCCCGCGATGCGGCACGAATTCTTCGTGAAAACGATTTATCGACGGCGATCAACCAATGCACGGAACTGAAGTCTTTTATCAATACAATTCTGACCATTTGCGGAGGAACGGTGATTCGATGAAACGTTTTTACCTGCTTATATTATTTGGGCATTTTTGACGTTTGCGGCCGGCTGCCCGCTGTTTTTGAGGACGCTCCATGAAATTCACCGCCTTTCTTCATAAGAAACTGATCGACCTGCTGAACGACCGCTGCATTGTGATCTGGTATGACGCCGGGGGTGATTTCAAAATCTTCACCGACTTTCGTTCAACGCCCCGAACTGCGAGCTGCTGCTGCGATCGGAGGTGACGACTATCCCTGCCATATCTATCCAACGAAGATTCCTGATGAGCCGTTTGAACGTGTGCATGCCGGCGATATCATCGGACGGCTTGAACTGTCGAACCGGATCGAACAGGTCCCCGGCCGTTTCGGTCAATGTTTTTCAGGATTCGTAGGGCTTGACCCTGGAAAAGCGGTCCGACTTGCGGTATGATTTTGTAACAGTACCATAACGGTATTGGCGAAATGTATTGTCGCGGCCTGACCGTGCGAGAAGCCGCCGGATTGCAGACTTTCCGGGACTATGACTTTTTTGAAGCTGAAGCACCACGGCCGCAGCAGCATGTTCAGGTGGGGAATGCCTAAAGTGACCGGACAACATATTCACGTGACGTGTGCTATCATCGAGCGTGACGAGCTTGTGCTTGCCGCTCAGCGCAGCGACACCATGAGTCTTCCGTTGAAATGGGAATTTCCCGGCGGAAAGATCCGTCAGGGCGAATCTCCGGAAGCGTGTCTTATCCGGGAAATAGACGAAGAGATGGGTGTGAACGTTGTCATTGCCGGCCCCCTCAAGCCGTCTACACATCGGTATCCTTCCGTAACGGTGACCCTGTACCCGTTTATCTGTTACCTGAGGAAGGAAGAGCCGGTGCCGCTCGAACATGCCGCCCTGCAATGGCTCCCTCTGGATCAGCTCCACACCCTGGACTGGGCTGAGGCCGACATGCCCGTACTGGCCGAATATTGCCGGCTGCGGAGATGAAATGACGCATACGCCGCCTGCCCCAGGCCTTTACGATGCCCTGCTGGATAGTGCCCTGCAGAAAATCCTGGCCGCAAACCCCGAGTTGCGAGCCGTTCTTGAGAAGATCGACAGCGAGGAACAACCGGCGCGCTACGCCGCCTTTGTGGCAAAGATTCTTGAACAGGCCCTGCGCTGCGAGGCTGACCCCGGGAAGCGATTGGCGCTTTGCAACCGCATCATCGGGATGTTGGCGGATAAGGCTGGAATAGGCCATCTGCATAATCATAAACTGGTTGTCGCCCCTAAGTCTCTGCTCCTTGAAGTCACACCACCGCATTATGGTCGGCCCGGTATCCCTCGACCCCAGACCTCCATTGTTGAAAGCAGCCTCTTTACCGGTTCCTCCAGGGAGCCGCAGCTGGTGCATGAGCTGTTGGAGGAGATGCGCTCTGCCGACGAGGTCGATATCCTGATCTCATTTATCAAATGGTCCGGCCTGCGATTGCTGATGCCGGGATTCGAGGATCTGCGGGAACGCGGTGTGCCGGTCCGGATCATCACGACCTCCTATATGGGCGCCTCCGACGCGCCGGCAGTGGAATGGCTGGCGGCCATGCCCAATGTTCGGGTGCGGATTTCCTATGACACCAACCGGACCAGACTCCATGCCAAGGCCTATCATTTCAAGCGGCTCTCCGGTTTTTCCACCGGCTATATCGGTTCGGCCAACATGGCCCATGCAGCGATGACCAGCGGCCTGGAATGGAACCTGAAGGTAACCGCTCAGGATATGATCCATATCCTTGAAAAGTTCAGTGCCGAGTTTGAGACCTATTGGAACAGCCGTGAATTCATCCCTTTCGATCCCGGCAACCCCAACCCCTTCCGCCAGGCGATTGCCCAGGCCCGCAACATCGGCACCCAACAAGCCGCCGTCTTTTTTGATCTACGCCCTCACCCTTTTCAGGAACGCATTCTGGAAGCCCTGGAAAGGGAGCGTGTCATCCGCAGCCAATATCGGAACCTGGTGATCGCCGCTACCGGTACCGGCAAGACGGTGATCGCGGCTTTTGATTACAAACGGTTCAGGGAATTCAAAAAGCAGCAGGCCCGCCTGCTGTTCATTGCTCACCGCCAGGAAATCCTTCAGCAGGCCCTGGCAACCTTCCGCAACGTGGTCCGGGACCACAACTTCGGCGAACTGCTGTCCGGCCCCTATCGGCCGGAACGGTTGGACCACCTGTTCTGTTCGGTGGGGATGCTCACGAGCCGCCGGTTATGGGAACAGGTCGGCCGCGATTTCTACGACTATATCGTCATTGACGAGGTACATCACGGCACCGCTGCAAGTTACCGACCGCTCTTCGAACATTTTTCCCCGGAGATATTGCTGGGTTTGACGGCAACCCCGGAGCGGATGGACGGCGGCAATGTCGCTGCCGACTTCGGTAATCGGTTTGCCGCTGAAATACGGCTTCCCGAGGCCCTGGAGGAGAAACTGCTCTGCCCATTCCATTACTTCGGGGTGGCCGATCCGGTGGCGATCAGTGAAGACCGTTTCTGGAGATACGGCCGCTATGACGAAAATGCGTTGGAAAAGGTTTATACCGGCTCCCACATCCAGGCCAGGCAGCGTCTCGATGTCGTGCTGGCTGCCCTTGAACGATACGAATCGGACCTGGAAACGGTCAAAGGGGTGGGTTTCTGCGTCTCCATCAAACACGCGCGATTCATGGCCGAGATGTTCAGAAAACGGGGCATCCCGTCAGCCGCCTTTGTCTCCGACGTGGGCAGCGCCGACTGTGCCGTTTTGCTCGATAACCTGAAATCCGGCCGTCTTGCCTTTCTGTTTACCGTTGACAAGCTGAGTGAAGGCGTGGACCTGCCGACTTTGAACGTGGTTCTGTTCCTGCGACCCACTGAAAGTCTGACTGTTTTCCTCCAGCAGCTTGGCCGGGGGCTGCGGCATGCACCCGGCAAGGAATGTCTTACAGTACTCGATTTTGTCGGCCAGGTGCACCGGCATTATCGTATGGACAGCAAGCTCAAGGCACTGCTGCCAAGACACCGTTATGCCATTGACCGCGAGGTCGAAAGCGATTTCCCTCATCTTCCGGCCGGCTGTTCGATCCAGCTCGATCGGCAGTCCCGGCAATATGTGCTGGAGAATATCCGGGCCAATCTGCGCAATCTTGCCGCCCAGGTTCCAGAGCGCTTACAGACTTTCACTGTGGAGACAGGCCGGAAACCCACCTTCGGCAATTTCGTGCGCTATCATGATTATGAACCCGAGCGGTTGCTGGTAGCCGAAAGCTGGAGCGGCTGGAAGGCAAAGGCGCAATTGACACCGGTTCCGGCCGATCCGGATCTTGCTGTTTTGAAAAAGGCCTTGGTGCGGGCAACCTTCATCAACGGTCCGGACGAGATCAAACGGTTGAAAGACGTCATCCGATTATTGGCGCAAGGGCAGATAAATGCCGCTTTGCAGACGGCTGGAGACGCCATTCTTTTCATCCATTACCGGCTGTGGGCCGAGACTGGACCGCGCCTCGGTATTCATTCCCTGGCGGAATCGTTTCACCGGCTGAGCCGGAATCCCACCATTCTCAACGATCTGGTAGAAATCCTTGACTGGGCCAAGGAGGAGACCGCGGCAGGCGGCATCAAGCCGGAATTGCCGTTTGCCTGTTTGCTCGAACTGCATGCACGGTATGGTTTCAAGGACATAAAGGCGGCTCTTGGTATGGCAGACTTGAGCCGTGCGGGACAGACGGGCGTCGGCGTTCTTCATTTCCCGGACAAAAAGGTCTATGCCCTGTTGATCACCTTTCAGAAGACCGAAAAGGAATTCTCCCCAAGCACCATGTATGCTGACTATCCCATCAGCCGGGAACTGCTGCATTGGGAGTCTCAATCGCAAACCAGCCGGCAATCGAATACCGGGCAGAACCTGGTTAACC
Source organism: Desulfococcus multivorans (assembly GCF_001854245.1). GTDB lineage: Bacteria > Desulfobacterota > Desulfobacteria > Desulfobacterales > Desulfococcaceae > Desulfococcus > Desulfococcus multivorans. The sequence goes on along the minus strand of NZ_CP015381.1, from coordinate 4,243,834 downwards.
ACCAGCCACGGGGTTACACCATTCTCATCTTTGCCCGCGACCAGAAGAAACGTAACGGCTGTACCGTGCCCTTTATGTTCCTTGGGCCGGCGGAGCGGGTGAGCTATGAGAGCGAAAGACCGATCAAGATGGTTTGGCGTCTGCGGTATCCAATGCCGGTGGATATGTTTGAAGAAAACAGGCGCGGTGGGTGATGTTTTAAATGAGGAAGACCTGTAAGAAAGTGCTTGACCATGGTGCCGAGAGATAAAAAAAGATAGCAGAATTCAGACGGGCAAACAACCTCTATGCAAGTCTTTTTCAAAAAAATGCGACATATGTCTTGACAGCTATCGCTAACAGCACGCAAACGTATGAGCAAGATTGCCTATCGATGTCGTTAAAAAGAGAGTCTTCTAATATGTCGGTGGTGTTGCTATTGACAACTCTTCCTTTTTTCTAATAAAAATTTTTGCAAAAATTATTCTTTTATCCCTATGGCGGAGGTATAATCATGAATCTCGTGATGGGGTTTCTTGTATTATTCTGCCTTTCCTTCAGCCCCGATGTGGTGTTGTCGATTTGTCCGGACGATAACTCGCAGATCGGGCATGGTTGTGCAATAAGCCCAGCCGCCACAGCGGATGAATCGGCCGACGCGCCGATACTGCGCAAAATCAACGTGCGGGACGCGGCGACATTGACGGCTACGGAATGGGACATCGGCGAACCCGCCAGCGCATTTGACAACAACTCGAACACGGTATTTCGATCCGCGAATATCAATCCCGCCTTTATACAGGCCGCCTTCCTCACCACTCAGTCTGTCAGAAGGATCAGGGTATTGCTCGGACAACCTGGCTACCCCGCGATCGACAGCAACAGCTGGCGCCTTGAAGCTGCCGACAACGAATTCGATCTGGATAATCAGACCGACTCATATGAGCTGGTCGTTCCCGATCGCTTCGACGTTGCAGGCGACTGGGACTCCGTGATTCTTCCAGAGTCGATCGACAAGCGTATTTGGCGCTTCACAGTCACCCGCACTGTTGGTGACAACTACGTACACATCCCCGAATTGGAACTGTGGACAGAGGTGGACGTCTCTGAAGGTGTGGATTTGAATGTGACCTACATCAGTCGATATCCGCGCTATGAGTGGGATTCGGCCAAGCCTTGGCCCGACATAGGTGAAGCGGTCATATTCACGGCGCACATCGTCAATAAGGGGGCCCTGGACTCCGGGTCCTTCGAGTATGAGTGGGTAGTCGACGGCGCAGTGAAGGCAGGCGGCGTGTTGGACAGCATCCCGCCCCAAGGCGTCAGGACCGTGGAGTTCGTTTGGGAATGGGAAACGAGCCGCCATTATATTGCCTTTCAGGCGGATCCCCGCAACCTTCTGGAGGAGTTGTCCGACGCTAACAACGGTGTTGAAGATGCTACCGACGCGCTGCCCCTCGCATTTTGGGTCGAGCAAAGCGTCTATGACGAGTTCAACCAACGTGAGAATGCCTTGGGCACATACTCCTGGGAAGATTGGGCGCGACAAATACCTGAACAGATGAACTGGATGTTTGATTACTCCAGGTATCCACTTGCTTCGAGAGGCGTATTTACAAGAGTTCGGCTGGACAAAGTCGAGGTTGTACCGGACGGAACGCTGTTTAACCTGAATTTTTCACACGCCCCGTTCGAGACGACGTCCGATGGTCAGTGGGGGTTCTCTACAGAAGAATATTTAGGGGCCCCTGAAAGTTGGCTTGGCGTCCCTTGGTGGGTTATCCACGAGCTCGGACACCAGATGTTCGGGTTGGTTGATCACTATGGGATGGATGTGCAAGATATTGATGTCGACGTGCTGGATTCCAGCGGCAATCGAATCGCCGGCACACCGTTACTCCCTAAGCTCCAATTTGACATAGTTCACGTTAACAGCCGGATATATGATCTGATGCGCTCGGCTTCCCCGTACTCCGTTCTTTCAGATCACTCCACATATTACCTCAACAAGTATTGGCGTATGGGAGATCGCACTCACCGCGTCTTTGGCGCTTACCTCCATGAAATTCCTGCGCAGACAGACATTCGACTTCTCGACGTACAAGATCGGCCTTTGGAAGGCGCCTCTGTTGCAGTGTACCAAGCGCAAGCGGGCGACGGACGTTCTGGACCATACAGCCAATACATCGACAACGCGCCCGACATCTTCGGCACTACCGATTCACGCGGTATCTTTTCGCTGGGCAGTAAACCATTCCCTGAACCAGAGCCTCCTCGCGATCCTGAACAAGGTCATATCTTGTACAACATCGCTCTTATTGAGCTGCGTCACCCTTCAGGAGATACACGCTATACATGGCTTGAGGTGGTAGACCTGAATCTCGCCTATTGGAGCGGACACACCGGGATCTATGTTCACGATGTCTATTTTCCCGAGGGAGATTCGCAGCTACGCCTGAGCGAGAGCACGGTATCGTTCTCAGCCACGCAAGGGTCGAACAGCCCGGACCCGCAGAATATCCAAGTGGATATACTTGGCACCACGCCCCACTTCTGGAAGGTGAAGCGCTCAGAGGTGTCCTGGCTCAGGACCATCCCCTCTCCGGATATCGCGCTCGGCATCGACGAGTATCCCCCAGGACCGCTGACCTTCATCGTCGACAGCTGTGAGCTTCCCCCGGGCGTATACACAACCCATGTTCTTGTTGGTATAGATGCGGGCACAGGAGAGATGGAGGATCCGCAATCTGTCCAGGTCACACTGAATGTCAACGAAAGTATTGTGCCCAATGAAATTATCGTTCCCATTGACATCAAACCGGGGAGTAAACGGAACGTTATCAATCCACGCTCCCATGGCGCCGTCTGGGTAGCCGTTTTTTCCGATCGGTCTACAGGCTTCAACCCGCGGGACATCGACGTGACAAGCGTGCGTTTCGGACCTGAAGAAGCTGAGCCGCTGCGCTACAAGTGGCGGGATGTCAACAAGGACAGAATCCATGACCTGATTCTACGTTTCAATATCCCTGATACCGGCATCGTCTGTGGCGACACTGAGGCTGTCCTGATCGGTAAGACTTTAGAGGGCGTGCAGATAACCGGTTTGGACTTGACCAGGACAGTAGGATGCAAGAGGAAATAACTGAACCTTGCTTTAAGAGACTTGTCGCGGCAACCTTCGGGTTGCCGTATTTGTTTGTTGGCATTTTATCATCCGAAAGTGGCCGTAATCAGGGAGATCAGGTTTCCGGTTATCTGCAAGGGCATTGTTCTCAAAAAATAAATTTTCACAGTTTGACAACAGACTACGATGTAGCGCTATTGGCCTGTATTTTGTCTGTCATGGTTATTCTTGATGTGATTCTTGAAGCACTCTAGATTTTACACGACGATAGGTTCATTACTTTTTCCCTGAAGATGCTCCTCTTCTAAAAACATCCAAAAAGACAAATCTCACTATAAATCACTAAACAATCGATCCTTGCCAACAAGCGCATCAATCCGGACTGCCAACGACATTTATTTTACCCCGGTCGATCCGGACCTTGTTGGCCTTCGTGACCTGCTTACAAATCCCAAACCCAGGTCATTGTGAAAAATCCTCGCAAGGAATCGCGGCGTCAACCGACGAAAGGGTCAACTGGAGGGCGGGATATGCAGGCACCAGGCACCGTTCTTCGTCACAACCCAAACCGACCTGAAGAAGGTCGAAAGAAACGGACCTTAATGCAGAGGAGATCGCCATGAAAACGAATCGAATCTTGCGGAGTATCCTTGTCTGCATACTCAGTATCCTTCTTTTTACCTCAGGCTGGGCTTCCGGGGGCGGCCGAACGGTCGTTCTCGAACCGACGCCCGAACATCCTGAAGCTACCGGGACCGTGTTGATCGATGAGCGCCATATCAGCCTTCAGGCCCGAGGACTCAAACCCGGCGCCGTATATACCGTATGGTTTGTCAACATGAAACCCGAAAAGCGTGAAGCGGGCGCCGGTGAAGCTCCCTACATGTTCCGGACGGACCCATGGGGCAACGGCAACTACAGCGCGCCCCTGAATGAAGCGCCCTTCGGCAAATGGTCGATGATCATGGTGGTGCTGCACCCCACCAACAACCCGAAAGACATGAAAAATATGGTCGGTGCCCTGAAGGCGCCTTTGTGAGCCGTCAGTCCCCAAACGCTCTGCCCCCTGCGGGCAGGGGGCAGTTTCATCACGGGCGTGCGTCAAAGCCGTTCAAGCCCCGTAACCTCATGGATCAGGAGCGATCATGTCCATCACTGTCGACAACAGGCCCGGAAACCGGTTGGGATCTCTGATCCGAACGCTTCTCCGACGGATGGACACCCCTTCTCTGCCTTACGATAAACGGATCATCAACAACATGCCGAACCTCTACCGTGTCATCCGAAAAGGGGATGTTGTGCTGGTGGAAGGCCGTTCGGAGTCGATTTCACGAAACGGTTGTCCTGCGCCACCCAATCGAGACGCATACCGGTAGTTTCGCCGGACAGCATAGGCTATTCCCATTGGGTCGCGGATCTGTGTGCAACATAACCGCCGAAGAAAGGGTCCACAGCAATGACTCAGAGAAAAAGAAACACCTGGCAAGGCAAGGCCGTTCTGGTGGGCCTTCTCCTGCTGGGCATTTTCGTCTTCCGATATTTCGACCTGGGAGAATACCTCTCTCTCGAGTATATCAAATCATCCCAGGAGCGGTTTCACGCGCTCTATCAGTCACACCGGCTTGCGGTGATTGGCGCATACGTCGGCATTTACATCGCGGTCACTGCTTTGTCGCTGCCGGGGGCGGCGGTGCTGACCCTGGCCGGCGGCGGCCTTTTCGGTCTGGCGGTCGGGACGGTTGCGGTCTCGTTTGCCAGCACCATCGGCGCCACCCTGGCCTGTGCCGTCTCCCGTTTTCTTCTGCGCGATTGGGTTCAGAACAAATTCGGCGACAAGCTGAAAACGATCAACGCCGGTATCGAGAAAGAAGGCGCCTTCTACCTTTTCTCCCTTCGCCTGGTGCCGATTTTTCCTTTTTTTGTCATCAACCTGCTGATGGGGCTCACCCGCATGCGGTTGTTCACCTTTTTCTGGGTATCCCAGGTCGGCATGCTGGCCGGGACCATTGTCTATGTCAACGCAGGCAGGGAGCTGGCCCGGATCGACTCCCTCTCCGGCATTCTCTCGCCGGGGCTTTTGATGTCCTTCGCCATTCTCGGCCTGTTTCCCATCACCGTCAGGAAGCTTCTTGCGCTTTACCGAAGGCGGTTCCGGAGGACTGCGGAAGAGGAGTCGGCCACCAAAAAAAGTGACCCGTGAGGAGATCTTGAATAATATAGAAGCCGCCGTCCCCACCCGGCCTCCTGGGGCTGAGTGTGGATGGCGGCGCTGCTGATGATGGTGTTGGCGACTTCATGGTGCTGCCGCTTCGGCACTATCATGCAACAGGGATGGCGGGTCCGGGGCGTCTACTTTGCTGTGGGAATCCCTTTCCCAACCCTTTGCTGAACGGCTTTTTTCAACCGATCGCGCGCCTCCGGGCTGAGCCCTGGGGCGGCCGGCTCCTCCACGGAATGGGGTACGGCCTCCTCATCGATGCGGCTCAAGCTCCTCAGAAAATAGAGCTGATGTCTGAAGCGGCGGCAATATCGGCACATCATCAGGTGGGCCCACATCGCCATCCTTCGGGATAAAGGAAGCCTGCTCTCCATGGCCTCGGAGGCCATGCGGCTCACATCGCGACAGCTCGGCATCCATTGGATTTTTTCCGTCATCTCATCCCCTTTCCGTGCGGACACCCGGCCACCGGGCTTCAAGGCACCGCTTCAACCCCATGCGGGCGCGGTAAAGCAAGGTCCATGAATTGGTCGGGGTAACCTTCATTTCCTGACAGATCTCTCCGGTCTCGGCGCCGTCCATCTCACGGAGCATGAAGACCCTGGCCAACCGTTCGGGAAGCTCGCCCAGGCATTGGTAGAAGATATCCAGAAATTCCCGCTGCTCCTGAATCTTTCCGGGATCGGTCTGCCACCTGGGCGGCAGGAGCGACCATCCCCCCTTCTCATTGAAGAGATCGTCTCCAGATGTGTCGTGCGCGTCGATCCGGTCGAGATTCTCGTTTGCGGATTCCCGCCGGCTTCTGCGGAAGTGATCGACGATCTTGTATTTCAGGATGGCCGTGAGCCACGTTTTTCTCGAAGACATCCCCTTGTAGGATTTGCGTGACCCAAGGGCTGAGACAAGGGCCTCCTGCACCAGCTCTTCGGCGATCGAAGGGTCCTTGACGCGGGCTACGGCAAACCGGTATAGCGCATCTCCATATTGATCCACCCAGTCTTCAGGGTGGTCCGGCAACTCCCTATGGGGCTCCGTCATATCCTTTTCTTTCTTCTTTGTGGCGGTCGTTAACATCATAATGAATATTTGACGCAGAAAGCATCGGTTGATCTTTCCAATTTCTTCTGCGGGTTCGCGTATTGATTTTTTTCTTGCGAATCTTCAGTTTTTTGTAGATAATCCGTATTACTCGAAATATTCTTTCTTGACGGGATTATGGTTTTTAATCGAACATATAATACACTGAAAAGATGAGTGTTTCGAGTATTTTTTGCGCCGGTTCATAATTTCATGCATGTCTTGGATTTAACGGCTTGCAGCAGATCGAGACCGTTACTATTCCGGAAAGGGAGAGCCATGTCCGGTCTTTTTGAAACAACACGCCTGGGGTCATTGACCCTGGAAAACCGTTTTGTGCGCTCGGCCACCTGGGAGGGAATGGCCGATGACGACGGGGCCTGCACCCCTCGCCTGATCGATCTGATGACCCGTCTGGCCGACGGGGGCGTCGGCCTGATCATCACCGGTCATACCTATGTCAGCCGGGAAGGGCTGGCCGGACCGAAACAGATGGGAATTCACGACGACGGCATGCTGCCGGGGCTTACCCGGATGGCCTCGGCGGTTCACGCCCGAAACGGCAGGATTGTCGTTCAGCTGGCTCACGCCGGCATCCATGCCGCCGCTGAGTTGTCGGGACTTCCGGCGATGGGGCCTTCGGTGCTTCAGGGGGAAAAATTCCCCGTCTGCCTGGAAATGACCGAAGCGGACATTGCCGCCGTCGTCGACGATTTTGCCGCAGGAGCCGCAAGAGCGCAAAAGGCCGGGTTTGACGGGGTTCAGCTCCATGCGGCCCACGGATACCTGCTCAGCCAGTTTCTGTCGCCCTTTTACAACCGGCGTCAGGACCTTTACGGCGGCGACATCGAAAACCGCGCCCGCATCGTGCTCGAGATCCTGGATCGCGTTCGCGCAGCCGTCGGCAAGACCTTTCCGGTGCTCATCAAGCTGAATTCGGAGGATTTTGTCGAGGGCGGCTTCAGCCGACAGGACATGACGGCGGTTTGCCGGATGCTCGAACAGGCAGGAATCGATGCCGTCGAACTCAGCGGCGGCACCCGCTATTCGGGCAGATACACCCCGGTCAGGCCCGGCAACTTCGACACCCCCGACCGGCAGGTCTTTTACCGGGATGCCGCCGGGGATTACAAGGCTCATATCAGGACGCCCCTGATTCTGGTGGGCGGCATCCGGTCCCTGGCGACGGCGGAGCAACTGGTCGCCTCATCCCAGACCGATTACATTGCCATGAGCCGGCCGCTGATTCGCGAGCCGGAGTTGATCCGGCGCTGGCGGTCCGGAGACACCGCCATGGCGGCATGCCGGTCGGACAACCTCTGCTTCAGGCCGGCGATGAAAGGCCGGGGGATATACTGTGTGCTGGAGGAACGGGAGAAAAAGGGGGAGGCATAGCCGGCCGTCGATGTAAACGGATTCCGGGGCTGCTGCCCGTCGATGCACAATGATTTTTTTCCCCGGCCATTGACATCGGAACCGCAACCCATTAATATAACCGATGGAAAAGTGTAGCGAAACGACACCAGAATTGCAGGCGGAAAACCACAATGAACAATATGCAACAATTGAGTCGGGAAATGATCCTTCATCTGCAGGTCGATGAGATCCTCAAGCACAAGTGGATTGAATCGGAAAAGGCGATGAGAGACCTGGGCAACGAAGCCGTTTTCGATTGGGTCCGGAAATATGCGGCCGATTTCAGGACCTATTGGGAAAACAGGCTCAGGGAAGCGAAGACGGCCGAAAATCAAACCCAGTAGTCACTGCAATCACCCCATCCCCGGATGTCCATCTATCCATGCCTTCGTGAGCGGCAGTCGATGTCGTATGCGCATAATGCCTCAGGTACCACCCCGATGAAAATCCCATATGGAGCGCTTGAATGAAAAAAACCATCGTGATCGTTGTTTTGCTGGCCGTTGCTGCCGGAGGCGGTGTCGTCTGGTATTTGAATCGACCGACGGCCCCCGATATTCAGCCGGCGGAGCTGTTGCCCGAGGATACCCTGGTGATGATCGAGGCGGTCCACCTGAAGGAAAGCGTGGATGCGTTCAGGGCCGGTCCCCTGGGTCAGGCTTTTTCAGGAATCGACCTGCCGGCGTGCATGGGCGCCTTCAACGCCGATCCTGAAGAAATCGAGCGGGTGAGTCGGCTTCAATCCCTGCTCAAGGCGAGCGTCGACAGTCCCTGGTTCGACATCCTCTTCGGAGACCTTGCGGTCATGGCCGTCATGCGGCCGGACCCGGCATCCCTGCGCGTACCTTCGGAAAGGCTCTGGCATGAATCCGCCGTCATGGTGCTGCGGCCGAAAAAGCCGGCTGAGATGATCCAGTGGGTTGGGAAGATGTTCTCCGGAGACGTGACCATAACGCCCCAAAACACGGAAGGTGTTCTTATGGACAGGGTCGATACGGGAGACGGCCGGCCCCTTTTCGTCGCCGTCCATCGCGGCCTGGGGCTGGTGGCTATGGATCCGAAGCCTATTGTCCGCTGCCTGGGGCACCGGGAGGCGGACGCTTTCCGGCCGTTGAGCGCGTCCGACGATTATGCCGCGCTGCGCACGGAGCTTTCGGCGCCGGCCGAGGGTCGGTGCTTTGTCTACATCGATCTCCATGCTGTTTTGGATATAGGGTTGGGTGCGGCAAACCGTCAAAACACCGGTGATGCCGATACGGCTGAAGCCGAGAAGCTCTGGAAGGGGTTCAATCAGGCCGGACCCGTTATCGGCGCCGTCATGACCGACAATGGACAGGTGCTCCATCACCGATGGCGGATTCGATACAACCCCACCGAGCTGTCGCCGGAGGCGGCGCGGTTGCTGGGGGGGGCGCCGGAAACCAACAGTACCCTTCCCTGGGTGCCTGAAACGGTTCTTTACTACGGTTGGCAAAACAATCTGGATCAGATCCTGGCATCCGTTCTGGATTTTTCGCGTCTCGATGCAGAGGAGACAGCGGAATTCCGGAATGAATTCGAGGCTAGAACCGGGGTCGACTTCGAGGATGCCGTCAACGCTTTCGGCCGCCAGGTGGCCGTCATCATTCAAGACATCCGAATCGGCGCCATGTTCCCTGTTCCCGAACTGGCCCTTCTGGCCGAGGTTGGACAGCCCGAGGTTATCCACCGACTGATGGAAGCCGTTGTTCGCAATTTCGGGGTGGCGATGAAGACCGAGACCGACGAAGGCGGATTCATTCGTTACGTACCCCTTCCCTTCGGCGAAGACATCAGCCCCGCCTATGCGATCCGGGACGGTTTTCTGGTGACAGCCTCCAGCCGAGGGTTTCTCAAAGACCTTCTGGCACAAAAATCCGTTGGCAAAAATCTTTCGGATTCACCCTTCTTCGGCGCTGTTGACAAAAGCCTCACCGACCCCAACAACCAGGCCGCCTACCTCCGGCTCGATCGAGCCGCCGCCAGGACCGGCGATCTGATCAAGTGGGTCATCTCCCTTGCCGTCATGACCGGGAAGGCCGATGATGCCAATCAAATGATCTATCTCTCCGGCAAGGTGGTGGAGCCGATTCTGCATGCCCTTGCCCAATACCCCGCCGTCGGATCCCGGACCATCCTCCGGGAAAACGGCATCCACGCGGACGTTTATATCCTGAAACCCCGGCCTGAATGAGAGCCTTTCCTCGTGTTCGGCCGGTCTGAGGGGTTACGGCATGGGGGGGCCATACCTGACGCCGCTTCCCGTGATGTGTCGGGGCGGGAGATAAAAGTTGCCCGGCCCGAGTGTTGACAATCGAGTCCATCAGATTTAGTTTTTCAGAATAAGTATCGTTTCATAAATAAAACGGCCGCTTCCAGATTGAACAGCGCCTCCGGTTGATTTTCCTGCAAAGACTCTCCCCCTGAACATTCGTCGTCATGCCGTCTCCTATCGCTGTACGGGAGTGACGTTGGCCCGACCGTCGCGTGCCGGTTTCAAGATCGGTTTCACTCAGCATGTCCTACTGAAGACAGCGGCTTGAAAAGAGTCGCTGCTGCTCACCCTACATAACCGTCAATAAAGGAAGGTGAAGAGATGGATGTGTCAACCTATCCGATCGATGTGGATCGTTATGCCAAGTGCATCGAAGTGTCCAAGCGTGTCCGTTGGGATATCGACCGGGACGTGATTCGGGGCCGGCGTTTTGATTTTTCACAGAAGTTTCTTCCCGACGGCATCTCCAAGGTGGCTGAATTCGATTTCTTGAACGACGATGAAAAGCGGCTTCTCAGTCAGATCCAGGGGCGGACCTATGCCAATATGTTCGGCTTCGTGGAACGATTCATCACGGCGAAAGTTCTCGAGATCACGCGCGGCCATTGGCTGGGAAACTCACTGGAAGGAAGAGACCACCCACGCCATCATGGACGAGTTGGAGTGGCCCCGGGAGAACAGCAAGCTGACCACCGGGGAACGGGACCGGGCCGTTGACGAGTTGATCGCTCTTGTCGGCGACATGGAAGGCATCCTGCAGCAGCAGAGCCTGGCCGATGCAGCGTATTTCCTGAACGTCTGCGGCCGATCCTTCCGCACGGAAGAGATCGACCGCATCAAAACCGGGGTTCTCCGGGCCTATCGCTGGCAATATATCTTTTCGGGGGTCGGGCATCCCCGGTTCCAGGTCGTCTACGAAAAGCTGATGACGCCGGGACAGCGCGATCGTGTCGCAACAGCACTGGCGACCCTGAGCTGATTTCCGGGCCGATCGAATTTTCCGTTGCGGCAGGACGGTGTCATCTGTTCGCCGCTATCCAGCAACGACTCGAAAAGAAAAGGAGGTATCCAAATGCGGAAAAGATCGAAACGATACATAACCGTTCTGCTGTGTTCCCTGGCGTTGTTCTGGGCGCCGGTATTATCCGTCGCGGCCGAAGACTACGATGCGTTGAAAGACGTCTCATCCGTCAGCACGATGTTCGACTTCAGGGACGGTAACCCCGTGTCGGCCCTGGTCCACCTCAAGCTGATCCACGACACCTACAAGGATGCGGCAATCCGGTCGGTATCCGGCAAGCCCGATTTCGCGGTCGTGTTCATGGCGAGCGCGGTAAAGCTTCTTGCCAGAAACAGGGACGGCTTTTTCGCGGAGGATCAGAAGTCGCTCGAAGCCTTCGACCAGGTTCTCCAGGACATGGCCGGGGACGGGATTCGACTGGAGGTCTGCATGTTTGCCGCAAATTACTTCGGGGTGGATTCCGCGTCGCTGCCGAAGGGGCTGATGCAGGTTCCCAACGGCTGGATTTCATCCATTGGCTACCAGAAACGCGGTTACGCCATGGTGCCGGTCTATTGATCCGAAACGTATCCTGTTAAACCGGAGCTCCCGGCGGGTCGAACCGAGCCTCTCCCTGTGTTGATCCGGTGCAGATATAGATTTTCGATCTGCCGGTGGCAGTGGCGACTTTGATTACCCGATCGAAATGCCGTTCCAGAAAAGTCTGTTCGTGTCTCAGGATCTGAAGGGCGCGCTTCCGGCCCATGGAGAGCAGCCGGATATGGAAGAGGAGGCGTACGAATCGGTTTTCAGGCACCTCGTGTTCCATCATCAAAAAGGGTCTTCCCGGTTTGAGGCATCGGCGGATCTCCGCCAGGGTGCGGGTCTGGGTGTCGCCTTTCAGTTCATAGAAGGCGTGGGAGCAGGTGACGGCCGCGAAGACCCCGGACCTGAAGGGCAGCCGTTCGCAGTCAGCCTGAACCAGACACACTTGAGGGAACCTTGTCGTCTTCCTCCCGGCGGCCCGGAGCATACCCGAGGAAAAATCCAGTCCTATTGCAAGTCCTTTGCCTTCGACCCGTCGGGTCAGGGGCGGCAGGGCCGCACCCGTGCCCGTGCAGATGTCGAGAACGATGTCGCCGGGTCCGGCGTCGGTGTGTTCCGCCAGGATCTCCCGCAGGACACCCTGCTTGTCGGTGGCGTGCAAGGCGATGAATCCGTCATACCATTTCGAGAAGAAGTCGTAATATTTCTGTCTGGTTTTTCGCATGGCAGTGCTTTAAAATTCCTTGAAAATCCGGGCCAGGGGATGCCCCGGCGCCTCGATGGACAGATCGTTGAAGTATCCATAGGGGGTTTTGACGGTGGTGTACCCGGCGTTTTGCAGCCGTTCGCGGGCCCGGTCGATGAGGGCCCCGGCCTGCTCGGGCTCGGCCTTGGCCTCCCCCAGATGGGTAAAGGAATGCAGGACGATTTCCTGAACCTCCCATTTCCGCGCCGCCCATTTGGCGTTTTTCACGAGCTTGGTTTCAGCCGAGCTGTCCTCCGTCACGTCCCGGGGTTCGACATGGATAAAGGCCACCACAGCCCGCTTTCGCTCGTCGGGGCTCGCGTCGGGAGCGTCCTCGAGGGTCTTGAGGGTTGGCTTCCAGGCGAATTTTTCGCAGAACCAGAACAATACTCTCACGACATCTCCTTATCGTTGCGTCAGGCCATTTCTCCAAGGACTGATTCGATGACGCCGATGAACATGGGGACCTTGTAGCCGTTTCCACTCATGGGCGCGGCATCCTTCACCGCCGCCCGGGCCGCTTCGGCGATGGTTTGTTCATCAAGCGCCTTTCCCACGAGGATCGCCTCCGCCTCGGCGGCGCGATACGGAACGGGCGCCGCGCCGCTCAGAAAGATCCGGCACTGGGCTGTCCGGCCGTTTCTGCTCTGCAGCGCGACGGCCGCTCCGGCCAGGGCGAAGTCCCAGGCGCGGCGCGCCCGCACCTTTCGATAGAGGCTTCGCAGACCGTCCGGCGGCGGGGGGAGACGGATCCCCGTGAGGATTTCTCCCGGACCCAGCACCGTCTCCTTCATGTAATCGTCCGAGGGCGGTACGTGAAATGCCGCCACCGGGACGCTCCGCCGTCCGTCCGGGCCTGCGATGACGGCGATCGCCCCCAGCGCAGCGAGGGCGGGAGCGGTGTCCGAGGGGTGGACGATGTAGCAGTTCTCGCCGCCCAGGATGCAGTGGTGGGCATTCTCTCCGTCCACGGCGTAGCAGAGATCGCCCCCTTTCCTCAGGCAGGGAAAATCTCCGCGGTAATACCAGCAGCGGGGCTTCTGGCAGAGGTTGCCGCCAATGGTTCCCTGGTGGCGCAACTGAGGGCTTCCCACCGCCGCCGCAGCCATTGCCAGTGCCGGGTAACCCGATTGGACGGCGGGGCTCTGGGAAACCGCATGGATGGTCGTCATGGCGCCGATTTCAAGGCCCCCCTCCGCCGTTTGACGGATGCCGGCGAGCTCTTTCAGGCGTGAGATGCTGACGACGACGGCAGGATCCAGAATGCCGTCGCGGAGACACCCGACGAGATCGGTGCCGCCGGCGTGAAGGCAGGCCCCGTCCCGGGCGAGGGCCTCGACGGCCTTGTCCAGGGTTCCGGCCCGGACATAGGAGAAACTGGGCATCATGGGCTATGCCTCCTTTCGCTGGGCCGCCAGAAGACCGCAGAGCCGGACCGGGTCCATGGGGGTTTCGGTGATTCTGAGGCCCGTGGCGTTGTATATGGCGTTGGCGACGGCCGGTGCCGTGGGAATGGTGACCGGTTCCCCCAGGCCCTTGGCGTCGGTGGTGTTGGCTTCGTCGTCGGGGATCTCGATGGGGAGGGAGACCATGTCGTCGGGCACGTCCATGGCCGTGGGAACCTTGTAGGTATGCAGATTGCCGTTGACGATCTTTCCGGTCTGGTTCCCGTCCAGAATGCGGGCTTCGGTCATGGCCAGGCCGATCCCCATGGTGATGCCCCCGAAAACCTGGTTGTCGTAGGTGAGCCGGTTCATGACCCGGCCGCTGTCATGGGCGCCGAGGAACCGGAGGATCCGGACCTCGCCGGTGCGGGTGTCGACCGCCACCTCGCAGAACTGCGCCGCGAAGGGGTTGATGACGCGGTTGGGCGGGTTGGGATCGCGGTATCCCACCCCCACGACCCCCCCGGCCATCCTGACACCGGAGATCCGGTCTATGGCGATGCGTTTGGACGGGTCGTTCCGGCTGACGACGGCGCCCGGAATATAGCGGAGTTCGGCGGCGTCGACCTTGAGGTTCCGGGCGGCCATCTCCAGAAGCTGCTGTTTCACGCTCACGGCGGCGGCGCGGACCGCCGGCGCTTCCGTGGGAACGGTCTTGCTCCCGCCGCTGGGCGTCGCGAACTGGGTGGTGCCCGTGTCGGCGTGTTCGATCTGGACGGCGTCGGGCCGCACCCCCAGCTCTTCGGCCACCACCAGGGCCATCACCGTCTTGGTGCCGGTCCCGATGTCGCTGGCGCCCATGTTCAGATTGACGCTGCCGTCGGCAAAGAGCTTGAGGATGATGGTTGACGGCGGCCTGCCGTCGCCGGAGGACCATAAGCCCGCGGCCATGCCGATTCCCCTGCGGATGGGCCCCGAATCCCCGGCCGACTTCCGGGCTTCGTCCCAGCCGAAGGCCTCAGCCCCCCGTTTCAGGCACTCCTCGAATCCCGGCGTGCCGTAAGGCGGGTTGCCTTTTCTGGCCTGGCTGACCTGCGGAATGTTCCTGAGGCGGAACGCCACGGGGTCCATTTGAATGGCCTCGGCCAGCGCATCCATCATCTGCTCGAGCGCCCAGGCCCCCTGGGGGTGGCCGGGGGCGCGAAATGCCCGGGCCGGACCGGCGTTGATGTAGACGTCGGTAGCGGTGGTCCGGACATGGGGACAGGCATAGAGGTCTCGGATCAGCCAATCGACGACGAGGGCGCCGCCGAAGGGATAGGCGCCCCCCGATCCGATGCAGGTGAAGTCAAGGGCCGTCAGGGTGCCGTCCTTTTTGACGCCGGCCTTGAGGGTCATGGTGTTGGCCGGGCGGTTGCCCACGGCCAGAAAGGTCTCTTCCCGGCTCAGGAACAGCCTGACCGGTCGTCCGGTCATCCGGGCGAGGAGGGCGGCGATGACGGTGTATTTCCCGGGCTGGAGCTTGCTGCCGAACCCGCCGCCCATGTAATGGCCGATGACGCGGACCTTGGACAAGGGCATGCCCAGGGTTTCGGCCACCGTCTTCTGAACGGCATAGACGCCCTGGGTCGACTCCCATAGGGTCAACCGGTCGCCATCCCAGTTGGCGACGCAACCGTGGGGCTCCAGGGGAGTGTGGATCTCGCAGGCGGTCCGGTAATGTTGTTCGAGTACCACGTCGGCTTCGGCAAATCCCTTGTCCAGATCTCCTCTGGCGTACGTCTCGGTCTGACCCACCTGGTTGCCGCCGGGATGGATCGGGTGAGCTGAAGCCGCCAGGGCGGTCCGCTCGTCGGAGATGAAGGGCAGCACCTCATAGGTGACGTCGATGGCGCGAAGGGCATCCCGGGCCTGGTAAGGGCTTTCTGCAGCCACGGCAGCCACGGTTTCACCCTCGAAACGGCAGACAGGGTCGAATATTTTCGTCTGCAGGGTTGTTCCCGACCCGGTATAGGTCCACAGGAGCTCGGCGCCGGAAGAACTGCCGTCCATGACGGCATGTATGCCGGGCATGCGATTTGCCCGCGTGGTGTCGATCCGAACCACCCGGGCGTGGGGGTGGGGGCATCGCAGAATGGCCCCGTGCAGCATGTTGGGGAGTTTCACGTCCGAAGGGTAGACGGCAGAACCGCTCACCCGTTCATAAGCGTCGACCCGGGGGAGAGGCGCCCCGACAACGCGGGTCTTGCCCCAGGGGGCGGGCTGTTCTCCGGGGCGGGGCGTTTCGGGCACCGGCGATTCCGGGGCTTCGAAAATGCGTTTGTCTTCATCAGCCAAGGTTCACCTCATTTTTTCCGCTTGAGTTCCGCAGCCCGCAACACGGCTGCCGTGATGTGGGGATAGGCGCCGCAGCGACAGAGATTCCCGCTCATGGCCGCGCGGATGTCGTCCTTCCCGGGAGCGGGATTGGCGCGCAGCAGTCCTTCGGCGGCCATGATCTGACCGGATGTGCAATAGCCGCACTGGAACGCGTCATGTTCGACAAATGCCTGCTGGACAGGCCCGAGACGTTCGCCGTCCATGAGGCCTTCGACCGTCGTGATCTCCCGGCCGTCGACCTCCGCCGCAAGGGTCAGGCAGGCATACCGGGCGACGCCGTCGACAAGGACGGTGCACGCGCCGCATTCGCCTCGTTCGCAGCCGGGCTTGGTTCCGGTGATGCCGAGCTTTTCCCGGAGGATGTGAAGGAGCGTCCACCGCGGCTCAACGACCATGTCGCGGCGAATGCCGTTGACCGTGAAGCTGACGGCGACGGTTGTTTCCGGCGTGGCGGCCCCGGCTGCGGTGCCGAAGCCGACGAGAGAATCGGAGGCAACGGCGACCGCCGCGCCGGTGCCCATGGTTTTGAGGAAGCCGCGGCGGGTCAGCCCCCGGCCGCCATGATTCTTGGGGTCGTGCTCATCTCGCATGGGAGCCCTCCAACGTTTTGATGAGAATTTTCAAATTGCTTTAAGCCGAATGCCGCTTGAGATCGGCTCGAATGTCGATGTTCGCAAGGCATTATTATGAAAGCCGCTCTCGTGAGTCAATATCCGGTCTGCCGTGCGCGGCATCCTGGGCCGGCGTGCCTATTTGTTCAGAACGACGACCTCGCAGACCCCTGAAAGGGCGGCCTTGAATTTCGCGGCGTCGTCGCGGGTGCCGACGATGGCGTCGTAGTGCATGGGGATGGCCACCTTGGGCTTGATCTTTCCGGCGGCCTCGACAGCCTCGGCCGCGGTCATGACATAGGTGCCGGATACGGGCAGCAGTGCGATGTCCACCGAGAGGTCGTTCATTTCCGGGATCAGGTCCGTATCGCCGGCATGATAGATCCGGACGCCGTCGATGGTGATGATAAAGCCCAGCCACTTGTTTTTCTTCGGGTGAAAATCCTTGTTGGTGTTGTAAGCCGGAACGGCTTCGATATCGATGCCCATGACCGTCAGCCGGTCCCCGGGCTTGACGACCCGGACGTCGCCGGTGAGTTTTCTGGCGGATTCGGCCTCGGTGACAAAGACGGTGGCGGGTGTCCGGATTTTTTCGATGTCGTCGACCGAGCAGTGGTCGAAATGGGGGTGAGTGATCAGAATGATGTCCGCGGGTTCGCCGTCCTCGATCTGGTAGGGATCGACGACGAGCCGAATGTCGTCTGAAGATATCTCGAAACCATCGTGACCCAGCCATTTGATCTTGCTTAAGACGTCAGATAACATGATCATTCTCCTTTGTGTATTGGGCGTCATGTTCCGGTTGGCGAATATCGATTCAACGGTCGGGTTTTGAAACCGGAACGGCGTCCGGATCCGTGAACCAGAACCCTTTGGTGAAATCGAACCACTCTCGGGGTCGCCGGCCGCCGGATGCCGTGGCCCGCTGTCTCGACAGTCGGCCGGCGGCGTCGATTTCGTAACGATCTTCTGAATTCTCCGGGATATAAATCGGTCCGCGGCCGCTGTCTTCATTTCGGCGGCATGCCGCCGCCATCTCTTTCGCCCGCTCGATTTCGCAGAAGGGACATAGATTTTTCTCGAGTGCCGCGAGGATATTTTTCCCGTCGAGGAGCGGGGGGAAAAAGACCCTGTATCGCTCGATCCGGTCTGTTTCGTCGATTTTCCTGAAAGCGATCGTAGCCCTGCAGCCGGTGATGTGGCCGTCATCGGTGTGTGCCGCCTTGATGTGTGACAGCAGAAGCCCTGCGGTTTTCAGGCGTTGATCACCGTTCCAACAACCCTTTTCCGTTTCAAATATAACCTCTCTCGTAATTCTGCGCATGATGATCTCCTTATATCGCCGCTCGAGACGTTCTACTTTTATCGGATAACGGCTGATACATCAAGCAAAAGCTTGGAGCGGTCCAGACTTGGGGCGTTTAACGGAGGACTATGGGGGTCGATACGTTGACATGCAAATTCATGTGCTTACACTTGATACGGAGCCCGGATATTTGGAACCAGAACCTGTGACGACTCAAAACGTGCAGGTTTTGACATGATGCTTAAAGGCGTTTTCAGAATGCCGTTGACACGTTTCGATTGGAATCAGACCCCATGAAAAACAATGCCGTCAAATGCGATGACAAATTGATCACCGCACTGACCCAGGTGGTCTTGAATGATGCGTTGAATACCGTACTCGGAGAATTCGAGCGCAATACGGATACCCACATCGGCAGGATTACCATTGAGCCCAGAGAAGCGGGGCGGGACAGGCGCGTGATCCGTATCGAGGTGAGGAGCGCCGGAGGAAAATGCCTGGAAGGTCTCGCCCGCTACAGAAAGGTTCTGTGCAAAGACAAACGTTTCAGGAACGAACCTTTCTGTGAAAACATGAGCTTATGAGTGAGGTTGGAACGGAGGACCGAACCATGAACGATACCCTGCATTTCGTCACGAACGGCAGAGGGGATCCGGACGGCGAGATCGATGCCGGTACGGAACCCCTCCGCGCGTGTCCCATCGCGGAGGAGGCCCTTCGGGAGAAACCCGATCTCTGCTGCTGCTATATAATGGATCAAAACGGGGAATTCGTAAGTCCTTGCCACATCCCCTTTGAAAACCGATGCTGTTGATGAATCCTTTGTTGGGGAACTTACGAGACCTGCCGATTTAAAGGCGCCGACTCTTTTTCGGAGTGGGTGCTATCCCTATCGGTCCCCGCCGTAACCGCCTCTGCCGCCGCCGCCGTAGCCACCCCTGCCGCCGCCACCGCCGCCACCGCCGCCGTAGCCACCCCTGCCACCGCCGCCGCCTCTACCGCCACCGCCGCCGTAACCGCCTCTGCCACCGCCGCCGCCTTTACCGCCGCCACCGCCGTAGCCGCCGCGATTGTCACTCCGGGGTCTGGCCTCGTTCACATTGAGGGTTCTACCTTTGAATTCCTTGCCGTTGAGGCCGTCGATGGCAGCCTGTCCTTCGGCTTTGGAGGCCATTTCCACGAAACCGAACCCTTTGGATTGGCCGCTCATCTTGTCTTTGATGACGGCAACGGATTCGACCTGGCCAAAGGGTTGAAACGCCTGATTCAAATCCTCTTCGGTAACATCGTACGACAGATTTCCAACATAGATTTTCATAAGATTTCTCCTTAAATTTGGGCGACAACGCGACAATCCCGGCAGGGGCGCGTTTGTCGCCGATCTCGGGGCCGTGTGGGCTCACCCGATAATTTCGAGAATATAGTGTTTGTTCACTTTTCCCGAAGCGGCACTGAGAATAGTTCTCAGTGCATTGGCGGTCTGTCCGCTTTTCCCGATAACCTTTCCAATGTCTTCCTTGGCAACTTTCAGTTCCAGTATGATCGTTTGTTTTCCAATGATTTCCTTTACCGTTACCTGTTCCGGATCATCCACAAGGCTCTTTGCGATACGTTCAATCAGTTCTTTCATCACTTCGTCTCCATTAGCGCCGTCTGCCGAGACGGTAAATCCGTCGCTGCAATACGGCTGTGTTCTGCGATCTTTATCATGAGAATTCGATCGAAAAATGTTATCCGTGACGGGTTTTGTTCAATCAGCGTCTTTCAGCCGTTCAGACGGCAGAACTCGAATCGGGCGGTAATAACGGTCATGTTTGAAATCTTGGAAGGTTTCGGTTGTGCCGATGTCGCATCCGGATTGTACCGTGGGCATATCCAATTTTCGGCATCGCACATATCGCCTTTGTTTTGATCATAAACTAAAATAAGAATCCGGTGCAACCTATTTAAACGAATTGTGGTCGAAAGTGATTCATCCTTTGCAGCCGGTCGGCATCCAGGGATCGATCAGCGGAGGGTCGGCGATCAACGCCTCCTTCACCTGCTTGGAGGCCTTTTTGATTTTCGCCTCCACCATCAGGGCCGACCGCCGGGACCCCACTTTTCGCGAGAAGACAATCCCCTCGGGATGATGTCCCCGAAAATATTTCGCTGCTCTCACCCCACCGCTTCGGTGTTCCCGGAATCGTCTTTGGACGTCCGTCGCGATGCCGGTGTACAGGGAACCGTCCGTGCACCGAATCATATAGACATTCCAATCCCGGCGGGGACTCATGCAAAACGATGGTTCGACGCGCCGGAATGGGTATTGCCGCCTTCGACGCGGATATGCTTGACGGTGCCGTGAATGCGCTTGCCGAAAGTCGCCCGGAGTGGATCCATCTCCCGGCCGGAGGGATTATGGATAAGCTTCGGGAATTCGAACCGACCATTGACATCGACCTTGACAGGGGATTTTCGGATGTTGGTTTGATGACGGATGAAGCGGGCCTTGATATCTGAACGGCCGATCACCGATCGATTCCGCACAATCCATCGATTTTGGGGTCCGGTCATCGGTTTTTCCTTTTCGGCGGTAATACCTTTTTTAAAATACTCAACTTTCGACTTTCATAGGCCGGTGTCGGGAGGATACGGCCCGCGCCCCACGCGGTTTCGTTCAAGTGCCGCTAAAGCTTGCTCCGGGCGGCCCGGAAACTCGCTGCGCTCAAACAGTCCGGGCCGCTGATCCTCCGCGGCGCTTAAGCGGCACTAAAACTCACCGCTGAAGGGGCCCGGGCCGTATCCTCCCGGCACCTTTTTCCGGTTGCCATTATGAAAGTCGAAAGTTTAATAAAATATTATAATCAGTTTTTAAGATAACATCAATAACAGCTTCTGAAAAATAAGGATGCTCTGAAATAGGTGCAACAGACACCACAGGTGATACAGGGATTAGGCGTTTCCATATCGGTTTCGCATTTAAATTGTTATTGATATAGTTGAAAAGGCTTTTCATGATTCAGGGAAACGGCACTCTCTATCCTGCGGTTTGAGGGTTGTCGACAGGATTTGAATGTCTGCGGGAAGGCGTTTACGACGACATCACGACGATAACGCAGATATCATTTTATTACTTAGAATAAATTTATATAAAAAGTAATGTAATAATAAAGTAAAAAATTATATTGACAAAATTTTTGTGATAATTATTTTAGAAACAAAAAATGAGGGTATTGAACACAAGGCCTGAAAAACCAAGCGTTAACCCATTCTCAGGCACGTGATCGTGGACCTGAAGATCACGAACAAGAGGATCAACACAAAGGAGGATTGCACCATGACTGCAAGAAGACTGTTCGATTTTCCAGGCTTGGGTTGGCGAAATCCGTTTGCGGAATTGGAACGGATGCAGCGTGAAATGGATCGGCTCTTCGGCGATCAGTTCTTCCGGTCCGGATGGCCGGGGCTGCATGCCGGTGTATTCCCGTCCGTTAACGTGACGGAAGATCAGGATCATTTCTACATCCGGTCGGAGCTTCCCGGAATGGCGGCCGATGATCTCGATATTCAGGCCGCCGGCAACAGCGTGACCATCTCCGGCGAGCGCAGGATCCCGGCCGAAGGAGACAATGTCCGGTATCATCGGCGTGAACGGGAGGCGGGGAAATTCTCTCGAATCGTCACCCTGCCAAACGGGGCCGACATGGACAAGGTCAGCGCCGGCCTGACCAACGGCGTGCTGACGGTGACCATCGCAAAATCCGAGGCCACGAAACCGCGACAGATTTCCATCAAATAACGACAGGAGGACAAGATGAGCGAAACCAGAGAACTCCAGGTGAGAGAAAAACAGGAGGTCAACGTTCCAGCGGAACAGACTCGGCCGGGCCTGGTTTTCAGCCCGCTGGTGGATATCTTCGAAACCGACAAGGAGATTGTCCTGTTGGCGGATATGCCGGGGGTTTCAACGGATAATCTGGACGTCGACCTGAGAGAGAACATTCTGACCCTTTCGGCCGAAGTCGTATCCGGCAAAGGGGAGAATGAGCAGGACATCCTCAAGGAATATGCCGTCGGTAAGTTTTATCGGCAGTTCACCCTTTCGGAGGTCATCGATCAAAGCAGGATCGAAGCCAAACTCACGAACGGTGTTTTAAGGCTGGTTCTGCCGAAAGTTGAAAAAGCGACGCCGCGAAAGATCAGCATCACCAGCTGACGGGTCGCCAAAACAGAAGCCCGGCGATGATGGTCGCCGGGCTTCTGTTTTTTGGGTGAACCGCGCAAAATGAAGTTTATTATCTTGATATTGTTTATAAATGAATATAGTATCCGCTTGGAGCACGGCAGACGGGTTTGGCCGCGGACAGTCTTCGCGGTCGCGACCCGAGGGAGAAAGGAGGTTGTTTCAATGCCCAAACCCAAAAACGCCATGGAGATATTTCAGGTGCTTGACAAATCCAATTGCAGGGAATGCATGGAGAAAACCTGCCTGGCTTTTGCCGGCGCCGTTTACTTGGGGCGAAGAAGCATCGAGGAGTGCCCTAAGCTCGATCGAGAGACCATCGAGCGCTTTTCAGAAAAGTCTGAACATGAAAACAGCATCGAACAGAACCGGGACGCCTATCTGGCGGATCTGAAAAAGCAGGTCGCCCGGATTGACCTTTCGGCGGCCGCCGAGCGCCTGGGAGGGCGTTTTTCCGACGGACGTCTGACCTTGAAGGTGCTCGGCAAGGACTTCAGCGTGGATGCCGCAGGAAATCTGTCGGCGGATATCCACGTCAATCCCTGGGTGGCGATTCCGTTTCTCGATTATGTCCTGAACGGGAAAGGGATTACGCCGTCGGGCCGCTGGGTGTCGTTTCGTGAACTGAAAGAAGGCCAGGAGCGATACCCGCTCTTCCAGAAACGCTGTGAAGCGGCCATGAAGCAGGTGGCCGATCATTACACCGACCTTTTCGACGACATGGTTCACATCTTCGGGGGGCGTCAGGTGGCGGAGGCGTTCGAATCGGATATTTCCGTGGTGCTTCATCCGCTTCCCAAATTTCCCATGATGATCTGTTACTGGAAGCCCGAGGATGGTTTGGCCTCGAGTCTCAACACCTTTTTTGATGAAAAAGGAGCCGACAACCTTGAAATCGGGTCGATTTTTTCGCTTGGCGCGGGGTTGGCCCTGATGTTTGAACGGCTGTCCCAGCGCCACGGATTCTCCTGAGACCGAATCCGTCCGGTTGTTGGACTGAGCCGCTACTGAATCGGCGGGGAAGGAAAGCCGTCCGGGTCTTTACGGACGGCTTTTTGGCTCTTGAAAAAAATGTTTTGGATGATATAATTATTAAATTCATCCGGCCGTCGCCCATGGCGCGTCCGACGATTTGAGTCTTTAAATTCGGTGGAAAACAGATTATGCTCACTGGCTTTGAAAAGATTATCGAGGAACGCATCCGGGCGGCCCAACTCAAGGGAGATTTCGATAATTTGCCGGGTTCCGGCAAGCCGCTGGTTTTTGAAAACGACGGTCATATCCCCCGAAGAACTCCGCCTGGCGCACAAGATTTTGAAAAACGCGGACTGCCTTCCGCCGGAGATCGAACTGAAAAAGGAAATCCTCAAAACCGAGGACCTGCTGGCCGGCATGGCGGATACGGCGGAAAAATATCACGTCATGAAGAAGCTCAATTTTCTGATCATGAAGTTGAACGCCATGCGGAACTCCAACGTGGTTTTCGAAGTGCCCCAGAAATATCTGGGGAAGGTCGCGGATCAGATCACCACCCGGCATGTCCCCCCGAAAAACAACCCAGATTGATTTATTCCGAAGGATATATCATCCATGAAAACCCGTGGGAAAAAGCAAAAAAATCGTCCGCAGAAGGAACAGGTCGGTCTCTTTAAAGGCGTTGCCGCCGCCTACCTGATTCTGATTCTGCATGCGGTCTTCATAGCATTGCTGGGGTGCCTGGTGCTGTTTTTCCGGGGCATGGTGCAATACATGCTCTGGATCTTCATCGGCGGCACGGCATTGGTCACCTATTCCGGCTATCGCGTTTACAAACGAATGAAACAGGAACAGCGGAATTTTTCCGAGCTGCTCCGGCTGCCCCTGCTGAACGGCAACAGTGTCGAGGTCAGTTTCCTGGGAGGCATCGCCTCGTTGAAGGTTGAAAGCCCCGGCGCCAGGGCCATCCCAATCGCCTATGACGACGCGGTCTCCCCCCGGCAGCTGGCGGCGCCGGACACGTCCCGGGTCCGCGAACTCACCGAACTCGCAAGCCTTTTCGAGAAAAACCTGATCACGCTGGAAGAATATGAAACCTCCAAAAAACATATCATAGAGGGGTATTCCTGTTCATGAAGAAACTGACCATCGCTTTGCTCTCGGGGGGAATTTCCTCCGAGCGCGACGTTTCACTGAAGAGCGGAAATCAGGTGTATGAGGCCCTTGACAAGGACAAATATACCGTTTTTAGATATGATCCCAAAACGGATCTTCAGAAGCTCATGGCCGACGCTCCCACCATTGACGCGGCGCTCATCATCCTTCACGGTCCTTACGGCGAAGACGGCACCGTTCAGGGGATGCTCGATCTCCTCGACATTCCCTACCAGGGGGCGGGCGTTCTGGGGAGCGCCCTGGCCATGAACAAGCTCGCCGCCAAGCAGCTGTATGAAAAGGCGGGTCTTCGGGTGGCGCCTTACGTCTGCCTGGGGGCCGGGGATGCCATCGATGTCGATGCCTGCATCGAACAGCTGGGGCTGCCCCTGGTGGTCAAGCCCGTCAGCGGTGGATCCAGTATCGGCATGTCCATCGTGAAAAGCCGGGACGCCCTTTCTGCCGCCATCGAAAAGGCGTTTAGATACGATCGAACGGTGATGGTGGAGGCCTTCATCAAAGGGCTCGAAATCACCGTGGGCGTCATCGGAAACGACCGGCTGGAATCCTTCCCCCCCATCGAAATCCTGCCCGGCGACGGATACGAGTTTTTTGACTACGAGGCCAAGTACACGGCCGGCGCGACCCAGGAGATCTGCCCGGCGCGCATTGACGAGGCTTTGACCCAAAAGGTCCAGCACTGCGCCCGGATCGCTCATGAGACCCTGTTTCTGAGGGGATACAGTCGGACGGACTTCATCCTGAAGGACGGCGAATTCTACGTTCTGGAAACAAACACGATCCCCGGCATGACCCCCACCAGCCTGCTGCCCCGCGCCGCCGAAGCGGCGGGGCTCTCTTTCAGCCTGCTTCTCGACAGGCTCGTCGCCCTGAGTATCGAAGATCATCAACATCGCAAAACAGCCTGAATCGACGACGGCTGACATTCCGGGATCCGCCGCGTGTGGAGCCCCCTGATGGAGGTATACATGAAAGTCCTGGTTATCGGCAGCGGCGGAAGAGAGCATGCCCTGGTCTGGAAGATTCACCAAAGCCCCAAGGTCAGGAAGATTTATTGTGCGCCCGGAAACGGCGGCATTGCCGATTTGGCCGAGTGCGTTCCCATTGATGCGGGGGATATCGACAAACTCCTTTCCTTCGCCCAGTCGGAGCGGATCGATCTGACGGTGGTGGGACCCGAAGATCCCCTCTCCCGGGGGATCGTGGATGCGTTCGAGGCGGTCGGGCTCCGAATCTTCGGCGCTTCCCGGAGAGCTGCCGAACTGGAGGCCAGCAAATCCTTCGCCAAGGACCTGATGATGCGCTACGGCATTCCCACGGCCAAAGGCGAGACCTTCACCAGCTACAAAAAAGCCGAGGCCTTCGTCAGGAAGATCGGTACGCCGGTGGTGGTCAAGGCCGACGGCCTGGCCGCCGGTAAGGGCGTCATCGTCTGCGCCACGGAAAAGGAGGCCCTGGAAGCCCTTAAAAGCGTCATGGTCGACCGGGCCTTCGGCGACGCCGGGGCCAGGGCCGTCGTGGAGGAGTGCCTGACCGGCGAGGAGGCCTCCTTTCTGGCATTCACCGACGGCAAGACCGTCCTGCCGCTGCCTTCTTCCCAGGACCACAAACCGGTCTACGACAATGACAAGGGGCCCAACACCGGCGGCATGGGGGCTTACTCCCCGGCTCCGATCATCGACCGCTTCATGCACCGGAAGATCATGAAGGAGATCATGGTTCCGACGGTCGAGGCCATGGCCGCCGAGGGCCGCCCCTACAAGGGGGTCCTTTACGCAGGTCTCATGATCGATCGGGACCGGGTCCGGGTCCTCGAATTCAACGCCCGCTTCGGAGACCCCGAGGCCCAGCCCCTCCTCATGCGCATGAAAAGCGACATCGTGCCGGTGATGGAGGCTGTGATCGACGGTCGCCTGGACAAATGCCGCCTCGACATCGAAGAACGGGCCACGGTCTGCGTCGTTATGGCCTCGGGCGGATATCCCGGATCCTACAAGAAGGGACTTCCCATCTCGGGGCTGGACGGCGTGCGTCGGATGAGGGATGTATTCGTCTTCCATGCCGGGACGGCCATCGATGAGAAGCGGGGCGTCGCCACCGCCGGCGGACGGGTGCTGGGCGTTACGGCATTGGGCGATACGGTCAAGGATGCCGTCGCCAAGGCTTATAAGGCCGCAGGCAAGATCTCCTGGAAGGATGTCCACTTCCGAAAGGATATCGGCATGAAAGCGCTCAAGCGTTTCGACATCGCCCCCAGGGTGGGGATCGTCATGGGCAGCGATTCGGACCTGGCGGTGATGGATGAGGCTGCCGCCATGCTGAAGAAGTTCGGCATTCCCTACGAAATGACCGTTGCATCGGCCCATCGGAGTCCCGAAAAGGCCATGACCTTCGCCGTGCAGGCCCAGGAGAGGGGAATGCAGGTTATCATTGCGGGAGCGGGGCATGCCGCCCATTTGGCGGGGGTTCTGGCGGCCCACACCACCTTGCCGGTCATCGGCGTCCCCATCGATTCCTCGTGCCTCCAAGGCATGGATGCACTCCTGTCGACGGTTCAGATGCCGCCGGGCATCCCCGTGGCCACGGTCTCCATCGGCAAGCCCGGTGCCCGGAACGCCGGCATCCTGGCGGCCCAGATGATCGCCCTGACGGATCCCGACGTGGCGGAGCTGCTGGCGGCGTTCAAGGCGGACATGGCCCGGGAGGTGGCGGCAAAAGCGGAGAAACTGGCGAAATTTGTCTGAGACCCGGCGCATCGACGCGGCGGATCCCGCCAATCCGTATTTTCGGGCATCGATCCGGGAGGCGGCCGCCCGCATCCGATCGGGCGGGGTCGTGGTGTTCCCCACCCGCTGCCTCTACGGCCTGGGGGCCGACGCACGCGACCCGGCTGCGGTCGGCCGGGTCTTCGATATCAAATTGCGGCCCAAGGACAAGCCGATCCTGGTGCTGGTTCACCGAATGAGCGATGTGGAACGGTTCGCGGAGCGGGTTCCGGCCTACGCCCGCCGGATCATGACGCGCATCTGGCCCGGCGGTGTCACCCTGGTGTTCGAGGCGTCTGCCGGGGTCTGTCCGCTGCTTACCGCGGGTTCCGGCAAGATCGGCATCCGGCTCTGCGCACACCCGGCGGCAAAGGCGCTGCTGGAAGCGACGGGCGGCCCCATCACCGGCACCAGCGCCAATATCTCCGAGGCGCCCGCCTGCGACGACATCTCCCGTCTGGATCCAAGGATCGCCGCGGCCGTGGATCTCATCCTGGACGCCGGCCCTCTCGCAGGCGGCATCGGCTCCACCGTGGTCGACGTGACCGGAGACCACCCCCGGATCCTGAGAGACGGCGCGATCCCGGCCACGAGGATCCTGGAAATCGCGCAAGACCGCGCTCAAATGGGTTGACAATTCTCAAGAATTTAACTAAAAGAATCAAGTCTTCGCCGGGGTGGTGAAACAGGTAGACGCAGAGGACTCAAAATCCTCCGGGCGCAAGCCCATGCGGGTTCGATTCCCGCCCCCGGCACCATAGAAATCAAGGGGTTAGCCGTTTCGGTTAGCCCCTTTTTTTGTGGGGAAGGGGGCCACTATGCCTGAAACTATGCCCGTGGCAGATTTTTGGTAAGCGGCCTGTTTCTGACATACCATTTTGAGATCGGCCTCGCTGACGATGTTGTATCGATCGAAGACCGATCGGGTCTTGTGGCCAGTGACCATCATCGCTACCCTTTCCGGTATGCCGGCTCTAACCATGTTTCGGACCGCTGTTCTTCGGAAGTCGTGAAAGAGCCTTTTGCCGATACCAGCCTTATTACAGCCTTTAAACCAGGATCCCCGGATATCCTTGATGCGACCATCGCCGTTGGCATTCGGAAATACGTACGGAGTAATAACTTCACGCGCCTTTCGGATCTGCCACTGGCTTTTGAAGACCTCAAGGAGTTCAAGGCCAAGATAAAATGTACGGGCCTCTCCGTTTTTCGTTTCTCCGGCCTCCAGCCTGACGATACCTGCATCGAGATCGACATTGTTCCACTTCAGACCGGTGATTTCGTTGAACCGCCATCCGGAGTTGTAGGCGAAGGTGACCATATTTTTAAGATATTCCGGGAGCGCATCTCGTAGAGCCAAGAATTCAGAATGTTCGAAGAATCCCTTGCGGGTGTTGTTTTCCTTTAGCGACGGAATATGGGGTACACGATCCACCAGCGGGGGTGTCTGTTGAGCCCCGAGATTCAACATACGCTTGAGAGCAGCCAACTCCCGGTTGATTGTGGCGTTAGCTGCGCCTCCCTCGATACGCTGCAGAATGTACTCGTTGATTTTTGACGTCGTTATCTGGGGTGCCTTAAAAGTACCAAAATATCGCCGCAAGTGGCTGACGCTCTGTGCAGCCCTGCCGATTGACTTCCGCTGATTGACCCGGTAATCGTTAATAAAATTCTCCGCCAACTGCTCGAAGCCGACCTTGTCCAAATGGATGTTGGGCACCTTGCCTTGGGCAATGTCCGCCTCTCGTCGGGCTAGAAGCCGTTTAGCAACAATTTTTTTGTCGCTCTGAGCGCTTTCACGAACGGCTCTGCCATTGTGATAATACTTGATCCAATAGTTCTTACTGCCTTTCTGTTTATAGACTGATCCCATTTAACCTCCATCCTAACGCCTGAAGGGCACAAGATGGATGCCGCTCAAAGGCGGCATCCCGTATGCTAAAGCCTGTGCATGTCGCAAATCAACAAAAAAACTACGGCAGGGGATTGAACGCTTGGCTCAGGCAACCTGCTTGTGGTCATGAATGAACTTGTCGATATCTTCGGCAGCGATGAACTGCTTACGGCCCACTTTTACGACCGGCAATTTCCCATCCCAGATCTGGCTCCTCCAAAACCATTTTGTGGCGCCGTAAACCTTCGCCAGTTCGCTGATCGAGTAGAGCTTGTTTGTCATGCATGTCCTCCATAAGTTAGGGGTAATCGGAATTATTTAATAAATGGAGGAATATTCGGGGTTTTTAAGTTGGTGGATGTAATTTATTGCAACTATTTGTTTTTCATAGGATTTATTTAGACTTTTTTTGACACCGGCCAAGGCCCCACGGACCTCTACCGCCCGCGGGGCCTGCGGTTATCAACTGGCGGCCCCTACGATGCTTCCATCCGCCGCTGCAACTCCCTGGCCGCCACGTAAATTCCGTATCCCACGCCCGTGGAAACGCTGACCAGCGCGGCTGCGGCGCCGATGGCCACGACGTTCGCCGGGCTGCCCTGCGCATGGACCATGATCCGGCCGCCGGCATCCAGGGCTACCTTGACAATTTCTGCAACAACAGCGCTCATATCAGACTCCTCCCCCTCAAACGGCCAGGCGGAGCCGCCGGCGCGGCAGTTCCTCAACGGCCTCTTCTACGGCGTTCTTCAGGCGCGTCATCTCGTTTTGGACCCGGCGCCGGATGAACGCGTTGTCGCCGGGGTCTCCAGAGGCGGCGCTGCCGATCAACTGCCGGGCCTGTACCATCAGATCCCGGAGTCGCTCATCCTCGAATA
This sequence comes from Desulfococcus multivorans, assembly GCF_001854245.1. Taxonomy (GTDB): domain Bacteria; phylum Desulfobacterota; class Desulfobacteria; order Desulfobacterales; family Desulfococcaceae; genus Desulfococcus; species Desulfococcus multivorans. Next base: position 4,213,842 of record NZ_CP015381.1, on the reverse strand, counting down.
TGTTCCGAGCGTCGAGCGAGTCCAAAAACTCCGACATCCGTTCGAACATCTTCGGGGTCAGCATGCGCGGTCGACCCCCGTCTGCGGTCAACCGGCGCGACAGGCTCTCGACCACCTGGGCGAACTCCTCGCGAAGGGCGGTCTGGGCGAGCTCCCGGGTCTCCGCCATCATGTCATGGAATTTCTGTTTTTCGCGTGCGTAGATTTCGGGTGAGAGCAGGGTGCTTTTTCCAGGTACCTCGACGGCAAGGAAGCGCCAGGTAAAACCGAACCGGGGCAGGATGTCCACGGGGTAGTCGGCGTCGTCGAACAGCTCGCCCAGGATTTCCCGGGCCTGGCGTCGGGCATCGACGTATTGGTTTTCGAAGTTGACCACCTCGGCCTGGAATGCCGTTTTGAGGTCGCTCAGCTGGGCGTCGACCGTGTCGAGGCTCTCTTTGGGGATCAGGTGGACGGACGGGACCGGGAACGGCAGGGCATGTTTCTGCAGCAGCTTTCGTGCCCGTCCTGCAACCAGACGGACAGGTGCCAGGAGCTCGGGGTCGATCAGGTACTTTCGGCCCCGGAGCCAGTCGCTGTTGTCGTTGATCCGTCGCATCAGGCTTGGATCGATCATGCGGCTGCCTTGCCAGACGGAGGTGGAGAGTTGGATAAGGCAGGCACGGTCGAATACCGCTGAATTTTCCATGGGGGTGTTCTCCTTTCGTCAGCCGCACAGCGGCAGATATTTCCGTAGGGCTTTCTTTTGATGTTCATGCTGATAATAGGCCGGCACCAATTGCCGGTGGATTTCATGACCCAGCAGGTTTTTGAGGAATTCGGTCTCCGCGATACAAGCCTTGCCTTTGAATCCCCGGGTCTCCAGACGGATTTCACCGTCGTCGGAGATGTCGATGACGATCTCTTTCATGTGACGTTCCTTATTTTCAGGTGTGATGAACAGGGTTGGTGCTTGATGGGATGTGTGATGCGGATCAGACAGTGACGACCATGCGGACGCCCTGTTTCATACGAAGCTCCCGGATCCGGTAGCCCTTGCGCCGCGCCTCCGACCGCACCCTGCGGACGGAATAGGCCTGCTTCAGAATCCCGGCGTTGGGGCCGATCTTCGCCGCAAGGCCGCCGGCGGACCAGTTGTCCCACAGCAGGATGTAGTGGTCGTCCCGTTTGACCACGCCGACCTCGTAATCGCAGCCGGGCACCCGGATGGCGTGGTCGCATTTACCTAAATCTTCAGAGGTGATGCCGTCGGGCATGGGGGCGTCACCCACCCAGCGGCCGTACCACCGGTAGGTTTTCTGCTCGGCCATGAACTGAAATCCGAGGTCCCTGCACGCCCCTTCGAGGTCCGACAGCGATGAGATCACCAGGTCGATTCGGGCGATATGGCTCATGCCACCTCCTCTCTCCGGATCTTCCGTTGGACCCCTCGATCCTCCGGCGTATTGGCGATGCGCGCTCGGGTCCTGGCCCACTCTCGGAGGCCGTTCACCTCCTCCTTCATGCTCCGGGATAAGGGCACCATATTCCTGAACGCGTCGTCCAAACCGTCATAAAGAGAATCTTTGGCGAGCTGCTCGATCTCTGCGCCGGTATAGCCGTTGAGGCGATCGGTGTACGCCAGAGGAATGTCGCTGCCCCACTTCCGGTTCATGATCTCGATGATCTGGCGGCGCTCGTCCGGGCAGGGCAGATCGACAAAGAAGGTGGCATCGAAGCGCCCGGCGCGCATGAACTCGGGCGGCAGCTTGGAGATGTCGTTGGCCGTGGCCATGACGAGAATCGATGCAGTGGTTTCAGCCATCCACGTCAGGAAATGACCGAACATCCCGGCTGTGGTCCCGCCGTCGCTCTTGCCGCTGGAGCGGGTACCGGCAAAGGCCTTCTCCACCTCGTCCATCCATATGACGGCATGGCCGAAGGCGTCGATCACCCGTGTGGCCTGGCGCATTCGCCGTTCCGACTCGCCCACCAGGGAATTCTTGAGGGCGCCAAGGTCGAGGCGGATCAGGGGCCAACCCAGGATCGACGCCGTGGCCTTGGATGCCAGGGACTTGCCGGTTCCGGGTATGCCGACCAGAAGGATCCCCTTGGGACGGGGAAATGCGGCGCCATTCTCCGTAAACGCCACAGCTCGTCGCTGGATGAAGTCCTTCAAGGCCGACAACCCTCCCACGTCCTCGATGGCGGCGGGCTCCCAGAACTGCATCAGCCCTGATTTCCGAATCATCTGGCCTTTGACGTCGGAGATGACGGACGGCGCGAAGGTGCCTTTCTTTACAAGAGCGTAGGCGAACGCCGTCTCCGCCTCGAACTCCGTGAGGCCCCGGGCGAGCCGGGCCGTGGTCTCGTTGGTTGCGATGTCAAGGTCGCCGGTTATCTCCCGCTGAATATCCAGCATGGCGGCGGTGTCGGGCAGAGGCAGATCGATCAGGTGGAAAAACTTCTCCAGTTCCTGGGGGATCCGCACCGAGGGGCTGATCATGAGCAGGGCCGATCCGATGGACTTCCATCGATTCACGCCGTTCTGGATAGCCTGGACTACTTCGGGAATTTCGAAGAACAAGTGGAGATTGTGGGCCATCAGAATGGCATCGGGGGCGGCGTCGAGCCACCGGATGGCTTCCACAGGGTCCCGGATATCGTCGATAACGACGCCGCCCTCGAGGTCCCGGATGCCGCGGACGCAGTCCCAGGCGACGAATCGCCAGCCTTCGCAGCGAATGACCTGCTCGGCCCGGTGAGGTTCCTGGGTCAGAAGACAGAGCGCGGGATAGCCCGCTTTCAGGTAGTTGCGGATCATGGTGTTGTACTCCTTTCAATTGGCTAAGGGTTCAGGAATGGAGATGGGTACGGCGGAGATCATCGTCGTTTGCGTCTGGGGAAGCGTTGTCCTGGCGGCTGCGCAGCACCTCGATCAGCTGGGACGCGTCGGACCGTGACAGCTCCGATGGGATGACCCCAAAAGCCTGGATGCAATATTGGTCGAGTTCCTGGCGAGGGATCCCCCGGTCCATGCCGAGTCTCAGGATATAGTTGAACTGCCTTTCCGTCAGGCGCTGACGGGATGTCTGTCGGGAGGGGAGCTGGCGAGAACAGGATGCTCCGCCGGCCTCCGGATACAGCGGCGTGACGTTGTCGCCGCGGTGCGTGTTCGAACGTTCCGATCGTTTTGACTGATACAGATGCAGACCCACGCCCAGAAGTGTCGCGCATTTCTTCAGGCTGTCGGTCGCCGCAGCCTTGAAGTCATCGGCGAGCGACACCATATCGCCGGTGTCTTTGTTCCGCGTGATGGCGCTCGACCCGAACTGCATCTTGGTAACGCCGCCGGCCTGGAGCCTGCCGATCACCACGACCTCATCGGATTTTTCCAGGATGTCCTGGGTTGTGATTTCGAAGGACCAGTTGCCGTCCAGGGCGTCGTTCAGGCGTTGGATGACGGTGTGCCCCTCGACGTAGTCAAGGGTACTGCCGAAATTACCCTTGCGTTGACGGATCTGAGCGGGATCGAAGGGCTGTTCGAGGAGTTCTCGGCTTTTCATCGTTATCTCCTTGTGTTCGTAGTTAAAAACGGGTTGTTTGTGGGTTGGGGAGTCAAACTGGGGGGATTATGTTTCTATACGGATATTATGTGCTATTATCTTATAACAAAAATTTGAAGGATTTTTGAAATGAGGGGGTGGGGGGGCAGTTTCTGACAGTGGGGACTATTGTCGGTGCTGGATTTGCCGGTGATGCGTGCGGAAAGTGAGATGGGTGGGAAGGTATATTTATCGTGGAATGACGCAGGAGTATGTCAGGGCTAACGACATGGATGTGCACCGGCGTCGGAGTTGTGTATCGGACGGGCCTGAAAAATGGAGTATACCGATAACAATCTGACTGAATCAGGAATTGACACGTTAAAATCGCCGGACCGGAGACTATAGTGCCACGGTCCGGCTATCTCCGAACTATCCATGAAGATAATCAATCCATCGCATCGCCTCCACATCACTGACTTTTCCGAGATACCTCTGGGTGGTTGACAGGTTTGAATGCCGCAGCAGGACTTTTGATACGATTTCAAGCGGCGTACCAGATCGAGATGCATATGTGGCGGCGTGTCTCCGAAGGTCATGAGGCCTGATATGGATGCCAACCATAGCGCCAGCCTTTTTTACAATCAACCTGGCAGCCGAATAGGTTATCGGGAAAATTCTGGCATCGGCTTCGATCTGCTTTTCTCGGATGTATTCCTTGAGTCGGTCTGCTAATTTTTGCGGTAGAAAAACCGCCTCAGCTTCTCTGCCGCTTTTGGGGGCTCGAATGATGGCTTTGCGATCGTCAATATCCATTGGAGTGAGTTGGAGAACCTCACCTACCCTCATGCAGCCTCGAGCCATGAGTTCGAGCATGATTCGATTCCGAGGGTTCTGCGTCCTGAATATGATTTCATTGACCACATCTTTTTCCAGAATTTTGAACTGGGTGATCTTTCCGGCTTTGAAAAGCTTGCGCAACGCGTGATTGTCACAAGGGTTTTGGAAATCAGAATCGACTGAATTCTTGATGAAGTTGAAGAAAACGGACAGAAGTGTGAATCGTAGTTTTTTGGTGGAAGGCTTCGTCCCATCTGACGTCTTGGACATGAATGCCACAATGTCTTCGGACGTTATGGACGATAGCTTTATATCTCCGAAATAATCCTGGAAATTGTTGAGGATGAATTCATAGTTCCTCAGCGTATTTTTTTTTCACGTTCATTCGCTGATAATTGAAAAAATGTGTAACACCTTCAAATAAAGTCATGAGGGCCTCCTTCGTTCATAGGGTTGCTAAATGTTTTAACCTCGGCAGATAAATCTGAACAAAGATAAGGATATAATGACCAGGATTAAAATTGAATTTGCTAAATATCTCACTACGGAAATCGATTTCAGCTAAAATGGCCTCGTAGGTTCGGATGAATTTACCAGACGTAGGCAGCCGATAAAAAAATCATCGCAGCAGAAGGTACCTTATTGAGATATGTTTAAATTTTTGTGCCCCGCTCCTGTTTTGTGATATGGACCGGAATATTCAAATCAGGGCATCTGAGGGGTATAGAAATCACGCCCCCATGGGGCCTTTCGGCGGAATCTAAAAACTGAAGCTTACCGACACTATTCTGGATTCTGTTTTTATTCCAGGATACTGTATAAATACATGAGCCAAGAACCTTTTGATTTGATGCACGATAGCTACAAAATCCTGAGCCCATATCAATTGAAAAAAATCTCATATACTGTATGCTGGCGTTGAACTTATTCTGGCTGAGGACTATTGGCAACTGTCCTCGGTTCAGATATCTTGATCATACAAGCACTTTGAAAGGATTGGTAATATTGGCAAGATATCCAAGATTTTTACAAATACATTTTTAGTAACTATTCAGCGAAATGTAGAAAAACTTAAAAAAACACTTGACATGGTTTTTGATCTAATTGTTGAAATTCAGATCGTTGTTGGTGCGTTTCAAGCAAAGAGCATACAGACTTTCTTATAGGCTGTTCAAGGCTTCTTTCGGCCCATGTGTAACGCCGGGCAAACAGAAAAAATAAAAATGCGACAGCATTCGTTACAGGACGAAAAAATTCGATTTCAAAACCTGTGCTATAGTAGGGGCAATGAATGACACAGGAACAGGATTGAATGAAAATCGAAAATATTGACATCCAGGCCGCAATCGAAAAAGCGCAGGCGCTGATTCGTGAAGACAAGCAGATTTCATCTGCCGTACGGTCAATGTTTGAGATTCTGATCCTGATCATCACCCTGCTCGCCAATCGCCTGAACCTGAACAGCACCAACAGCAGCAAGCCGCCGTCAAGCGATCCCAACAGGCAAAGAAGGCCTCGTCAAAAGAGCGACAAAAAGGCCGGCGGCCAGGAGGGCCATGTCGGCACGACTCTCAAGAAAGTCGAGACCCCTGACAGGATCGAAACGATCAAGGTCGACCGCCGTAAGCTGCCTATGGGCATATACCGCCACATCGGGTATGAAACGCGCCAGGTATTTGATATCGATATCTCGAGATTCGTTACCGAATATCAGGCTGAGATTGTGATGGACGAAAAGGGAAACCGATTTGTGGCGCCTTTCCCCAAAGACGTAACCAAAGCGGTCCAGTATGGAAACGGCATAAAGACCCACTCGGTTTACATGTCACAATTTCAGCTATTGCCCTACAACCGGATCCAGGATTACTTCGCCGACCAGCTGCAGATACCCCTCAGCGAGGGTTCCATCTTCAATTTCAACAACGAGGCCTTTCAGCTCCTGGAGGACTTTGAAAACCGGGTCAAAAATGAACTGGCCCAGGCCGGGGTCGCGAATGCCGACGAGACCGGCATCAATATCGGCGGCAAACGCTACTGGCTGCACGGTTTATCCAATGATCGATGGACCTGCTACCATCCTCATGAAAAAAGGGGCGCTGATGCCATGGACGATATGGGCATCCTGCCCAGGTTCAAGGGGATTTTATGCCATGATCACTGGAAGCCGTACTTTACCTATAACTGCATCCACGCGCTTTGCAATGCGCATCACCTGAGGGAATTGCAAAGAGCGTGGGAACAGGACGGCCAAAACTGGGCCAAAAACATGAAAACCCTCCTCGAAACGATCAACCGCAAGGTTATCGATGCCGGCGGAGCGTTGGATGCCGCTGAGTCCCAGAAATATCGCCGGCAATACCAGGATCTGATAAAACAGGGCGAAATTGAATGCCCCGAGCCCGTCAGACCAAAGGAAAAAGGCAAACGGGGTCGAATCAAAAAATCGAAGTCCAGGAATCTGCTCGAACGGTTGGACAATTATCAAAATGAAGTCCTCCGATTCATGGATATCGATTTTGTCCCGTTCACCAACAACCTGGGAGAAAACGACATCCGCATGACCAAGGTTCAGCAGAAAATATCCGGCTGCTTTCGATCGATTGAAGGCGCCAGAATCTTCTGCCGTATCCGGGGATACCTGTCGACTTGCCGAAAACAAGGGGTATCTTCAAGCCGAGCATTGGCGTTACTGTTTGACGGCAAATTGCCGGACTTTGTTGTCAGTGAAGTATGAGTTTAGCTCTTTGAAAATTATGCTGCCAGCTTGAGGGCAATGTCTTCTTCTCGTACTGCACCGAGCATTTTTTTTGCATCGTGCAGCACCGTATCGAAGGGATTCAGCCCCTGAAGTTCAGCAGATCTGAATAAGGTCATAAAAATCGCATGAGCTTCCGCACCCTGGTTTGAGCGATTCTGCTGTGAGATTTTCCGCGTCAAAACGGGCTTTCTGATCTGCTGTTCCGCATGGTTGTTGTATGGGCTGACGCCGTTATACTCCAAAAATGTGAAGAACTCATTTCTGTGGCGGATCAACCGCTTGATAAGCCTGTTGACATCCTTGTCCTCGCGAGATGATGCAATCAGTTGATCGAGCCGGAGGTAAAGTCTCATCTTGCGCCGATCGAACACTGGCGACGCCAGTTCGGCTTTCATTACACTCAGGCGCACCGCATCCATCAGCAAGCGGCCGAGTTTCTTCCTGAACAATTTCCAATCGGCCGATTTGTTGCACTTGTCCACCTTCGCCAATTCGGTGAACAGGTGATAGAAACACCTCTGGGTCGCCAGGGTGGCGATTTTGTTATAGGCCCCCCAGAAGTCACAGATGAGAATTCCTTCGAATAATTTGCCGATCACTTTTTTGATGACCGGGGAGCCGCGACTTTTGTCGATGATAAAATAGCAGAATCGATCGGTTGCAAAACACCAGAGCCAATGGGTAAGGCCGCTGATTCTCCACCCGGTTTCGTCAGCATGGAGCACTGCCGATTTTTGGATTTTTTTGCCGATATCGTCGTATAGCGGTTTCAGAATGACGCTCAGGTTCTTCCAGGCCTGGGTCAAACCGCCCGGGCTGACGTCAAAGGCACAAAAAACAGCCAACAACCTGGCGACATTTCGAACACTCATGCCCACCCAGTAATGAAGCCAGGCCGTCATGACCAGGAGGTTTATGCCGAGCACGGCGTTGGGTAAAGCGTCAGTGACCCTCGGATAAACCGCTTTTTTGCAGTTCGAGCACCAATATCCATGGACGGTGTGCTCGGTGACTTCAACTGCCACCGGTGGGATGTCCATGATATAGCGCTTGTGATTTTTGATCGGCTTTCCCAGAGGCAACCGGCATTCGGGACAGGATTCCAGAGTGTGCTCTCTATAATGGTCGATCTTTTCAGGTCGTTTCCGGGCAACGCCTGAATGGCCTTTTTTGCGACCGGGCTTTTTTCTGCGCTTCTTCCCCGGTTCTTTCAGGTACGGTGGCGTCATCCCCGATGGGCAGGTAGGGCTGACCGTTCCACAAAGGCGGTCGAATTTTTCCGCTTTGTCGGCAAGGGTCAGGATGGCATCGATGGCCTGTTCCCTGGGTAAATCCAGGATGGCGGCGGCTTCATCCCTGGTCATCGGCAAGCAGTCTCCTGAAGTGTCGATCCAGGGGATAAAGATAAACGGCCTTGGCTTGACCGTGGAACCGATATGCATTGCCCCTTTTGGCGCTGCCGCTGGTCTCTCCGACGCATTGCCAGTTGGCCGCCTTGTAACAGGTGCCTTCAAAGCGGGAAATATCGACGAACGTTTCCGCCAGGTAGATCCGGTGATGATAGGCCGTCTGCCAGTCCGCGCTCAAACGCCGGAGATTGAGCGCCAACACCTTGGAAGCGAGGTGTTTGACCCGAATCCACGGTGGAATCAGGAAACGCGCATTGTTGGCGACAAGGTGAAGCCGCTGCCGCCTTATGGCGGTCGACCAGCCGATGAAGTCATCCCGGCTTTTCACCTTGAAGGCCGCACTGGCCCATGCCAGGCAGGCGACAACCCGGCCATCGAGCCGGGCCAGATACTTCAGGTGCTCGCCGACAAGCCTGGGAACGCCCAGATAGTGATGGTGATGGAGCAGATATCCCCAGAGATAATCTTCGCCGGATTGGATGGGTTGAAGATGCAGGCCGGAGTAATCTTTGACAAGGCCCGCCATGGGAGTGTCGTTGAAAATGGGCGTTTGGGTAAAGGAGCGCCGTTTGTTATTGTTTTTCGGCCGCAGTCGGGGTGGTAGATCAACAAGGCCTTTTTCTTCCAGGCGCAAGAGAAGATCACGGGCGGCATATTCCTTGAATTTGCCGTTGGGTTGAACCCAGTCCCACTCCCGGCACAATACCCGCGAGATGTAGCTTCTGCCTCGGTGGTAATACCGTGAAATAGTGCCGCGTATATCTTCTACATCTTGTTGCGTAAGATCGCGAGATCGATATCGAAAAACAATTACGTTCATGCAGTCCTTCCATAGTATGGGGGACTACATACTATACCCTGATTTCTGACGCCAGTATTTTCTGGCTTTCAGGAAAAAATTTTCAAAGAGCTAAACTCATACTCAGTGAATAAGATATTCTCATTTTACGCTGAATAGTTACCATTTTTAAAGGGATATCTTTGTGTTATGTCAACCTTGGTATCGTGAAAAAATTTAGCTGCATAACAATACAAATCTCAATCTACATTAAGCCAGCTTCGGTCGCGAACGCGACCATGGATAGTCTGAAACGGAATGGCCAAGCGAGGGAAGGTCCCTAATCGGCCAGTAGCGGAAGATTGAATTATATATGGTATGAGAAACCTGGCACTCTAACGCAGAACTAAATTTAATGCAGTGCAATAGACTGTAAATGACCATTATCAGACATTCCCGCGAGTTGCTTTGACTCTCCAAATTCCTCAAAAGTGGACATTGGAAAGAACAGCGTTTCCCAGCCCAGAATATGTAACTATAGGATGAAGTTCAGTAGTTGACAACCAATCTTCAAAATGATGTTTTTATAAAACACTATAAAATGGTCGGTGAAAGGGAGGCCGGTCTCAAATTTTATCCTCGGAATACACCCCTATCATTGACCTCTCCAAACGACGTTACTGTCACTATTTTGAGTTTAATACAGCTGATGCAGACCAGCCGGTTTGCCGTTTTTACTTAGGTTCACTATCACTGAATCAAGAAAAGCGACTGCGGAAAGCTCGGGCATAGATACTGCTACGGTTCAACGAAAGATGCTTATGAGGCAATCTTAAAATGAAATTTTTTGTTTGGAATTGGTGCTCTCACCATGCGTCCTGCTGAAAAAGACTCCAGTCCTCGATCTACTGGACCAGCAGGCGGCCAGTTCGAGACGAAAGTCGGAACGTATTATGCGCTTGCCTTGCTGGCGAACACTGAGCCGCTCGGACTGCCCGGCGCGGTCGTCGATCGGCTTGAGTTCCAGAGAGGTGGCCAGGGCCATCCGCTTGATGACGTCATCGTGCGGGGCGCGACGCCTCAGGGCGAGGATCGGTGTCTTGAGGTCCAGGTCAAACGATCGATGGCGTTTACGGAAAACGACGCCAATTTCCAGTCTGTCGTGGACGGGATCGTCAAGGCGCGAAAGATCGAGCCGGATCGACGCTTCGCCGTCGCAATTGAGCGGACGACGGGCGTGATCGAGAATGGCGTGCAGGAAGCGCTGGAACTGGCACAGCAAACGATCGACGAGGCGTCGTTCTTAAGGCTTCTGGAGACACCTGGACGCAGCAACAAAGATATGCGGGCGTTCGTGGCCGCATTCAGAGCGCTCCTCGCGGCGAAGGACGAAACGGGGGACGACGTTCTCTATGACATCCTTCGGTCATTTTCAGTGCTGACTTTCGACTATGCACGTCCGAACTCTATGGCGGAGCATCATGACCGACTGCGTGCGCGGCATTTGGCATCTGAGAAAAGCGGCGCCGATCTCTATGACTCGTTATTCGGGCTCGTTCTTCGCGCCGACGCCATTGGCGGTGAACTGAACCGGGACGAATTGGTTCGAAAGCTGAACGACCTCGGCGTGAGCGTCGGCGCGGCGCCAGGGCTTGCCGTCGTGCGCCGCCATATCGAGGAACTGAGTCGCCATGCGCTCCAGGACATCGGTATGACGGTTAAGGGTTGCCAGCTCGCACGGGAAAAGCCCCGGCGCGAATTGGAGGGGCTGCTTCAGGCGGCGGAAACACAGGGCGGAGTTGTTGAAATATCGGGACCCAGTGGCGTCGGTAAATCCGGCTTGCTGAGAACCGCTATCGAGGCGCGCGAGGCGGTCTCGCGCATTTTGGTGTTGGCTCCGGACCGGACGCCATCTGGCGGCTGGCCAGCGATGCGCGCCGTTTTCGGCATCGATGCCACGGCTGACGAATTGCTGAGCGATCTCGCCTGCGACGGCGGAGGCTATCTCTGCATTGACGGCCTCGACCGTTTTCGCGACAGCGCGCAACGAAAAACGGTCATTGACCTCTTGCGGGCGGCGCTGCGTTGTCCGGGCGTGACGGTGCTGTTCACTGCGCGGCCCGGATGGGAGGATGAGGGCGCCCTCTGGATTGGCGAAGAGATGTTCGCGCACTTGTCTGCGCGCGGACGCATCATCGTGGAAGGGCTCGACGATGACGAAGCAGAGGCGCTCGCCAAGGCCGCCCCGCAGCTCGCGCCCCTGCTGAGGCCCGACCACCCGGCGAAACTGCTCGCCCGTAATTTGCTGAAATTGCGACTGTTGGTCAGCACGCGCCTCAATAAGAAGGAAGCGATCAGCGAAGCTGCGCTGGCGAGAGACTGGCAGGCATCCGGCGCGGCGGGGACGGGCGAGCGAACGAGAGGCGAGATACACTCCCGTAAGCGAGTGCTCAACGCTGTCGCCAACGGCCTCATCGACAATGCTGGACTTGTCGATGTCTCCGGTCAGGACGCGCAGGCTGTTGCAGAATTGATCGCGGACGAAGTGCTCGTCGAGATCCATCCGGATCGAGTCCGATTCCGGCATGATCTGTTTACAGACTGGGCGGTCGCCTGCGTTCTATTTGATGATCCTGGCGCGATTGACAGGCTTGGGCTGGGTGCCCCGCCGCCCTTCTGGATGACGCGCGGATTCGAGCTGGCGTGTCGAATGCTCGCCGAACGTAGCGAGGACGAGGCGTGGCCAAAACTGCTCAGGCATCTGGAGGCGGAAGGCGCCGCGCCCGGATGGGCGGGGCTGGCCCTGTTGGCGCTCGTCCGGTCCGAACGCGCGGACGCGTTGCTCGGGCGATACGACGCTTTTCTGCTCGAAGATGACGGTCGCCGTGCGGCGCAGTTGATCAGACGTTTTGTCGCGTCGCATACGCAGTCGGCAGCCCCCCTGTTCAATAAGGGTCTGCTGGGAGGGGTCGCTGCGCCGGAAGGGATGACCATTCCGAAAGGGCCGGAATGGATACACCTGATCTTGTGGTGTTTGCAGCGGTTTGGCCAGTTGGGAGCGACACCGTTGTCGGCTGCGATCGATCTTTTCCAGAAATGGCTTGTCTTTGCAGCGTTCGGCGAAAAGACAGTGACACCGATCTTGCTCGATCGCTACGCCGATATTCTGGTTGCGGCTATTGAACGGAGGGACCTTCCTTTGCCGCGATATGGTGAGCCTCTTCCGGAAATCAAATACGCTGTGACGGGCGATGCGCTTGATACGGCCCGACTCTACCTTGCGCTATGGGCGACGACCTCTCCTGGCGCAGCGGCACGTTATCTCAACGCTGTCAAGAACTCGAAGCGGCCGGAAGCAGCGATAAGCCAGATCCTCGAATTTCCTGGACGGTTGTTGGGCGCAGCACCTGCTGAATTCGCGGCCGCCTTTCTGCGCGCGCTCGAAGATGATGAGGAGGAAGACGAATTGCGTAGGAAGCCGGGGCGTCGCCGCTCCTATGCGATGTCTCGAGTTGACGGTCCTTTCGTGCTTGGCCGATGCGGCATCGGTGTGTTCACGGAAATCCTTGAAGCGGCGCCCGCGACGGGTGTTGCGTTCATCAAAACCTTGACCGAGAGCGTGTGTGCGCCGGAGGAGGGTTATCCGGAATTTTCGGTTCAGTTCCTGGGAACGACGCGCAGGATTGAGGCGCTGTTCAGTTATGGATGGTCACGCGGGCGCGCGCCGTCGGCCATGCTGACCAAGGCGTTAGCGGCGATGGAGCACTGGGCGCATAGGAGACTTGACGGGGGCGAGACGCTTGATGCTGTGATCGGAGACATCATCGCCGAGGGGCCGATCGTTGGCGCGCTTTGGCTTCTCATTGTCGATCTTGTCCTGTCTCATTCATCCCTAAAGGGAACGCCTCTCCGAGACGTTCTAGCGTCTCCGGAAACGTTGGCGATAGATGCCGGCCGCGCCAATCTTGACGCGGTCGATCGAATGGGTGGAGGAGTTCTGGGACGCGTCTGGCGGTCGGGACCGGCAGCCGATCAAGCTGTCGAGAAAGATTTGGCGGGTCGCGTGTCACGCAGCGTCGCACTGCATGACGTGATACCTCAGCTTGTCTTCAATCTGTCCAAGGAAGAACTAGGCGCACTGCAGGCACAGTTTGAAGCGGCGGTGAGCCGGCTTGGGCCGTGGACCGACGATGCGGTCGACTGGGCGTCGCCGCAATTCATGGCGTCCCATGCACTCCGCCTCGCCTCTCGGGACAATTATGAACTCGTCACGGAAAAGGACGCGGCAGGCGAGGAACGCAAGGGATGGATTTATAAATGGCCGCCCGGGCAGAAAAAATGGCTGGAAGAGGGGGCGGCAAAGGCGAATGCGGAGCACTTGACGTTCACCCGATCGTTAGCGGTCCGCTTTGCGATGGATGACGAAACCAAAGTCGTCAATGTTAGCGCCGCCGATGCGGAAGCGATTCTGGACGAGACTACCGCCGCTGCCCCAAACGAAAAGGAAGCGTCGCATGATCCGAACGATCCCTGGCTTGAGCGAGTCTCTGCGGCGGCGTTCCTCGCCCGAGTTGGGTCTCAGGAAGACGTAGTGCGGCGTCGGCAAGAGATTAAATCAATCTTCGAGCAAGCGCTGCAATTTCAGGGTCGGTCGAGAACCCTACCACGCGATGATGTCATGTACGACGCTCACTCGATGGCGATCGCCGGGCGTCTTTACCTTGCGGCAATTTCTGGAGATGAAGCGGAAACGGAAGATCTCCTACAGGCCGTGGCCACATATCCCTCGAGCGCTGCGCCGGCATTTCTTCGTCATGGAGGTGCCGTGGAGAAGATCGATCAAAAACTTTTGATCTCGCTTAGCCGAATCGCGCTTCTCGCCTGCATGATTCCACGGCGTGCGCATTATGGGGAGGACAAAGCAACTTACGACAAACGCCGCGCTGATTTGGAGTCGCGCCTTGCCTCTCGGATCGAAGCAGAGCGGCAATGGCGGAAAGGTGGCGCGGAGCCGGACTGGCCGACGCCTCCGCCACGGAGAACGCGGCGTCGAAAACGGACCCTGATAATAAGAGGAGCAGATGGCGCAGGAAAACGCGCCCCGCGCGAATCGGAGTGGCCGGACTATTATTACGATGAAAAGACCGGGACGACCTGGTTGCGGATTCTCACACGCCTTGGCCCAAGCGCCGGATCGACGTCGAAGGCGGTGATGCGCGCCAATCGTGACTGGCTTCTGGAGACGAACAGGTCGGGGGAGGACGGAGAAGACGACAGCGACATCGAGCGTGTCTGGACGCGCGGCTTGATGGACTATGCGGCGGCGCATGCCCGTCACTGGTCGGGTGAAATGTGCCAGGAACTAGTAGTCGACGTGCTCAAAGCCTTTTCAGATGAAGCTTTCATCGACGCTGCGGCGGCGTTTATCGTGCAGAGTGATCTTCATTTTATTGAAGGAGATGCGGCGGATCGAGCCTATCTGTTGTCAGTGCGTGAGGCTTTCTGGCCACGCCTCAAGGAGACATGGCATTGGCGCAGCCATTTGCGGTCGTCGAGAGGTGGCATGGAGATTAACCTAAAAGAGCTTGTCAGCGCATTTTACATGCGGTTGTACTACGGGTTCGGTGATGGACCGTCTTACACAAAGGGTTTATCCGACCCTGAGCTGACGCCGTTCATACCGCTGCTGTCGGAGATCGCCGGCGAGGCGCCATCATGCCCGACCATCGCCCACCTGTATCTGAATGTCCTCGAATGCCTGGATCCATCGACGGCTGAGGGGCCGCTCGCCGTTACGGCGGAACAATGGGCGAACAAAGCGAACAATCGTTTTTGGAACGAGCTCGGCGTTGGGCGCCGGGTTCTCACAGTCGGACAAAAAGCGGCGGTTTTTTCCGATATATCAGCGTGGAATGCTGTTTTTGAGGCGCTCATGGCGGCAGGCGTGACGGTTGAGACCGAGTTTTTAGAGCGCCTTCACGGGGAGGCGAACCAATGAGTTCGGGAGCTTCAAAGACTTCGCCGGAGGCGGCATACACTAGAGGATTCGATAAATCAAGACTGGCAGATGTATTTTTCAGAACGACAAAATTCAACCATTGTGATCAAAAACTTCAGTATTCAGACGCTGGCCTTTTTCAAGGATACCATGACAAATCTGCACTAAACCCGAAGTAACCAACCCTCAAACAAAAGAAAAGGGCCGGGCCGGAGCCACATATTACCCGGTCCGGCCCTGCCCTCCAAATTTGCCCATTCCTTCACATTGATTTTGCGATGCCCCAGCATGCCGCCGCGGTATGTTCGACAATGCCATAGATCTCCTTTCCGTATCCTTCTACTTCATCGTCGCCATCATCTGCAGCCAGTGCGGTTATGCCGTGGGAAACCGGTGATGATGGAGACGATGTTGCCTGATGTTATCGAACATGGGCTTTGTGGGCCCTCGTCGACCCTTCGTAAAAAAAGATCGTGGCGTGACGGGCACCTCAGGCAGCGGAGGATGCTGTATGGGCAGGCGGCGGCTTTCGAAGTGATGGGGCTGACGAAATGGGCGTAATGTTGCCGGTCCTGGACGTGTTTCCGTGGTACTGCTGGTCGTCAGCGGTCCGGCCCGAAAAACTTGGCTGCTGTGTCGTTCTATGAGCTGGAGCCGCGGTAGTTCCGCCCCATCATTGGTGCTGCCTGTCGGTGGAATCCGAGTGGCCGTTTTTGTAGGTCGATGGGATCACGACCGGATCGGGGGTCCAGGTGATCGACCATAAGTACTTTGAGTTGCTCAGAGGTACCGCGGCGGCACTTTTGAGGGCGGCCTTGTATTCCCGGTTCACCATTTTGATGTACCGAGTTTTCCTCGGGTGTTCGGTGTCCTCAATCTGTGGGGCGGTAGTATAACCCCGGTTTTGCGGATGGTAGGCAGAACGACCTCGGTGATCCAGTCTTCGAACTTCTCCGCGGAGGGCAACTTGGACCGTGTGATCAGGCGGTACAGGTTGGATTCGGGGATGATAGTGATCCCCCTGGGGCTGGAAGTCAAAGGTGTTGATTCAACACCTTTTAACATTTTCGGATACTTAAAGTGCATCCGCACAGCCTGCTTAGCGTCTGCGTACCCCAAGATCTTCGCCACCTCATTTCCGACGAACCACGGCTGTCCGTCTTCGCCAGTGATGGCCGTGAGGTCGTGGCCGTTGAACTGGAAAATGCTTTTCAGGAGACCGCTCATTTCGGCCCGGGCGGGCGTGGTGGTGGGAGTGGGCTGACACGGACCTTCGCCAAGTCTTTGGGCTGGGGCTTGGCCATAACCCGTGTGGGCAAAGTTGCTGCAGCAGATATGATGTCGGATTTCCGCAGCCGGGTAATGAATTTTCACCCATAGTTCGTCGGCTTATAGCGTTGCACTCGTGCTTCCTTCAGACGATGCCTCTCGACAACGCCCTTGCCTTCGGCTAATGTTTATGTCTATATCTCACGATATCGACAAGGTTCACACATAGGGGACTTTCACCCCATAAGTTCACGCCCAAGCCGGGCGTACACAACCGCATCAACTCGGTCTGGCAATTCCGTTGCGCTCCAAAGCCAGCCGGTTAAACTGAGCGTTGTGTGAGGAGAACGAAATGCAAATCTCAGATCTGATCGCGCTGGCAGCATTTGCAGTCGCAATCCTCTCCGCGATATACGCGCGGCGGGCAGCGATTCATGCGCACCGCGCCAACGAGATCACGGTCAAGAATGCGCTCCACCCCTACAGGCTTGCAGTCTTCACGGCGCTCGTTGATTTCCTCCACTTCTGCTCGACCTACAGAACTCTCCAGTCGGTTGGCAAGGTCAAGGGGACGAATGACTTGATTGCCCGACTGGATAGATTCAAGGGGGAAGTTGCCCAACGTGGCCCGCTTGACATGGCCGAGGTCGAAAAGGTGATCGAGGAGACCAATGCGAAGACATGGCAACTTCAGAGGAGTCTTGATCGCCTTGGAGAACCAAGCGATCGCCGGAAAGATGATGAGTACTTCGCCGAGGAAGACAGGATGCACGAACTCCTTGATTGGTTCGCCTCCAAGGAGAAGGAGGCCCCGACCATCTTTGAACGCTACCTGAAAATCACACAACAACCGGATCGAACGCGACTCCGGTAAGGCCGCCGAGTACAGCGTCCTCACCGGAGCGGTTCATCCGAGGTGTTATCCCCTTTGGAGCATCTATGCGTGCTGACATTTCACATTTCTACTCGCTGAAGACAGTAATCGAACAACTCCTTGGTAAAGAGGCATGGCTTGATCTCAAGGAGGCAACTTCGCTCACGAAGTGGCGGGTGTATGTCTTGAAGCTAATCGCCGTTATACGCGTAAGCATCAAAGAGTCAGTCCAGATAGTGGACCAGGCTTGGCTTGACGCCGTGAGAGATAATCTAGACGACGGAAAGGCTTCCGCAAAGGCTGCAAAGACTATCGACGAACTCCTGTCAGGTTTTGCTGCAACACTCCTAAGACAGGTCTTTCTCCAAATCGGCATGCTGCCAAATAGAACCACGGCTCGTAGGGTAACCCTTAGCCGTCAGTATTGGCGCCTGGATAGCCATCGTAGCGTTCAGTATGTTCAGACTCCCCAGCAGATTGAGGCAGCATTCTGGAGCGTTCAACAACGCCAGCTTGGATTTGAGCGGCAAATGGAACTCCGCGATGAATACCGAGCGAGCAGAAGTAAGCTCCCTTATTGGCGTTGGTGTCAAGAGAAAGAGGGCTATCGGGGTAATGAGTAGCCTTACGGTTGCCCCCGCCCACGCCACCGGCGCTGATGAATAAAGATCCTATCATGGAGTGTTCCAAATCTGATTTTCTCCAGGATACCATGACTAATCTGCACTGACCCGAAGTAACGTACCGTCACAAAAAAAGCCGGGCTGGAGCCACATACTATCCAGCCCGGCCCTCCAAGTCCCCCATTCCGTCTCATAGATTTTGTGATGACCCGGCATGCCGGCGCGGTATGTTCGAAAAGGCCATAGGCTTCTCCTTCCCCAGACCTCGACTTCACCATCCTTCGCAGCCATTGCGGTACTGCCGGGGGAGATCGGCATGACAACCAAATCCCCCATCCTGCCCGAACGGCTCCGCAAGGTGCCGAAGCAGTTCAGCTGGCTCGATCACCGACTGGTCCGTGACCGCCATATCGAAGCCTGCTCCCACCCCGCGGCGGCCCTGTTCCTGGTTACTGTCGGCGACAGGATGGGGCTCATCTACTACGGCGACGCGTCCATCATGAAGCGGCTCTCCATGGACCAGAGTACCCTTGAAAGCGCCAGGTGCAACCTGATCCGGATCGGGCTGATCGCCTGGAAAAGACCGCTCTACCAGGTGCTGTCCCTGGATGTGCATCACCCCGATGTCCCCAGGCAAACAACGGCGCAGCCCCTGTCCCTTGGCGAGATCCTCAAAAAAGCCGCGGGAGGCGCCGCATGATCGATTATGAGGCTTTTGTCCGGATCAAGCACTACCATGAGCACCAGGGGTTGAGCCCTGCCCAGATCGCCGAGGCGCTGGACCTCGACGACCAGACCGTTCGGAAATGGCTTGCCGAAAAGCAATACCGCCCGCGAACGCCGGTCCATCGCAGGAGCAAACTGGACCCCTTTAAATCCTATATCGTCCGTCTGGTGGAAACCCATCCCTATACGGCGGTCCAGGTGTTTCAAAAAATCCGGGAAGAGGGGTTTGACGGCGGCTACACCATCGTCAAGGAATACGTGCAAAAGATCCGGCCCCGAAGGACCCCGCCCTTCCTCAAGCTTTCCTTCGCGCCGGGGGAATGCGCCCAGGTGGACTGGGGCTCGTACGGATCGGTTCCCGTAGGATCTACCAGCCGCCGCCTCAGTTTTTAAAATCCGCCGTCCTGAAACGCATCGTCGGCAGGCAGCCGGTCTTCAACCCCAGATACCTCGATTTTGCGAAACATTGCGGCTTTACCATCTGTCCCTGCGGGGTCGGCAAGGGAAATGAAAAAGGGCGCGTAGACAATGTCTGCGTCCACGGCGAAACCGGAAAGAAGCCTGTAGATCTTTTTGCCGAGATACCCCTTCATCCCTACGACATCGCCGCCATCACCCCCCATCCAGGCATCCAGCCAGTTCAGGGCCATCGTGGATACCAACCGTTACTCCGTACCTGCGGAGGATGTAACATGGATCCGGACGACAACACCCTCGTTAAAAACCTGAAAGTTCTAAAACTCTGCTTTATCGGCGAAAATACGCTCACCACGGCCAGGACCGCCGGCCGCCAGAAAGACGAGCTGAAAAAGTATGTCAAGCCGGACCTTCTTATTGACGAACTCGGGTACCTGCCCGTCGACAATCACGGCGCCGATCTTCTCTTCCCGATTATCAGCCAAGGACTGGCCCGAGATCTTCAACAACGACAGCACCCTCACGTCGGCGCTCTTTGACCGGTTGCTGCACCACACAGAATCGTCGTCATTACCCTCTAAATCTCGTTCATTTTAATCCGTCATGCTTGCAGCATGTTCACGCCGCTGCTGACAGCAAGTTAAATTGAGGAGGCAAACATAAAGATAACTCTTTGATTATCATGGCTAAAAAAAAAATTGCTTAACTTCTCCGGGCTTTCGTTCATATCTCTAGTACAGGGCATAGGTTGTTACAGCCCATTCGGGCCGGTCAGTGTCCCTTTTATCCGTCATGCTTGCAGCATGTTCACGCCGCTGCTGACAGCAAGTTAAATTGAGGAGGCAAACATAGAGATAACTCTTTGATTATCATGGCTAAAAAAAATTGCTTAACTTCTCCGGGCAATGGTCCATCTATATAGTATAGGGCATTGGTTTTACAGCCCATTCGGGCCGGTCGGCGACCCTTTTATCGATTAAAATCGCAGTAATCGAAGGAGGAAAACAACATGAACATGCAGGAATTTGCAGACAAACTGGAAATCACCCGTCAATGCGTACATCACTGGTGCACCGGTCGCGCGAGGATATCCGTGCGGTTGGCCAAGCGGGTACGGGAGCTTACGGGGGTCCCCCTGGAGACCCTCCTAGACATGGGACCACAGGACATCCGGGCGATGATCAAGGACCAGGAGGTGATGTGATGGAGGGAGCCAATGTGGACTGGGGACTCATCGGCTATGCGGAGGACACTCCCCTGGAATACCACCCAGGCATAGTGGCTTGGTCATACCTGGAGAATGTTAAGAAATTCCGGCGCCTGGACTTCGGGGGCGGCCGGGTGATGCTCTATGATGTGGCCAACCAGGAAGCTTATACCAAGATGCCGGACGACGGAAGCAGGGATGATGAATTGATTATGGCCACTGCCGAATTGTTAGACATAGTGTACAGGGACGTGAGCGGGGAGACGTTTGTCAACATCGATTGTATGAAGCACATCGCAACATTTGTGGATATGCCTGAGCGGCTGTTGCTGGCGATGCATCGGCTGTGGGTGGATGTGTTGGAGATGGTGATTAATGATGAGGAGGAATGAAATGAATGAGGATACCGTTAACACCAAGGTCGCTGAAATAGTTAAAATCAACCAGTGGTTCAGGGCTGGTATTCAGGTGCGGCCCGAGGTCCTGGGGGTGGTCAAGTACAGCCCACGGCACCGAAGAGACTCAGGCTGGATGGGCAAGCGGATGATCTCGGTGGCAGATACGATCGATCAGTGTAACCCTATGTGGCTGGTCCAGATGATGTACGAACTGGGCTGGTGGGGGTATTGGATCGGCAGGGCGTTTGGATTTTAGGGGCCGAGGCGGATTAACAAGGTGGGGCGGGTAAGATCGAAGGTACGCCTTTCTCGCCCCTCAAAAAAGAACAGCGCCTCCCGGGTTGCAGAGGCCCATGAGACGCCAAGTGAAAGGATGTTGATATGATTAACCAAAATCATACCACAATAGATGACTATGTCAACGGTATAGCCGTCTGTGTCCCAGAATATCGTACTGAGGCCTCAAGCAGGAGCTTTAGGCTTGGGTCAAAACCTGTCGATGAGAAGCGATCTGTGCCGTAAATGAACAAAAGACAGGGGTGTGCTGGGATATGCTGCCGCTCCTGCATAACCAAAAAGAAAGCGCCTCCGAGGGCTGAGATCCCAAGGAGGCGCACCGAGTAACATTTAATACAGGAAATTTTATCTATGTCTTATACTACAATAAAACATTCGGTTACGGTTGTCAAACCTAAATTAGTTCCCCCTAACACTCTTTCAATTGCAGAGTGCGAAGTATTCACCAGTAGGTTCGATGAAGAAAACGGTCTGCCCGACGGCCTCAGCGTCTCACAAAAGGGTAACATCCAGATCAAACTGAAAGTTTCGGTCGTATGTGTGCTCAACGGGCGTAGCGCCGACATATCCGATGATATATACCACGGCGAGTACAACGGTCTGGAGTTCATCGACTACCTTGTGGTTGAGACCAAAAATGAGAACAAGTTCGCGGTCAACAAGTCTAAGAAGATCCTACGGGGCATCTTGGCCTGCAAATACGGTGTTCAGGTCAATAGCAAGGACCCTGAGGTGCAGAAGAAGCTGATTTTGCATATTGGCGATATATACTGCCTGGACCGTACGCTGTTTCCGTGCAGTCTCAATGTTTTCGGGGACCGTAACACAATCGATAAGATAGTAGATCCTTCCCATCCACGGTGGGAAGAATTTATGGATCGTGGGCGTGAAGTACTCTCCTGGCGTTACTACGAAGGACCGAGGCATGCGTCGGGGAGGCCACTCAACGACCAGGAGTTGGCGGAAAAATTTCCGGCCTTATACCAGTGGCGCCAAGAAATTAAACAGAATAACGAGGCGTTGCGAAGGTACAGGGCAATGGAGAGAGAATTTGAAGACGGGAGCAAGCTTTTGTACATCGGCAGTGGGGGTGAAGACGGCTTCATGGTTTTATAAATAATACAGGAGAACAAAGATATGTCTTATAGTGATATTGATATGGCGACCGATGATGAAGCTGGTGTGGACATTTTTGAAGCGGATCTGCTGAACTACATCCCCGTAAAAAAGGAGGAACTGGTGCTCCACGAGAACCAGCGAACGCTTTTCGACCAGGACATTTACAATCAGTTGGTCGGGGTCGACAACGTGGTTGAGGTTCGGATCATCGGAGTTACAGGAAAATCAGACTATTGGACCGGATCGGCGTGGAAGACGATAGCAGGGTACTTCAATAGCTTCGCGGCGTTTAAGGCGGCTGTGAAGCCAGCTGCCAGGCACATCGAAGCACAGTGCAACGATGGGAAATATAACGGAAAAGCTGGTATATACTTTACGCTGCATAAGCTGAACCCAATGGTTATTGGGCGCATGCATAATAAATTAGCCTCGAACGACGGAGGAACCACGTCCGATTTGGATGTCACAGCCTACCAGTGGCTGCCGATCGATGTCGACCCCAAGAGGCCCTCGGGGACTGCATCGTCGTTAGAGCAACTGCAAGGAGCGCTGGCGAAGGGTGACGAGATCGAGGCCTTCCTGGCTAAGCTCGGGTTGGCTAAGCCGTTCCGCGGAGTGTCCGGCAATGGTGCGCACCTACTCTATCGGTATGAGAACGAAAATGTCAGAGCTGCGTCTGATTTCGTGAAGCGGGTGCTGGCCTGCCTGAAGTTCAAGCTGAACGGCGACGGATCACAGGACATCGATCAGACTGTGTTCAACCCTGGCCGGATCTTTAAGCTATACGGCACCAAGGCCATGAAGGGGGACCCAAGTGACTACGACACGCACCACCGTATGTCCTACATTTATCAGGTTGGGGACATGGAATACGCGGCTGACGGTTACGATAAACTGTCGCTGTGGGTCACGGAGGTCGAGGCTGAAATTGAAGCCGCGAAATCGAAGAGAGGTCGGCCTAAAAAGGAAAAGCTTAAGTACGCTCCTGTGGATGTCGCGGCATTCCTGAACGAGAAAGAGATCAAATACACGGTTAAGGAGAAAAACGATAAGACCTTGTATTGCCTGGATGTCTGCCTTTTTGACCCGTCCCACAAAGGGAACGAGGCTGCGATCATCGTCGGTGAGGACGGTGGGCTGCCCGGGTATCACTGCTTCCATAACTCCTGCAAAGGGGACCCCAACCGCACGAAGTGGAAAGACATCTATAAGGCAGTGACGGGCGAGGAATGGGGCGCGTCTGTCGATGATACAGAGACCGAGGACATCGATACCGAAGACAATATCCAAGCTCTA
The DNA here is from genome assembly GCF_001854245.1 of Desulfococcus multivorans. Taxonomy (GTDB): domain Bacteria; phylum Desulfobacterota; class Desulfobacteria; order Desulfobacterales; family Desulfococcaceae; genus Desulfococcus; species Desulfococcus multivorans. The sequence goes on along the minus strand of NZ_CP015381.1, from coordinate 4,190,309 downwards.
GAGGCTCTGAATGAGAAGCATGCGGTCGTGAACCTGAACGGGAAGTTCGCTATCATGGCCGAAGGGATCAACCCGGTGAACGGGCAGCCGTACGAGACCTTTTCTAAAAAGTCGGACTTCGTTAGCTTCTATGCGGATAAAACCATAAGATTGGGAAAAAAGTGGCGTCCGATTTCCGAGGTGTGGGTAACGTGGCCCGGAAGACGCGCCTATGAGGGTATCATCATGGACCCCAACAAGGATCACCCGGGCTGGTACAATCTGTACAAGGGGCTGGCCGTGGAACCGATCCTCGGTGACTGTTCGCTGTTCAAGGAACACATTTTTAAGGTTATCGCAAACGGAGATCAGGCGATTTATGACTACGTATGGGCATGGATGGCGGATGCTGTCCAGAATCCCGGTGGGGCGCGCCCGGGGACAGCACTGGTCCTGCGTGGGCGTCAAGGTACCGGAAAAGGGACCTTTGTCAATACGTTTGGCAAGATCTTCGGGCGGCATTACTGTCAGGTCGCAAACGAAGGCTCATTGACAGGCCGGTTCAACGACCACCTGAAAAATGCCTTACTCGTCTTCGCGGACGAGGCGGCGTGCTCAGGCAGCAAGACAGCCACGGGGATGCTCCGGGCGATGATTACAGAGCCTACAATGCGGATCGAGCCCAAGGGCTTCAACCAGTTTGAAATCGAAAATCACATCCGGTTGATCATGGCCAGCAACTATGACTGGGTGGTGCCTGCCGGGAGGGATGAACGACGGTTTGTCGTGCTGGATGTCAGCGGGGATCACGGATGTGATTTTGAATATTTCAAGGCTTTAAACAAGCAGATGGACGCTGGCGGGGTTGAGGCGCTGCTCTATGAGTTGTTGCAGGTGGATTTGTCGAAAGTCAATCTTCGGGATTCCCCAAAGACTGGGGCGTTGTTCGACCAAGTGCTGGCCACGATGGATCCTACGGATAAATTTTGGTTTGAGCGGTTGCAAACCGGGAAGCTGTGCGAGCTCACGTCAAAGATGTTCGAGTTCTGCGAAGAGTGTGTGTCTTCCAACGATGGCAGTACAGAGTGGCCTAGTGAGATAGTAAAAGAGTTGCTGTACGATGAATTCTTGGAGTTTTGCCGCCAGCAGACTATCAGGGGCCGGATCACCCAGAAGCAATTCGGTATAAAGCTAACGAGGATGTGCAAGGAGGTCCGCCAGACGAGACAATCCAGCGGGCAACGTAGAATGAAGTATCAACTTCCTAGCCTGGAGCGCTGCCGGGAGTTGTTCAGAGACCATCTTGGCGTAGAGTTCGCGTGGGATGAGCCGTGATGAATTAAGTCCGCAGTTGGTTGATCGAAGCCGGTGCTCTTGTGATAGGTGTGCCGGCTTTTTTTTTTAGCGGCTTTGTCTGATTACTTCTCTGCTGTGTCATCCGCACTCTGCCGCCTACCCCCACCTCTCCATCTTTTCCCCGCATGTGAATCATCCGGAGGGTGGGGGATTATGAGACGTCATATTTGTCATATTCTCGGCCCAGGAAAACGTTTAAATATGACGGCGATTTTGGCATATTTAAAGGGTGATTCCTTGAATCCGTCATGTCTGTCATGTCTGTCACATTCTTTTTTCGATTTCTTATTACATAAAAAAAATATAAATAACTATAGCACTGCATGTATCCTTTTATTATTTTATATATTAAATTGATAATTATATACATAAACAGACCATAATTTTCTTGATCAAATATTTTAGGTTGTTAGCGATATTCTTAACAACTTCTTGTTCAGATCTTTAATTGCCGGATTAATATTTTCATTTTTATAATAAAAATAAAGTACATGACAAATATGACAGACATGACGGATTCAAGGAATCACCCTTTAAATATGCCAAAATCGCCGTCATATTTGGATTGATTCGGGCGACGAGATCGTGACAAACGTGACGCCTCATAACTCCCTTCCTTCAGCCGTGTCACTGAACCATGGAGGCGCTGCAAAAGTTGGCTGGACGCGCGGGTAGCCCAAAACAACCCATCAATTGCAGCTTCCGAGAATCATCACAGAGCGCAGTGGGAACCCATGGTCTTCAGAAATTATCTGAGCCAACAAATTGGTAGTCCTGACTTAACATCCCTGCTCTGACCTCCCATATTTTAATATAAAGTAAAAACAACCCCATTAATATTGAGTGCTTTAGGAAGGATCTTCCCAATGTATAAATATTCCTGCAGACCCCGCCACATCGACGACCTCAGGCGTTTCTCCGCCACAAAGATCGGCCCGGCCTGGCATTATAGGGCATACGACCCACTTGATGGCGACATCCTCCTCCGGGTAAGCAAAGAAAAATTCGAACGAGTAGTCATTCACGATTGGACTTTCCGAATGGGATCGGACCCTGAGAAAATCTCATCGTATATTACCTTCCACAATGACAGCTACCCAGTCTGGAGGGCAAAGTCCGCTCTAGATGATCACCTACCCGTGTTCGAGATCTTTGAAGTCGCCGATCCGGAGAAGCATTATTACGATAACGATTGGACCATCTGGACCTACCCCGACGGAACCCAAAAGAAGGTACGCCAGATGAACCATTTCAAATATAGATTTTACTATGGGCTATGAGATTGGGGGCAACTACGGCCCCTACCGTTCCAATATCTTATATAAAGGAATTTCAGGATGATTTTGCACGACCAAGGTGATGCCGCCCCGCTCGATCTGGACGGACAGAAGGGGCTCATAGACTGCGTTGAAGACATCAAAAAGGTAGCTGGAACCTCGAGCGTCGATTTGGCGACCGTTCGAATCCAGCAATTATTAGACGCCCACAAACGGTCTAACAAGGATACAGCCGCGTGTCTCAATGCAGATATCGTGGCCATTGATGAAATCCAGCCGCAGGACCCAGTAGAAGCGATGTTAGCCGTCCAAATGGTTGCCATCCATAACCATTGTATGGAACTCATAGCGGACGCCGTCAACAAGACCACTTTTTTCGACACCCGCAAACAGTATCTGGACTTGGCCGCCAAGTTATCCCGAACCTATGCATTACAGATGGAAGGGCTTCGGCGTTACCGACAAAAAGGCCAACAGCGAATGACCGTCGAGCACGTCCACGTGCATTCAGGCGGCCAGGCGGTGGTCGGCCAGGTCAACCAGAGTTGAGAGGGGGGAGAACGGGGGATGAGTACAAAATCAGAGGATCAACCTATCATCTGCGGTGCTAAAACCAGGTCCGGAGCCCTCTGCCAGAATCCGCCCGAGCTGGGTAGGCGCCGTTGCAGGATTCACGGTGGTGCCAAAGGCAGCGGTGCCCCCCAAGGCAATAAGAATGCCTGGAAACACGGGTTTTACAGTGCTGAGGCGATCGCCCGGCGGCGAGATGCCCGGCGTCTGGTTAAGGAGAGTCGGGAGCTGATGTCAATGATGAATCAGATTTCCGGGATCTCGGCATAGGATTGGTTCCGGCGGCGATCTTCAGCTGCCGGGATCAGGCTCGCTTTGGCTTGATGCCGCCGTCTTATTAGCCATTACTTTAGAGATTTCCTCAATCAGCAAAACGTAGCCTTGTACATGGCCTTCCTTAGACCCCTTGACCTTCTCCAACTCAGCTATCTCTTTCTTGAGATTGTCCCGTTTTGTAATGCTTTTTGCCTTAAGGCTATCAAGCGATTTCGTCGACATCTTGCTAAGTTTATCGAGGTAATCCTCTTTCGAATAACCCTCAGCAAATAATATCTCTGGTCTGGAAATAATCTGGTTGAGACTTTTTGTTGAGGGGTTATCATCGGCTGACTTCAGTTCCTTAATGCGGTCTCTGAGCTTCTGGACGGTTAGATCCTTTTCATTTATTTCATCGATAAGCTGCTTTTTTTGTTCGACTGCTGACACTGAAAGCAAGCAGACCTTGTGGCTCAAACGGAGGTTTCCATACGTGTGGAAACGCTTCTTCTCTGCTTCGTCGTCCTCACCTGCTTTTAGATCGTGGTTTTGGACGACCAGATTAACAGCATTATAAAACCATGATTTTGAAGGGCCTTTAGAAGAAGTGTCCTGTATCATCTTTATCAGGTGGTTCAACGACCCCTCTTTAGGTGATTTTTTATCACGCGCCATATCAAAATTCCCGTCATAGAACTCTTTGATGATGTATTCACCCGCTTCCATAATGGCATTTTCATAGTGCTCTCTGAAAATTCGTGACAGTTCACCGTAGGCCTTCTCGGCCAGTAGTCGCTCAGTATCTGGAATGTCAACTTCCGGCTCTGTACAAACGGCCACATCTTTGCTGGCTCCGTCGGCAGCAGCACCTACATCACTTGTTGCGCTCGCTCCCCTATCATAATCATCCATTCTGCAATACCTTTCTGAGCAGTCGCTATCTGGTCCTGGATTCATATCATATTGCTATACGTTCGAGTGTGATGCAGCACTTTACAATATCTCACAAGCTTGATCAATAAAAAATATTATATAGGTTTTATTTTTTCTGCCAGACCATGACTTTTTTGCGAACCCTCCCTGGTCGATGTTTGGGGCTGCTGGATCTTTATCACAATGTTTGGGATCTCGGTCGCTCTCAATGGATAGAGCCAACGGGCGGCGGCTTCGGATAGAGCCGGCGATGAGTTACGGCCTCAAGATCATTTCTGATTTAGTATGCAGTTCAATGCGGCTCAGCCGAACCAACGGTAACAGAATCGGTATCAAAGCCCATTAGAGATTAGAGAGTGTGTGGTGGCAGCAAGGTCTCGTTCTTTCCGGCCTTTAGGTGAGATGATCGCATCAACCGTCAACCGATTCAATACGTCGAACCTCTGGGAAAGACGGGCTTTGGGACAGGATTTCCCCTTGTTGGGCTTCCAGACGCCGAAAATGATTGACGATCTCCTGTTCATCAGGAAGCGTGGCCGTGGATCCATCGATGGCAAGCATATGGAAATCTTTCCAAGTCTCGACCGCGAAGCCGCTTTCATATTCTTCGATCATGCGGCTGTTCAGATCTATGAATGCACTGGGCTTCAATTTTTTTCTGGCTTTCGATAGAGCCCTTTTGTGACGACCTGTTTTGCAACGTCGTCTCTGTGTTGAGCCCTGAAAAACTGGTTGAGCTCGGTCTGATAGGAACCCTTGTTCATGTTGAGAGGAAGCTGACCAAAGTTGAAAAGGAGAGCGTCCTCCTTCGGGAAAAATCTTTCGACGATTCTTTGGGATCACAGATAAATTCTTGATTGTTAATGAATTTTTTTCAGCTTTTGAATCAGCCTTGGCAATTCAGGATTCATGCCAGATTTTGGTTTCCCTGTGATTTTTTCATGATTTTCGCCTCCAGTTGCTTGAAGTAAAAAAAAGGTGCCTTATCCCTTGCGGTTTAACTCGGCGTCCACTTTTCTGAGGGAGATTGACATCTCGGCAAGCCATTTTTGAAAATTTCCTCCAAGTTGATCTGGCCCAGCAAGTTCGGCAGTATCGATAGCCAATTCATCCGGCTCTAAGGACGTGATTGAACATTTTCAACCCCTGTCTCACGAAAATAACTCACAGCCTTGCCGCTTAAATATTTCGATCATCTCTATTATCTCCTCTTCCGTCGTCTCTAAATCCTCGGCCATACATGAAAGACACATCATCTGTTCAATCTGTCTATGGATGAGTTTCTTGTTAAGTCCAATTTCATTTCTGGAGAGCTTCTCTTTGCCGCAATAGGTGCAATTGATTTGTCTCCTTCCGTTCATTGCTCTACCTCGTGTAACGTGTATGCGGCTATGTTTTTCCCTCCGTATTCAAGCGGGTCTATCTTCTGCAACTGCTGCCGGATCACCGTGCGCATTTGCACGGCGGGACGCAGACAGTACCGTTTGAACTCCCACCTGTCGATTCCGTTTGGATCTGCGACATGCGGAAACATTAGTTTAAGGTAGGCCGTGCACAACCGCAAAACCGCTTCCGTGTCTCGTGTGTCAGCGTTTATAGGATAATCCACCAGTCTTTCGACGACATGCCTGTAAATCAATGTTTCCGCCGGCTGGCGCAGTAGATGCATAATTTCAGAGAAATACTCAGTGTTCAGCGCCCAACCGTTGATTTTAAGGTTCTCACTCATACGTGGGATGTCGCGCCCGCGGATAAAACCGTGGAATCGATCCAGCAATGCCGACTCGTGAAACACTCCCGGCAGCCTCTGGAACATGTCTCTGGTTTCGTCCATCTCTGTTTGCGGGATGTTCCCCAGCAGAATGACACCGGCCCCACCTATGATACGATTCTTGCCGACCGTGATTTCCCCACTTTCCATGTAGGCTTTCAACCCGCCCTGCATCTCGCTCGGGTCATGGAATTTGATTGACTGGATTTCGTCCAGCGCTACAAAGTCGTTCGTTGCGACCAGACCAGGGCTCTTTCCATTGATATCGCCGAACATTTTCGCCCGCGTCAGCGTCCCTCCGCTTACCAACCAGCCGTATTTACCTACCCGCCCGAACAGATAAGACTTACCCGTTCCCTTCGGAGCCAGTTCCACCAGATTCAGTCGTGGCTCAATGAACGGCAGCAGGCGCGTCAGCACCGTGTGTTTCTGAACCCAATCTTCGTATCCCTCCGGGTTGTAATCAATCGCTCCCAAAACAACGTCGAGCCACTCTTCGGCCGTAAACTGACTGCGAGCCTCTCTATAGGCGTCCAGATCGATCGTGTACGGGCAAAAATTCTTGTACTCTAAAAGCGTGAAACATCCTCGGGGCTTATCATCGCCTGGACTGCAGTACCCAAGTTGTACCAGTCCCCAGCCACCAGCCGTTTTTACGACATCATTTTTGATTCGGTTCCAGACATAATCATCAATCAGCGTTTCAGCATGCCCAAGCCCCAATTCCGGAATCGCAAACGTGTACTCATTGGAACGCACGCTAAATTGAATTTCAATTTTGGCCAGAAACTTCTTCGTGAGTCCCTCACTTCGTGCGGCGTCCTTCAGTTCCAGCAAATTCTCCTGGCGAGGTATGATTTCGTAAATGTATTTTCGTAACGCCTCAGCATCGTGGATTCTACCATCAGACTCCGCTTTACGCTTCAGAATCCAATCCCGTAAAAACGACGGAATCGACGCCGCTTTGAAGATCGCCACGATGTTCGGATCCTTATATACCGTCGTGTCCGGGAATGCCGTCCGCAATTTTTCAGTATTTACCATTATTGAGTGCCCTCATTTAAACTACAAATCAAAATCATCTTTCTCAACAATCTGCAAACGTTTGCCACCGGTCTTCGTCTTCGGCATGAATTGCCCTGTCCTCGAGAAAATCACAACCGGCACAAGTCGCTCCTCCAGCGATGCTCCGCCGTGTAGCTCAAAGCCTTGTCCGCCGCCCTTTTTGGGCAGCCGGTTATACCCGCGCACCACCCAGTACCTTCCGTCCAACGTCTCCTCAAGTTCCGGCGGACATAATCCTTGTGCCGCCCGCTCACGGTAGCGCCAATCGGCGATCTCTGCACCAAAATCACAAGAAAGCGTCCTTGCCAGTCTCGGTTCTGCTTGCCACGCCAACACCGATAGCCGCGAACTCCCGTGGTCTCCTGTGACTATCACCCGCTCAAACCGCATCAGCCCATCCGCCACACGTGGCAACACCTCGCCACCGATCACATCCAATGCCCCTGCCAAATTCTCCTCCGCGCGACGCTTCTCGTGCGCTTCAATACCATTATGCGCGATGTTGTCGAAACGTTTAATATCCTGCAACCGCCGAGCCACGTCTGGCCAATGAATGTTGTTGAACCGCGTTGTTGTCGGCAGATTCACTTCGCCGACCCCAATCGAATCAACGCCTATATTCCGCTCCCGCGCTAACGCCACTAGCATAGGAAGCCACTCCGCACCCATCGCGTCCACCACCAGCAATGCGCACACATTGTCCGATACATACCGTTGCACCATCACGTCTCGCGATTGTACTGAATTCAAAGGAACCACCTGCTGCGCTTTCACGTAAAACTCTGGTGTAACGCGGCTAGCCATTTTCAGTTCACGGTATTCCCTGAAATAATCTTCCAGAGCCAAGTTGTCGAAAACGGGATCCGAATTCAGATAAGCTGCCGCTTCTGGATAAACGTCTTTTACCGAATTTGACACAAGTCCGTCCACTGCACAACGCCTCAGTAATTCGGCTCGCTCCGTGTCTGTCCCACAGTTCAACCACGGCGCTACTCGAGACGTGGATTCGCCCTCGCAACGCGTAATGAACTGCCGGATGTCCGTGTCGGACATTATAACGTTTGCTTCTCGTATAGCATCCCTGCGTTCGCCAGCAAAGGCTAACGATTCATCTATCCATTCCGCAGCGCCTGCCACATATGCGGAGCGAAAGTTGTTGACAAGAATCCCCTCTTGCCTTGTGACATACTCAAGGTAACTTCCCTTGGAAGCGACACGTTTAACCAGCCAAAATAACGCCTCGCGTTCTGTCCTCTTGCACCCATCAAACACTTGCAAGACACGCTTTGATACCTCACCTTCTGGGAAAAACTGCGTCTTGAGAGTTTCCGACAGTGTTTTCCCCGAACCCCCTTTACCCCACTCACACATCCACCGCAAAGCATCTTCGGACAATTCGGCATCTTCCACATCGAAAAACACGCGAGCAAAATCCCGTAGGCACACCACCTGCCGCACCTCAGCGCTGAGCCCGGCCAATTCCCGTCCTTCCGAGGCAACAACAATCCGCCGGATAGAGTTGTCGTTTGGATGCTCCTCGGTATATCGCAAATATTTCTGAAAAGTGTCGAACAATTCCGGGATGAAGGGGGCCAAATCGTTCCCGACCAGCATCACCTCCGTACGCCCCGCGATTCTTTCCTCCTCTTCCGAAGTGACATGCGACACGATCTTTTCAGCGTCTATTTCAAGCAGTTGCTTCCCCTGGCGGTAGCGCGGATTGGCGAAAACATCCTTGAGTATCAACTCTGTGTCGTCATCACTACGCAAAAAGCAGACCGCTTCCTGCCCAGACGCACTGTCTATCCATTCGCGTAAAGCGACAATCGCAGCCCGTTTATTCTCGTTTGCCAACAACGCAAGATAGCCAGGCATCCCCAGCAATACTAAACTCTTACCACTTATCTGCTGCGCCGTCATAACATCGCGTACTCGCCCGAAGACCTCATCAGGCATTGGGAGCCACGCGCCTTCCCTCACAAGATCGCTCAAACGCAACTCAACGTAGCCGCGTTCTTGGCAAAACCGGCGCAACGTCGTCCAACTCCCCCCCGGAGGCACGACAACTACCCGCGCCTTCGCCTCCGCGAGGGGGTTTCTGATGTATTCGCAATACTCGTTCAGTATCATAGTATTACTCCAGCACCGAAAGCCCTACATCGGGGATTTGACCAATCAGCTTCAGGAGTAATATCTTCGCCTCAGCATCGGAAAGCATATTCACCTTTTCCTCGGCCTGCTTCCGCGCATAATTGTCATATCCCTGTTTAACGAACGCCTCGACCGCTTCGTGAAGCCCTACGTCTGCTAACCATCGGCCCGGTGAGTCACCCAATTTTCTGTATAACCAATTCCCCAATTCTTCGACACTAAACCCGATTTTTTGATAACGAGCCGGTACCACCCGATTTAGGAATTTATTACCCGCCGCTGCCACATCCACAAATGCCCCCTCTTTTTCAAGTTCGTCATACACGGACTGTAAGCTTTCCGCCGACACCCCTCCCGGATTCGAGATCGCATCGACGATACTCTTGGCATCATCCATCGTCAAAACACATTCGGCGGGCAGTGCGTGTTTGCGGCTCCAATCATCAGGCGACTCCGTACCTGTGTGTTCGCGCCACAGCGCTACCACCCGCTTAGAAACCAGCTTACGGCTGTATTCCTCGATCTTGCCACGACCTTGTACCTTAAAGCTCTGCTCATCGAGTCTCGCCGAATCTGGGTGAAAGGCATTATAAAGCTCGCGACCTTCCGCACTGGCCATCGGCCAGATTTCTCCGAAAATTTCCCGAATCGCATCCAGCTGCCGCGCTTGCGTCACGTCGAAGAACACCTCGCGGATAACCTCGATTTGCTGTTCCAAAATCTCTCCGAAGGTTTGCACGTCCTCGCTCGACATCGACGGTCTAATAAGCAATTCAAAGAAGCGCAGCAACGCTGGATGTTTCCTCGCCCAGAATTCCGTCGGCACCTTGTTTTCGCTCAACACCGCGTTGCGCAAGCGGTTCAGCGCATCCTCGAAGCTTATGTATCCCGATGAGCCAGCCAGCCTACGGATATACTCTGCGCACAGTGTCTGTCGGTAAATCTCTTCCAGTACGGACTCGGCGTCGCCGCGTTTCCACAGCCAACCGCTCGTCGCCGCAAAACGTTTTTTAACCGCGCTGCAATAGCTGTGGGTCGAATCGCCAATACGTTCCGCCACGGCTTTTAACTCCGGCTTGGCACTATCGACATATTGCTGGAATGCCTCCTCAAAAACCACCGACGTCATATATTTTGCCATCGCCTCCGCAAGACCTGGTGTTGCCAGCAGCATCTCGCCAATCTCCTTCACCTTGTTCCCGCGAGTTTCGGTGTCTCCTTTGGAACTGATGCTATTCGCCGCGCACAGCGCATCAATAACTTTGCCCATTGCCTCTGCGCGCGGCTCCGCTTGCGCACGGATATACTCCGGCAAAACCCACAGTGGAACGCGGTGCGAAATCTGTTCCAGCCGTGTCCCGACCGCGTTGAGCGCTGCCTCCACCGTCCCGTCCGCAAGCGGACTGTTCTCGAAAATCACGCTGCTCTGTTCGATGAACACCTTTTCCTCTTTCGATAGGCGACAAATCATTTTCTCGTTCTTGATGGCGTTGGCGCCGTCGTCTTTCACCACCGTCTCGATGATTTCCGCCAGCGCCGCTGCGTCCAGCGCCTTGCTTGTCACGCCATCCGTCCATTGCAGTTTGCGCTGTCCGGTCAACCATGTTTTCAGCACATAACCCAGCACGAAGGCCGAATGCGGCACGCACAGCAGTCCGAACGGCGGACGCTGCAAGTCGATGTAAAGTTTGCGTAATGAGCAGGTATTTCCCGCACCCACTGTGTTGTCCTGCCGTTTTTTGCAAAAATCGCGCAACTGTGTCAGCGGATGGTTGGGTTTCGCATCGAACCATGCATCCTCACCAGTAACACCGTTCTTCTTCCACGTCGCCACAACAGTCCTCCAGGCGCCTGGCTTCGCGAACCTGTCGAATTCCATGCCTGCAAGCGCCCAGCTCTGTAAGTGGGTTGGCGCGGCAAATGCGCTGATGTTGAATCCACAAAGATCGTCCGTATATGCCTCGAATGTCTGTTTCGCATAGCCGGTAAGCCAGTCTTTTTTCAATTGCCCCCAAGTCACTTCTTCGGTGAACGGTTCACCGTTTGGGTTTGGCTTGTACACGATGAGTTTGGTAGCGGTCATCACCTTGGAGTACCACTCCTCCTTTGCGCTACTGACCTGCGTTTCGAACACCCTCTTGCTCGCGCCATCTCTTGCCAATGCGAGATGAGCGCTGTTTTCCGTAAATATTTCCCATGCTTTTGCGTTGTCATGGCAAAAACTGACTTCCGGCAGCGTCACAAACAGCATTCGGTGGTCTTTGAACTGTTTCGCCAATTCCCTTGCCTTGTCAGGAATGCGCAATTTTTCCTGCTCATCCCGTGCCAAAATGAACTGCACAAGCACACGGTTCCCTGTCGCACTAAAAGACTCTCGTCTCGCAATGCTTGACGCCGAAAGACCGCCGACACCAGCCGCGCGTATATCAAAACGACCGCCGTAGTTGACTCCTTTCAGTTGTTTAACCAACTCTGTCTCGGTGTCTTTCAGTACGAGACCGCCAAACTTGCCATCTAACGCCGCTTTTTTCTCTTCGATCTCTTTCGTGTCCGAGCGGTCAAGGAAACGTTCGCAACGCCCGTTAATAATCGCGAAACAATGCTTCTGTTCTAGATTGCGTAGAATCGCATCCACGCCCTGCAAATCGCCGTCCCCCTCGAAACTGCGTAGGATATTTTCCACCGTCGCACTCAACAGCGGATGACCCGTTCCCTGCATCTGTTCCATCAAGCCAAACAGCAACACCGCCTTGAACACGCGTCGCTCGTCTGGTTGCAAATCCTGTTCTCGTCTATCGTACTCCACCCGGGCTTCCTGTACGGCTTGCCCCGTCCCCAGGTCATCCCGTTCTACGAAATACCGCCACAGATGATCCACCGTCAAAAGCTGATGACCTGGAACATCCAGCCCGCCTTTCTCAATGAACTCCCTGAACTCCTCGCCGTTTAAGAATTCGAACATGCTCCGCTGGTTTGATCCGATAGCCACCGATAGATGTTTCAGCAGAAATGCCGCCATCGGATGTAGTGGTAGGATACCCTTGAAATCCGCCGTATCGATGCCTGCTTTGTGGACAACCATGTAGTTTTCGGCCACAACGTTCACACTGTGCCAAAGCACGTCGCGCTCTTGTTCCCACTCTCTTGCCTTCTCCGCATTGACAACGAAGGCATCCGCTGCAAGTTTAAGCGCGGTTTCGTTTGGCAGGTCAATCCGCTTGAACGTGAACCGGTCGTTCGCTTTCCTCGCGCTTTCGGAGCCCGCCGCCACATACGACGAAATATCTGTGTGCGTCACCGGTACAAAATAAAACCGCCCCTGCTGAGCAGCTTCCGCCAATTGTTCCAGAGTCTTTAATGCCGTTCGATTACGATTCATGAACGCCGAGAACTCGTCCCAAATATAGACCAGTTTGGAAAGACTGTTTGCTTTCAAGGATGCGTCCACCCACTCCAAGAACTCTTCTGCGCTCAAACCCATATAGATATGCCTCGCCTCCAGTACTCGCATCGCGTCACTGACAAGGCCCGGCTCCAAATTCAAATCCTGCAATTTCCTCTCAAGCGCATCCGCTGTCTTGATACCCGCGTTCAGGTGCGAGAGTCTCGCTTGCATTTCATCGCGCTTTTCAAAGAAATACGGCCCATCTTGCCGGATACGCTCAATTACCTCATATAGCTTGCCTTTCAGCGGAATCGTGTATCCTCCCGCTTCAAGTGCCTTTGTGATACCACGCTGCAAGCGCATCAGGAATTGATTCTTCGCATCCACGCCGTCCGCGTTCACGTCATAAACAACGAGCGTCTTTTCGCTACCTTGTTCCAGTATCCCCTTTCGCACGGGGTCCGGGATCTGGGCTTTGCGCAAATCCAGCCATTTCTGGACGCGCGCTTTTTCGTCAGTAAACAGTTTTTGCAGCACCAGCGACGCGTGGCTCTTGCCCGTACCATACGCACCCGTAATCCAGAGCGTCTTTTTTCCACCGTTCAGGCTCTTAAGCAATGCCCGCAAAATCTCCACAAACGAATCATGCGGATAAAAAGCCAGCCATGTCTCCGGCATCTTGTTAATGTCCGCCAGCGTCATGCATGGCGCGTAATCCGGTCTGATCCCAAAATAGTCTTTGTAGAAAGTCATTCGCCCATTACCTTTCTAAAATCAGAGCCACCACATCGTCCCGACTTTTCGTTTCCGGGAACACCCGCACCTCGTCCAGCCCCAGCGTAAAGCTGCACGTGATGAGGTCTGGATGCACCGTCACCAGTCCCATGCACAGCTTCTTAAACTCATCCGGCGGAATTCCGAACACCGATAAGGGTGACACAACCTCCCCGTCAAACTCCGCCGCCATCATCTGTCGCACGGTGAAGGCATCGCGTCCGGACTTTTCCGCCATCACATAAAGCCCGTAAAGAACTACCAGCGGATCCACCGAACGCGCACGTCGTGTGAGCTTTTCAACGGTTCTGCCCTTCATTGTGGTTTCAATCAACACCCTGTCTCCTTCGCAAAGCGGTGAATTCTTAACCAGTTGGCAAAGCGACTGCAACGCACCCTTCCTCACCGATGCCGAACTAACGGATTGTGATAGCTTTTCATCAATCCGTTTCACCGGATATTCCAAGTTAAGATCCGTATTGCAGACATACCATTTCACGAGGGGAGAGATATTTGACAGTCGGAGCCATAGCAACTGCCAAAACAGCAAATCGCTGAAACCGCGTTTCTTGCCAACTTCCAAAAGCGATGTTGTAGCTATAGCCGTTGAATCTCCAATCAATCCCGCCTCTCGGAACCACGTCACAGCTGCTGGAACCATCCGGTTACCTAGCGCGGTTGTCTGACGGAAATTCGCGCCCTCTTTCACCAGAACTTCAATCCATTCAGGCTTCAGCCCAAACGTCATATATTTGTTGATACCGCTGATGTTCATCGTCTTTGCTCCTGCATATCGCTTTGAGTAATACCGCCAACAACCCTCGTCGGGCGTATAACACCTCATGCAATGAACGCACATCCCTTCATCAATAATGACCTTCAGCTTTCCACTATAGGTATCTTTTTCGAAACGCAACGCGCCTGTCGGACATTCCGCCTCGCAAGCGTTGCATCCTATGCAGGCAATAGCCTTGTGAACGGCGTATACCAGCCACTTGGAAACAGACTTATCTGCTTTTCCGTTCGTCCAGACACATTGAAGCAAACCTCTCTGCCTGTCCTCACAAAGAGTCAAATTCGCGCCTTTAATTTCACCAGTGGCTTTGAGCCACTCCTTTAAGGCTGGCTCTGCTTCGATTGGAAATTCACAAATCACTCGGTCCCTTTTGCGTTCGATTCCTGGCTCCGCAATGACTTGTTTCAAGGATACGCCGCTTTTCCTTGCATACCACCCGCCTTCGTAAACGAACGCATCCTCGTCTTCTTCAGAAGAAAACTCGCGATCAATCGTATCACGCACCGCGTCAGCAAACGGCGCGACTGACTCATGATAATTCATCCGTATCAAATAATTCTGGCGGTCGGTTGACATTGGACACATCAGGCATCCCACACGCGGTACCCCTTTTCGGTATGCTTCGTTCAGAACCAGATCATGCTCAAAAATGTAAAGCCACAGTTCATGCGCGGACCACGCCAAAATTGGCATGGCATTCACCTGCGATTGGCTTTTCAAACCATCTCCAATGTCGTCGTATCCAAAACGCCGTTGACTTTCCTCACCACGTACCCCAACAAATGCCAGCGTTCTGAGTGACTTTTTTCCGAGCCTTTCCTTTAGCGCTAATATTGCGGGAGTACTTTTGTGGACGGAACAGCACCAGCGCAGCGCTTGCGACGGCGGCCCGAAGAGTTGCCAATTTTTCAATGCGGGGGTTTTAGCGGAGACTTTCAAAAACGTGCGGCCTTCGTAGCGTTTTTGGATCTCTTCCCAAACTCGGTAAGTATCCGGAAGTTCCATATCCGTATCACTGAAAATAACCGGTACGTCCAACGGAAGGACCTTGTGGCAAAGGTCGAGTAGAACGACCGAGTCCTTGCCGCCGCTGAAGCCGATGTAAATCGCTTCGCATTTTCCGGTGTAACCGTCATACATCTCCTTAATGCGCTTGAGCGTATCCGCTATAAGCGCGGACATGATTTCACGGTTTTCAGCCACCAGTGCCCCGACATCAACTGGAACTATTTTTTGTTTTTTTAGTAACTTCTCACCTTTCGGTAAACCTTCGTTCTCGCCTAATACGCCCTTCCATTCGATGTCCGGCGGCTTACCATAACGTGTCTTATGGAGTTTAGCGATTTCTTCACCGCGATACAAATACACGTTCTGCTTCGCCCAGAGCAGCGGATGCCGCTCTGTCGGTTCAAACGCCAAACGTGCCCATAACCCCAAAAGCGCCAGTTCCTCTGCAAATACTGGCCGGATTTCGCAGGCCACAAACTTCCCTGTCTGGGTCGTCAGGCGGTACCTGCCCGTTCGCTTGTCCCACTCGTAATTATACATTCGTGCCAACCTCCGGCACGATGCCGTTCAGTTTGCAGACCTTAAAATATATGCGGTAGTTTGAAATCATATTTTTCATTGTAGAAACAGCATCCCCCGGCTCCAGTGCTATCTTTTCTGCCCTTTCCCCTTTTCCAAAGCGTTTGACCCGCTCCGCTACACGAGGATTGGTACCAGCATTTATGAACGCACGACATGTCGCCGGTGAAATCGCCCGTCGATCCAAGCCAATGATTCCGTTTTCCGCCCCTTGTTCTTAAGAGGGCGGTAAAATCGCTGATGCTTTATATTCGTCCTATTTGCCTGCTCGCTCCAGCCGCAACCTTCTCTCCCACAATGTTTCGCCCTCGTAGCTAAAATAGCAAAAGCCATTTGCAGAAGACACACCCAACAAATGAATCGCCAATTTCGAAATAGACCATGCCTTTCCGGCATATTCCACTTTATTGGAGGCATCCAGCACAACACAAAAGATATGACTGTTCTTTGTGAAAAGCAGTTCCGCGCCAACCGGCACACCAAGGTTATGAAAACGTGTATTTGGACTACGCACACGCTTGCCACCTGTTCTTGCGCGGGATTTCGTCTTATTCGGAAAGACATCGCTCCCACCTTGGTAGTATTTCGCACAAGCACGCATGAAGGTGTCGTTATCCAGTATGGCGTACTCCTCGCGCAAACGAGTACGATAGAACAAATTTAAAGCGAACTCAAGTTTTGCAAGGGTCACTTTCTCATCCAGCGCAACCAGCGTATCAACGACAGTTGTCAGTTTCTCTGAGAAATCCTCCGGTAGCGTAATCGACTCAGTGCTGCGCCAACAG
Source organism: Desulfococcus multivorans (assembly GCF_001854245.1). Lineage (GTDB taxonomy): Bacteria > Desulfobacterota > Desulfobacteria > Desulfobacterales > Desulfococcaceae > Desulfococcus > Desulfococcus multivorans. The sequence goes on along the minus strand of NZ_CP015381.1, from coordinate 4,173,625 downwards.
GGCACCTCACCGACTTCTACCTCATGGACCTCCGGCAGGAAGTGCATACGGATGTTTCCCAATGCCTCAGCGGTCAGGTACGGCATCTCTTGTTCGATTTCATTAAAGGTTAACGTGCCGTCTGCCTCTTCAAGCCATCTGGCAATCGTTTCCGAAATTGCCGCCAGATTATCATATAGATTCGGCGGGGACAGGAAACAGAAATGACCTTTCTTTCCCCATGCTGCCACCGTGAATCCTAAATGCCGCAGAAAGACAGCACAAACTTCCGGTGTGGTAATATTGCGGAGAACACTGTAAAAACCTTCAAACAACCGTTCGACCGAAAAGCAACCGTATTCCGATAGCCATTCCTCCGCCTGCCTTTCAAACGCCAACCGGCACTCATCATCCGAAATCATTTCGTGGGAAAGCCATAGCCCATTCCCCAATTGGAACATCGCGGCTTTCAGGTCTTCGATCTGCCAATCCTCAAACGGCACTTTCTGCCGCAACAGCCGGACCGCCATCGGATCGAACGACACGCCATTTGGGCACTCCAGCGCCAATGCCGCCAAAAGCTCAGCAGTCGTCATGCCGCCCTCCATTCATAGAGCATCCAGCATGGCACAAGACCATGCAAAACAAACAGCCTATCATTCTTCAGAATCTTTCTTATTCCGGTCTGCTGCCCCGCCGGTTTTAATCCAGCTATCCACCTCATCTTTTTTGAATTTCCAAAGACGGCCTACTCTATGGGCCGGCATGGTTTTTTCGCTGATCCATTTGTAAATAGTATCTCGCTTGACACCAAGATAGGTCCCGATTTCGTCCACAGACAACCATCTGTCTTCCATTGACAACTCCGGGGTTTTTCATTTTTTATTGTAACTATTCAGCCCGGTTTTACCGGCTCCTTGAAGTTTAAAGGAGATCGTGTTCTTTGACAGTCGAATCTACTCGTTCAGGAAGTCGGGCAGTTTGCCCTCAAACAAAAGGCGTAATGCAATGCTTGCCCTCACGCCATGCTTTCTGCATGTTGAAAGATAACTTCTTACACGGCAGAAAATAGCCGCACCTTTCATGGAACGAAAGCATCCCGATATCTTTTGCTGGACCTTGGTCATCCGGATATCGTTTTCACCTTGATTGTTGGTGAAAGGAACTCTCTCGTCGTCCATGAATCGGAGCGTCTCATTTTCGTAATCGATGAGCCGCTCAAGAAGGTTTCTTGCCTTTGATCGTTTGAGGCGACCCCGCTTTCCATTTTTTTGGCTTTCATCCGGTGGCGGACACTCCTTTTGGGCTTCTTCCAGCAGCTTCCTGTACCGGAGTCTGAATTCCAGTGAGGCTCCCGGAGTCAGCTGACCTCCGGCATCATCCACTGCCTTGTTAATCTCCAGAAGCAATGCCCTGGTATCCCTCGCCCACTCCTGATGGTCCTGCTCCCATGCTCTTTGCAATTCCCGCAGATGGTGAGCGTTGCACAAGGCGTGCTCGCAGTCGAACTTGAAATACGGCTTCCAGTGGTCGTGGCAAAGTATCCCATGAAAATTGGGCAGGATTCCCATTTCATTCATTGCATCAACCCCTCTTTTTTCATGAGGAAGGAAATAGGTCCAGTCGTCATTGGAAACACAATGGAGCCAGCGTCTTTTTCCGTCGATATTGATACCGGTTTCGTCGGCATGGCAGACGTCGGAGTTGATCAGCTTTGACCTTGCTATCGCATCGAAGGCTTCAAGCTTTTCATAAGCCTCTTCATTGAAGTTGAAAATCGAGCCGCCGCCGACCGGGATTCCTGCCTGATCCAGAAACGTCTCTTCGATCCGATTATACGGGATCAACTGATACTGGGACAGATAGACCGAATGGGCTTTTAGGTTGATGCCGTATTGAACGGGTCGATTCACACCCTCGGGGAACGGGGCTGTATATCGCTTGCCGTTGGCATCCTCAAGAATTTGTGCCCGGTATTCTGTTACGATCTGCGAGATGTCGATATCGATAACCTGTCTGGCGTCATATCCCGCCTCCTTATAGTTTCCTTTGGGCAAGGTGGCGGGATCCAATGGGATGTCCTTGATGACATCAGGCTTTTCAACCCTTTTCAGGGTTGTACCGTTGTGTCCGGGTTGGCCGCCGCGCTTGTTTGCGCCGGGAGCTTTTTCCTTCTTCTTCCGATTCGGATCAGATGCCGGCGGTTTGCTGCTGTTACTGCTGTTGAGCCCCAAACGATTCAGCAATAGCGCCACGAGAAGCAGCAAAAGTTCGACGGCTGCTTTCAGGGCAGGAGATACGTTTTGATCCTCGCCCAGCAAGCGCCTTGTATTTTTGACCGTTTCTTCGACATCTATTGCGTTTAACTTCACTCATCACCTCGGAAATTCTGAGCCTGAATGAAGTTACTATAACACAGGTTTTTTGAACGGGTTTTTTCGCTCGACGTTCCATTTTATCGGATTTTATTTTTCTTGTCAGGGTCAGGGACTATCGCCTAAGATTCTCGATCCAGGGACTCTTTGCTTAAGCCTGATGCCTCAAAAATAGGCTGTTCTGAACTTCTAAAAGAAAATTCAAATTTTCACGAAAAGGCCTGTCAAGAAAAAAATGCGTCAATTTTAAGTTTTTTGCTGAATAGTTACGAAAATTCAAATTTTCACGAAAAGGCCTGTCAAGAAAAAAATGCGTCAATTTTAAGTTTTTTGCTGAATAGTTACTTTTTATTTTGATTACCACTCTTGTTTAGCCAAAGTTACGAAAGGCGATAAGTTGAATTTATAAATCATAACATAATGTTGAAGATTATGGAAAATTAAATTATTTTTCATGGTACCCGAAATCCGTGTTTTTACTTTCATAGAAATTGAATTACGATTGGGATATATCTTTATATCCATAATTCGAGCCACATACATTTTGTATAATAGCTAACTCAACTTTCGGGAATGGATTGAGGGGGCTGAAAAATGGCCCATCATTCTGATTTCATGAATAAATAACTTGAAGAGCCCTGTCTTTTGATTTATGGTGGATTTGCGACAATTCACAATAAATACAAAGAGAAAGGGCTCAAATGGACCATAGCAGCATCGTCTCCCAATCGCAAGACCCTGTTCACGTTCAAAACAAAATCGATGACTTCTTTGGCCGTTTTAAAATCGCAACTCTCATGCACCGATGTGGAGTGCGTAAACATCACGGCCACAGTGTTCGCTCTTTGACAAAAGCCATATTCACACTGCCCTTTGTCGGTAAGAACTTCTTCCGCGGCATCGTGCTCAACAACGAATTGCCTTTCGGCAAAGACGCCGCCTACGAGTTACTCAAGGGCCAGACCTACAATTGGCGTCGGCTGCTGCTTTCTCTGGGCCTGCGGCTGTTTGGTGTTTTCAACCGGCTGACCAACGATGAACGCGAATCGGTGCTCATCATTGATGACAGCCCGTATGACCGATCCCGCTCCAAGTGGGTGGAACTGCTCGCAAGAGTCTGGGATCACAGCACCGGCCGCTTTTTGAAAGGCTTTCGGATGCTCACCATCTGCTGGCCGGATGGAACCAGTTGTCTTCCGATGGATTTTGCCCTGTTGTCTTCCTCGGATGCCGAAAAGCGCTTGTGCGACAGCCAAAAGGCCCTGGATAAGCGCTGCTGCGCATACCAGCGCCGCAAAGAAGCTACCGAAAAGGCAACATCGCATCTTGAAACCATGGTAAAGCGAATTCTCTCAGCGGGTGTTTCTGCCAAATACCTGCTGATGGACAGCTGGTTTACGATGCCGGCAACCGTTACCACATTGGCTGAGCACATCAAGATCATCGGCATGGTGAAAAAGTCGCCTAAGATTCACTACACCTTCAATGGTCAGTCCTTGAATCTGATGGCCATCTACCGGCGGCTTAAAAAACGCCGTGGCCGCGCCAAGATCCTGGCCAGTACCCGTGTCATGCTCAATGATTCGGTTGCAGCCAAGCCGGTGTTCGTACGCGACAAACGAAAAAAAGATTGGCTGGCGCTGCTGTCAACCGACACTAAGTTGGCCGATGAGGATATTAAACCGGCAACTAAACATCCAAACCGAATCAGCCCAAAAACCGCCTGTTCCTTGTGACTAGATTTTCTGACTTTAATTGCCGGTTTAATATCGTGCGCGTCTACAGCAAACGCTGGGACATCGAGGTTTTTTTCAACGAACAATTTTAATCATGCCTTATACCAGATACCAAGATAGAATGATATAAATTGTTCTTAGTGTATTTGCCATTTTGACCAATTATATGCCAATATTGTACCGTTTAAGACTCTATTCAGGCCAATAAATGCTTATAATTTAAATGATTCCGGGCGGAAACAAACGCCTGATGACGCAAATTGCAAAAGATTGTCAGCGGCGTTCTTAAACTGTACCAATCCGGGCGGGTTGAAAATGCGTGATTGATCTTCTTTCTTTTCTTCCAACAGCTTCTATTTTAAACCTTTTCTTCAATCTTCTTCCTTTCTTTTCTTCTCCGATCATCTTCTTCCCAAAATATCGACTTTTCCCGTACCATCGCATGAGGAGGTACATTGCCGATGGTGCGAAACCGGAAAAAGAAATGTCGTCATTGCGGTAAGTTATTCCTTCCTGATCCCCGAAACGTCAAACATCAGAAATTTTGCAGGGATCCCGAATGCCGCAAGGCCAGTAATCGGATAATCTCGACGCCGCTGACGTTCTCCCTGCTTTGCGGAAACTGGCCAACGACGCCCTCCAGAAGGACATCGAGTCCGTTGCTGAGGCTGCCCGGGACTTTGGTCGGGTATTCGCCAAGACTGCAATGGAAGAGATCTCCAATGCCGCCGTGCTGGACCAGGCATATGCCTCCGGCTACGATGCGATGCTCAAGGTGGCTGAAGAAGCCGAGTTTGTCGATATTCCCATGTTTTTCTCCTGTTTTTATCCCCTCATGCAGGCAGTTCCACCTGTCTCATTGTGATCATTTTTAAGTGCATCACACCTCCTTTTCAATGAATCCGGCATACTCTTTTTCGTAATACCGGTTCTCCATCGCGCCGTGGGCATAAACCCACACCAGGACCGGCAGGCTGCTACAGTCAATGTCGACATAGGTTCCGACCCCGTGGATTTTTCCACAAGGATCCCTGATCAGAACCGCCTGCTTCCGGACGTTATCTCGGTCCTCCCATCCGCCGGCGCAGAAGTCGTCCACTGCCGCTTTGAGTGTCGGGAAATTGTCTACCACGATAAGTTTTTCCGTTCGGCTGAAATCGATAACGCAAACCTGATACATGAGATTTCTCCTTATTACGCGGCTCTAAGAAAGATGATGAAGATAACGTGTGACCCGTCCCTGATCATTGCCAGAAACTCAATTATGTCTTGTCCCCATCTCTTATTGTCTCCGCTAATTACGTCCATCATCGAGTTTTTTATTGGGGTAGCCGTCCTCGGAATCCACCACCATGATTTCGATTTCGGTGTCTGCCCAGGCACCGTTGTCGGTTCCGCCGGTGAAATCGATGATCACCCTCGGTATAGATTCGGTTTGACGCGCTCCTTCGAGTTTCCAGAAAATATGATCCGCAAGAAATACAAGATGATCCTGAGGCATCCTGTTCAACCAGTCAAACAGGTTATCAGGCGTGTGACTGAGGTCACGACTGTCCACGTAGGCCATGAAACCATTCTTTTGATACCATTCATAAAATTTCGACTTTCGCTCACGGATTGACACAGCGGTTCCGTTTTTCGATACCTGTGCATCCGAGGCTTCGCACGCCTCTGTTGTTTTAGTCGGCATTATCAATCTCCTTGTGTGGTTTTAATTGGGAGCGTGGTGGGATGAGGTTTTATTCACTTCTTTGGTCGGGAGAGCGGTATAGGGGATATAAAAGGGCTCTAAAAATGGAAGCGATGAGATTATTAACGGTGAGTGGATTATTTTTCATCATTTCGACGGGATGTATAACGACGGATGGGTTGTGCGATGCCATCGACGGCATGTGCGGCAGTGTGGATTCGATGTCGGAGAAAGGCCATGGACCGCCGTGTCTATTATCGCAGCAGCCAAAACGGGGGTGCTACGTTAGCCTTAGTGCTTAGGTGGGTATGATTTTGTTATTAATTTAATAGGGTTGGTGCGATAGATCCTATGCCTGGGCTATGCCCAAACTATGCCCGTCAGGGCCATAAAAAATTTAACGTTCCCAAATAAAACCAAAAACGCTGAGAAAACCGAAATGATTTAAATTGGTTGAGACTTGCCAAAATTTCAGAATTTCGTCAAAGGACTCAAAATCCTCCGGGCGCAAGCCCATGCGGGTTCGATTCCCGCCCCCGGCACCATAGAACTCAAGGGGTTAGCCGTTTCGGTTAGCCCCTTTTTTTGTGGGGAACGCCGCAATCGATGCAGGGGCGAACACACATCATGTGCGAACACACAGGTTCGCCCCTACACCGTGCGATGATGGATTCGTGTGGATGCCAACCACGTTGATTTCGCCCCAATCAATGTAGGGGCGGACCTGCGTGTCCGCCCTGATGTCGCGTGTCCACCCGATACCCGTGTGCCGGCCCGATGCCATGCCCCGTGACACAATGGGCGAACCGGCATCAGGAGTGGGGCGAACACACAGGTTCGCCCCCTATCACCATGCACGGTAAATGATTAGCGTTCAGTATGACCGGCCGGTCTTCGCCGTTGGCGAATATGTTTGCGCGAATCGGCGTTGCCTGCCAGATACATTACACCTGGCCACAGAGAGGCCCAGATCGCCGCCAGGACAAGCAGGGACGGCAAAAGCTCCCAGTTGAAAACGGCAGCGCCCATTCGTACGCCCGACCAATAGGCTATGGGACCGCCCAATGCGCCGAGGAGAGCGCAAAGAAGCAAACGGGACTTCAGCCAGGCCAGACTGTGATGGACCAGGGTCGCCAGTCCCAGCCAGATGACCATCAGCCAGGGGGGGATGGGGAAGCCCGGCGGGTCGAACGCGAAAAATCCGGAGACATTCAAGATCCCATCGATGATAATACCGGCGACGAGCAGCAACCCCATTGTCTTCAGGTCCTCCTTGCGCTTGTCGGACAGGATCAGATGAATCGCCAGCAGCGGCAGCGAAATCATCCCCCCGATGTTTCCGTATCGGATGCAGACAAACCAGATAACCTGGTAGATCGCGATATTTACGAATGCGTTCATAAATCCACCTCGTATTTACGGTTTCCCGGTCGGGTGGCGACGATATGCACCACGCTTATGGCGCGTTCCCGAAAGCCGCCTTCGCAGTAGGCGAAATAGTATTCCCAAAGCCTCCGGAAAGTCTCGTCGTAGCCTTTTTCCCTCAAGGATGAAAAGGCGGCGTTGAAACGCCTTCGCCAATCTTTCAAGGTCCTGGCATAGTGGCGCCCGAAATCCTCCATATGGCGCACCACCATGTCTGTTTCGCGGGCGATGAGATCGATCATGCGGCGATTGGAGGGCACGCTGCCGCCCGGGAAAATATGGCGCTGGATAAAATCCACCGACCGCACGTAGGAATCGTAGCGCTGATCCACTATGGTAATGGCCTGCAGGAGCATAACGCCGTCTTTCTCGAGCAGGCTGCCGCATTTTCTGAAAAATTCGGGCAGGTATTTGTGGCCGACGGCTTCGATCATTTCGATGCTGACCAGTTTGTCGTACCGGCCGGTGAGATCCCGGTAATCTTGTTTCAGCAGAGTAATTCTATCCGCCAATCCCGAGGCGGCGATCCTCCTGCCCGCTTCCTCGTACTGGGCGTCGGAGATGGTGGTCGTCGTGACGCGGCAGCCGTAATTGCGGGCCGCGTATATGGCGAACCCTCCCCAGCCGGCGCCGATCTCGACGACGCGGTCCGTCGGTTTCAAATCCAGCTTGCGGCAGACGACATCCAGCTTGTTCAGCGAAGCATCCTCCAGACTGCTCTCCTTTTGGGGATATATGGCCGACGAGTACATCATTGTCGGATCCAGAAAGCTCTTGTACATATCGTTGCCCAGATCGTAATGGGACAGGATATTGCGTCTTGCGCCCCGCTTGCTGTTACGGTTTCGATAATGGGAAAACAGCTGAAATGGACGCAAAAGCCAGGCGAAACCGCGCTCCATCTTATTCAATTGCTCTGTGTTGAGGGCCATGAGCCTGACGAGCGCGACCAGATCCTCCGAGTCCCATAGATGGTCCACATACGCCTCGCCGGCGCCGATGGAGCCGCCGAAGAGCAGTTTGCCGTAAAATCCGGGGTGACGCACCGTAATACGAGCCGTCACGCCCTGCGCCCGCCCCAGAATCCGCTGATCATCCCCCTCGGTCAAAACGATCTGGCCGTGTTGGATGCGATCCAGCATCTTCAAGACCAGGGACCGCGCCCATTTGTCCGTTACAGATATGTTCGACTCTGATGAAACGCTTTTGCAAGTATTTAAATTGTCATTTATCTCGGCGGCTTTCATATCATCTCCTCCTTGCTCCGGTAGGGGATGTAGGGCACCCCTTTCAGAAAAATCCGCAATGCCTCATAATAGATGCCGCTCACGATAAAGGCGGTCATTGCAGGCTTTTTCAGTAAATTTCTTTTGACACTGTCCATTGAAAGCGGGTAGCGGGCCAAGTCGAGGTCGGCCGAGAAAATGCGGCCGCGCTCGTCGTGAACTGCAAGACCGACGCCGATCCTGTCGCCCGGCTCTCCGATCTTCCATCGGTAGAACTGGTTGTCCGGGTTGAAAGGCGAAACATGGAACGCTTTCGCATGTGTTGGAAAGCGCTTTCCGTCCGCCACGTAAAAGCCGTATTGATGGCGTTCGTTCCAGGGAATATTCGAGACTTCGGCCAGAAAATGGGTAAATCGTCCCTTCTCATCAAATCCATAGTAGAAATTGACCGGACTGAAGTACATCCCGAACGTCCGCAAATTCATCAGGCCGCATACCTGTCCGCCGACGGGACGGCCGGTCAGTTCTTCCATCCGCTCTCGGACACTGTCGCCGAGGGGCCGGGCCGGGTCGCCCAGGTAGTCCGGGCGGTAAAACCGGCTCGCGGCCCATTTTTTGGCGGAAAACCACCTTCCGAGCGACGGAAGCCGGTCCAGTTCGTCCAGATTCAAAAACCACATGAAGAAGTTATAATAGAACTCATGCGGCTTGGGGGTATATCGTCGATGGGATATTTTTCCCGCGTAGATCGCTGATTTCATGTGTCTCCTCCAGCATATCGCACACCCTCAGGGCGCTACGCACCCCGTCTTCATGGAATCCGTTAAACCAGTAGGCCCCGCAGTAATGGATGTTCGACGCCCCCGAAATATTCTGCCACTGCTTCTGGGCGGCGATGGCGCCTGTGTCATACACGGGGTGGCTGTAGGTAAACCGAGCCAGCACGTGGGCGTCATCGATCTCTTGGTTGAGGGTCACCAGATAAGTGTGCCGTTTTTCGAGGCGTTGCAGGATATTCATGTTGTAGGTTAAGGTTGTGAATTCCCTGCCTTCATCCGCAATGCGGTAGTTCCAGCTGGCCCAGGCGGACTTTCGCTTGGGAAGCCGGGAGATATCGGTGTGCAGGACGACCTGGTTTTCTGAAAACCGGAAGGCTTCAAGGACTTTCCTTTCGCTTTCCGTAGGCGGGTCCAGAAGTGCGAGGGCCTGGTCGCCGTGACAGGCAAGCACCACCTCGTCAAACCGGCAAGATCCCCCAGCTGTTTCCACGATTACGCCGTTTTCCGTGCGCCTCACCTTTCGCACCGGCGTATTCAGCTTTATTTTCCCCCGAAATCCCTCTGTCAGCGGCCCGATGTAGCGGCTCGAACCGCCCTTGATGGTGTACCACTGCGGCTGGTCGATTACGGTGAGCAGACCGTGATTGTCGAAAAAGCGGACGAAGAACTGGAGCGGAAAATCGAGGCAGCTTTCAAGTCCCATGGACCAGATCGCCGAGATCATGGGGAGCAAATAGTTCTCCTTGAAAAGAGCGCCGTAGGAGGCCGTTTCCAAATACTGGCCGATCGTGCGACTCTGGTCGTTGTCTTTTTCCTTTCTCGCATCCTTATTGAACCGCAGGATATCCAGAAGCATATTCCAGAACTCGGGCCGCATCAGATTGCGCCGCTGAGCGAAAAGACCGTTCAAATTGCGGCTGCCGTACTCCAGATCGGCGGCGTCGTTCCTGACCGAAAAACCCATCTCAGTGGCCTGATAGGATACGCCGATATCCTTCAGGAGCCTCATGAAATTCGGATAGGTGCGGTCGTTGAATACAATGAAACCGGTGTCGATGCTCGCTTTTTCCCCGTCTTTTTCCACACCGACGGTATGGGTATGACCTCCGACATAGTCATTGGCCTCGTACAGTGTGATATCGTGGCGCCTGGAAAGATAATAGGCGCAGGCGAGCCCTGAAATTCCCGATCCGACGATTGCTATTTTCTTCATTTTCTAACCATCCTCTGAGCCAGCCGCAGCAGCAAACTGCGCGGCAGAAAGTTCAACATTTTCAAAATGCAGGTAAAGCGCTTGGGAAAATGGATTTCCAATTTTCTGCGGGCGATGCCGTCGCGAATATGTCTGCCGGCCTCTTCCACACTGATGCGAAACGGCATGGGAAAGTCGTTCCGGTCGGTCAACGGGGTTTTTACAAAACCAGGGCATACCAGGCTGACATCAATTTTCTCTTTGTACAGGTCGATACGCAGTGTTTCCATCATGTAGGCTACGGCCGCCTTTGATGCCCCGTAAGCCTCGGCCCGATGCAGTGGCAGATATGCGGCTGCAGAGCCGATCCCAACCAGGTGCGGCCGCGTCCCCTTGCGCAACAGCGGCAGAACCCCCTGGATGGAAACGGCCATGGATTCCACGTTGTGCCGCATGACTCTCGCCACAAGTTCGCTGTCGAAATCCGGCAAGTCGATATACTCGCATGTACCGGCGCTCAGAACGGCCAGGTCCAGGCTCTCGAGAGACGCGAACCATTCCAGGCTGTTCTTGCGGTCGGTCAGGTCCACTTTTCCGGTATGAATTCCTTTTGCTTCCAGCTCCGACAAGGCCTGCTGGTTTCGTCCGATGGCCCAGACCTCGTGTCCCTCGCCATGGTAATCCAGGGCCAGCTGCCTTCCAATGCCCGATGTTGCTCCTGTAATCAGAATCTTCATGAGCCCAACCTCTTTTTGACATAGGTTACGATACGACCAAGAAAAGCAATCTGTTCGTACAGCATGGCCCCGAGGTCGAAGTAGTCCCGATGGAAACAGGCCTTTCCGGACCCGTCGAATTGAAGATAACTGGCTCCGGGAACCCGGATTATCCCGCCGTTCCCGAGCCTTGGATGGGAGAACGCCATCTCCCACTGCACATAACCCTCGGAGCCGCTTCCAAGATGATGGACAAACCGAAATTGGGCCGGATCAATATTTTCGTACAATTTGGCAAAGTAACGGGTGAGCCCCTCCAACCCGAAAATTTCATGCGCCGGATCCACGAACCGGATATTTTGGGTATAAATGTCTTGCAACCTATCCAAATTATTTGAATTTAGACTTTGGTACACATCGAGGAATTTTTCCATGGTTTTTTCCCCTCTATTTTTCCGACGTTGCCGGTTTCAGGAGTTGGTTTCTCAAGTCTTCATCCATAGGATTTTCCGGGCTAAGCCATATGCCGAAGTAGATTTCGGCAAAGTCGGACGAGGCGATGGTCACCAGTTCTTGCTGATTCAAAACAAGCGTGGTCGTTTGCCTGCTCGCATCGTAACAGAGTGAGTACGAATCTCCTTCGCGCACATCCCGGTAGGCATTGTGAAGCCGTTCGATTTCGAAGTTAACACTTGCCAGTTTTTCCGGCGTATGCTGGCGAGAGAGTATCTTGAAAGCGCTCATTTTGAAGTCATCCGCTCTTAATGCGACATTGTAGTCCAGTTTCAGGCACCGGGAAGTGCCGGCATCGAGAATTTCATCGGCTGCCGCCGGGTTTTGCAAGTACAGGGCGGCGTCATAAACCTTTATGAACCCCAGATACCGGAATTCGCCCTTTCCATGCAGCTCCAGGCCGGCAATACTCCCGAAAGCGGCAGCGGGTAAAAACATAACCAGAAAAAACATTATGATGGCAATGTGGGGCATTTTAATGTCCTCCGTGCGTATATATGAATCAGACCCTTTTCATTTGACATTAAGGTAATGAAGATGCGCAACGGAGCAATAATTGAAAAAATGCAGGTTAATGGTAGGAAAACCTGTCATTCAAATATTTTTGATAGATCAATGCCTGGGCAATCAACGTAGGAACGGACCTGCGTGTCCGCCCCTTCTCCCGCGGTATCAAAACCATATCAATATAACTGTATAGGTAAAACCCCTATGAAAATGTTGCTTTCCCCTATTGAAAAATTCAAGCGGAACCCATAGAAAATAATTTAAGTTCGATGTTTTCCCAGCCCCATTTCCTGTATCGGCCTTTCAAGCAACCCTTCTCCCCTCCTTCATTCCCTTTGGGGAGGATCGGACGCATTGACAATCTCTCTTCGGGACAGTGCATTCGCCGTGCGCGGCGCAGCCGGCGGCCGTTGGGCGCACCGTCTGAAATTCAAGACCAACGCAGCCTCGGCCGGAGAAATAAAGAAAAAGATCCTACACCGTAGAAATCCGCCGGCGGATCAGGTCCGTCGAGGTGTCAACGGGAGGCAACAGGAGGCGAACATGGACAGGAACCTCTGGCTCAAACATTATCCCGAAGGCATTCCCGCCGAAATCAATCCCGATCAGTTCACGTCGATCCCGGATCTCATCGAGAAAATCACCCTCAAGTTCGGGGAGAGACCGGCCTATCACAATCTCGGCCATACCCTGGACTTCTCGGAACTGGATCGGCTGTCGCGGGATTTTGCCGCCTTTCTTCAAAGTCTGCCGGGACTGGGCAAGGGGGAGCGCGTCGCCGTTATGGCGCCGAACCTGCTGCAGTACCCGGCGGCGCTCTTCGGCATCCTGCGGGCCGGCATGATCGTGGTCACCGTCAACCCGCTCTACACGCCGCGCGAGCTGGCCTTTCAGCTCAAGGACGCCGGGGCGAAGGCCATCCTCATCCTCGAAAACTTTGCGGTCACCCTTCAACAGGTGCTCGGACAGACGCCGATTCAACATGTGATCACCACCCAGGTCGGGGATCTGCTCCCTGTCCCGAAGCGCTGGATCGTCAACCTGGTCATCAAACGGGTGAAGAGAATGGTGCCCGCCTGGCGAATCGACGGCGCCATCCCGCTTCGGTCGGCCCTCGAGCGCGGTGCGAAGTTGCCGCTCAAGCCGGTCGGGATCGCACGCGACGACATCGCCTTTCTCCAATACACCGGCGGCACCACCGGCGTCCCCAAGGGCGCGGTGCTGACCCACCGCAACGTTCTGGCCAATCTGGAGCAGACAGGCGTATGGCTCTCGCTGCATTTCAGGGAGGGGGCCGAAATCGCCGTCGCGCCGTTGCCGATGTACCACATCTTCTGCCTGACCTCGACCCTCTCCTACATGAAGTGGGGCAGCCTCATCGTGCTCATCACCAATCCGCGCGATCTCCCGGCCCTGGTCAAGGAACTGGGGCGGTGGAAATTCAGCGTGATCACCGGGGTCAATACCCTGTTCAACGGCCTGTTGAATACCCCCGGATTCGATCGCCTCGACTTTTCGGCCCTCAAGGTGACCGTCGGCGGGGGCGCGGCGGTGCAAAAGACGGTGGCCGAGCGCTGGCATCAGGTGACCGGAGGGTATATCACCGAAGCCTACGGCCTGACCGAGGCTTCGCCCGGCGTCACCGGGAACCTGTTGGGAACCCCCTGGAACGGCACCATCGGCCTCCCCTTTCCCTCCACCGACGTGTCGATTCGCGACGATCATTTCAACGAACTGCCGGTCTGGACCGGGGAAGGCGAGATCGAGAAGCACATCGGCGAGATCTGCGTCCGGGGTCCGCAGGTGATGCGGGAATACTGGAACAATCCCGGGGAAACCGCCAAGGTGATGCAGGAGGGCTGGTTACGGACGGGAGACGTCGGCTGCCTGAATGCCAATGGCCATGTGACGCTCACGGACCGCAAGAAGGATGTGATCCTGGTCTCCGGCTTTTCCGTCTATCCCAACGAGGTCGAGAGCGTCATCGCGTCGCATCCGGGCGTATTCGAATGCGGGGTGGTGGGGGTGCCCGACGAAAGATCGGGCGAGGCGGTGAAGGCGGTGATCCTGAAGAAAGACCCGAACCTCACCCGGGAAGCGGTGATCGCCCACTGCCGGACCCAGCTCACCCCCTACAAGGTGCCGCGGCATGTGGAATTCCGGAACGTTCTTCCCAAAACGCCCATCGGAAAGGTCCTGCGCCGGAAATTGAGCGACGAGAAAAAGCTATAGCGGCTTCAGTGGGGAAAAAATGCATGGTCAGCTTCCAATTTTCGGGGCTGACGCCAGATATGCAATCATTTGCCGGCCGGGATTCTGCTTTACGGAAAGGAAAAGAATCATGAACCTGATACTGCGCCCCGGCACCATTGAAGATGCTGAAGCGTGTGGAAGAATTGCTTACGAGGCGTTCAAATCCATCGCCGATCAACATAACTTTCCTTCTACAAAACCTTCGATAGAAGCGGCCACATCGGTGATAATGGTACGGCTCTCGCACCCGGGTTTCTCTTCGATCGTGGCGGAACTGGATGGAAGGATAGTCGGCAGCACCTTCCTGGATGAGCGTTCGGTGATTGCGGGAGGCGGTCCGCTATCAGTCGATCCTGCCTTTATGAATGCTGCGATCGGGCGTCAGCTCTGTGAGGCGATGGTGGGCCGGGCGGCTCAACGGCATTTTCCAGGCATGCGGGGTGTGGTGAACGCCTGGCACTATCGCGCGCTTGCGCTTTACACCAAATTCGGTGGGACCATCCGGGAGACGCTCTCCGTGATGCAAGGGCAGTCCCTTGCCCTAAAGATCCCGGGCTACGGTGTTCGCCCCGCACGAGAAGCGGATGTATCCGCCTGCAACCGACTGTGCTTCCGTGTCCATGGCCATGATCGAGGCGGCGAACTGGTTGACGCGATCCGTGAGGGAGGGGCGAACGTGGTTGAACGCCTGGGCAGGATCACCGGCTACGCCACCGGAATCGGCTGGTACAGCCACGCTGTCGCCGAGACCAATGACGATTTGAAGGCATTGATTGGCACTGCGACCGAATTTACCGGCGTGGGTTTTCTGTTGCCGTCGCGCAACGGAGACCTCCTTCGCTGGTGCCTGAATAAGGGGCTTCGCGTCGTCTTCCAGGCGAACCTCATGACCAGTGGTCTTTATAATTGGCCCGTCGGTGCCTACATGCCTTCGAGCACCTACTGATCATCATCGAAAAACAGACTTCACGCATTGGAGGAAAACATGACCGGAAAGATCGGGCAGATCAAAACCAGTGTCCAGGACGCCAGGTCGGGAAAACTGGTGTTCCTGTCGCATTGCATCCTCAACCAGAACGCCTGTGTGCGGGGCCTTGCAAGCCAGCCGGCCGTGATTCGCGAAATGGTGGATCTGGCGCTCGCCAACGATGTGGCGATGTACCAGATGCCTTGCCCGGAGGTGACCTACCTGGGCTCGATGCGCTGGGGCCAGGTCAAGAAAATGTACGCCACTCCCATGTTTCGCAGGCATTGTCGCCGGATCGCCGAACAGATCTGCGACCAGATTCAAACCTATCGCGACAACGATCATCAGGTGCTCGGCATCGTCCTGAGGGACGGCAGCCCGACCTGCGGCCTCAAGTGCGCCGCGGTCGAAGCGGATTCCGAACAGATTTGGGGCGGCATGGTCTGGCATGCGAACCCGCTTCAACGCTTCGGGGCCACTGAGGGGGTCTATACCGAAGCGTTGAAGGCCGAGCTGCAGGATCGCGCTATCGAAGATATCCGGTGGTTCAGCCTGCCCGAGGTGCCGGAGGCCGGCTCGCTGCCGGAGGCATTGCAGCAGATCGCGTCGGCGTTTCGGGAAGGGGCAGCCCGATGAACTCTGTACAGGACATGCTGAAAATCTTTTGCCCCATGCCTCCCGTAGCTCGCCGCCCCCTTTTGGTGATGTCATGAATACCGTTTCTGTTACCTTCATTTTGAATCGCAGGCTGGTTACGACGGAAATTCCCACGGATACGGTGCTGCTGGATCATATCCGAACCCGGGAGAAATTGACCGGTACCAAGCAGGCCTGCCGGGAGGGGGATTGCGGCGCGTGTTCCGTGCTATTGGGTCGTTTTCAAGAAGGGGGATTGACCTATCGCGCCGTCAACAGCTGTTTGTTGCCCATGGCGGCGGTGCACGGCTGTCACGTCGTCACCATTGAAGGCTTGAACGCCGGCACATTGACCCCGATTCAACAGGCCCTGGCGGACAATGGCGGTGTGCAGTGCGGATTCTGCACCCCCGGTTTCGTGGTCGCCGTCACCGCTTATTTTTTGAATGCAAAAACCCTGAACGTGGACGATTCATGCAGCGCCGTCAGCGGAAATCTGTGTCGATGCACCGGCTATATGGGGATCAAACGGGCTTTGCGGCAACTGGTTCGGCAGTATACAGTGGCGGACATGGAAAAGCGTCTGCCGGATTTGATCGATAGGCAGATTCTGCCGCCGTATTTCGAAACGATCCCTGAAAGACTGGCGGCCATTCCCGCCCCGCCGGAAACGAAACCCGGTCCGGACGCATTGATGGTGGCCGGGGGTACCGATCTGTTTGTCCATCCGCCTCAGCGGTTCGCAGATAGGGAGTGGGTTTTTCCGGACACCCCCCAGGAGATCCGTCTCACGCCGCAGGGGTGCCGGATCAAGGCCGGCACCACTCTGGAAACCCTGAAAAACGCACTGGTGATGAATGAACTGTTCCCGCAGTTCAGCAGCGACATGCAAATGATCTGTACCCCCCCGATCCGCGAACGCGCCACCATTGGAGGGAATCTGGCGAATGCCTCGCCGATCGCCGATATGGCGGTCTTTTTCCTGGCCCTTGACGCGCAGCTGCTCCTGATTTCCCGAACCGGCGAGCGCCGTTCGGTAGCGTTGAAGAATTTTTTCAAGGATTATAAACAGGTGGATCTGCAGATCGGAGAACGGATCGATGAACTCCGGTTCGTCTGCCCTCAGCCGCCGTTGTCGTTCAGTTTTGAGAAGGTCGGCAAACGCCGGTATGCCGATATCGCCGGCGTCAATTCCGCGCTGTTTATGGAATTGCGGCAAGACATTCTCCAGACGGTCCATTTGTCCGCAGGAGGCGTGGCTCCGGTACCGTTGTATCTGGAGAAGACCTGCGCATACCTGTCGGGGCGACCCATCAGCAGTGCCGGGATTCGGCAGGCACTGGACATCGCCCAAACGGAGATCACCCCGATTTCGGACCTGCGTGGGAGCAGCGAGTATAAACGTTTGTTGTTGCGGCAACTCATCATCGCACATTTCGTAAAATTATTGCCGGATTTCGTGAGAGCGGAGGATCTGTTATGAAAAACCGCGATGTGGCGTTGCATCTGTGCGGTGAGTCGAGGTTTGTTGACGATATCGTATTGCCGCCCGACACCCTCCATGCCTTTCCATTGGTCTCGGGACTTGCCCACGGCGTGATTCAGCAGATCGATGTCGAAGCGGCAAGGGCGTTGGAAGGCGTGCTTGCGGTGCTTACGGCGGCCGATATCGCCGGCGCCAATCACATCGGCAATGCCGCCTTTGAAGAAGAACTGCTGGCGAATCGCGAGGTGCTGTATTGCGGCCAACCCATTGCGGTGATCGCGGCAAAGAGCGCTGCGTTGGCGAGGGAAGCGGCGGCGTTGTGCCGGGTGGCATATCAACCCCTGGAAGCGGTCTTCGATGCACGGAGGGCAGACGCCTTGGGACTGCATTTCGCTCCGCCCAGAACGTTTGTGCTGGGGGATGTGGATCGTGCCTGGGCGGAATGTGCCGTGATTGTGGAAGGCGTCAGCGAAACCGGTGCGCAGGAGCATGTCTACCTGGAGCCCCAGACCGCGTTGGCCTATCCCCTGGAAGATGGCGGCCTGAAGATTTTGTCGGCAACACAATCACCTGCTCTCACACAGAAAATAATTGCCAGGATTCTCGCCAAACCCATGCATCTCGTTGAGGTCGATGTGCTGCGGTTGGGCGGTGCATTCGGGGGGAAGGAAGAACAGGCCACGACCTGGGCGGCCCTCGCGGCATTGGCGGCGGATCAGACCGGGCGACCCGTCAAATTGGCCTTGACGCGCTCGGAAGATATGGCGTTCACCGGCAAGCGCCATCCCTACAGTGCGGATTTCAAAATCGGTCTCACCCGGCAGGGCAGGATCCTGGCTTACCAGGTCAAATTTTATCAAAATGCAGGGGCAATCACCGACTTATCCCTGGCGGTTTTAGAGCGGACCTTGTTTCATGCCAATGGCGGTTATTTTATTCCGAACCTCAAAGCCACCGCCGTCAGCTGCCGGACGAATTTGCGGCCGAATACGGCGTTTCGGGGTTTTGGAGCGCCGCAAGCCATGTTTGTGCTGGAATCCGCGATTTTTGCCGCAGCACGGAAGATGGGTGTGGATCCCGCCGTGATTCAACAGCAGAACCTGCTTTCCGAAGGCGATTCTTTTCCGTACGGCATGAAAGCGGAAAACGCCAGAGGCAAAGCAACCTGGCACCGGCTGCAGAAAGCTGTCCCCGGCCGGCGGGAAGCGATAGAGGACTTTAACCGCACGCATCGGTTCGAAAAAAAAGCCGTCGCTTTCATGCCGCTGTGTTTCGGCATTTCTTTTACATCCATTTTTTTAAACCAGGCCGGGGCCCTGGTGCATATCTATACGGACGGCAGCGTCAGTATCAGTTGCGGGGCAGTGGAAATGGGGCAGGGCGTTACGGATAAACTCACAGCGGTCGCTGCCCGCGTGCTGTCGATTTCCGAAAACCGTATCAAAATTGAAAGCACCAATACCACGCGGATTGCGAATATGTCGCCCACCGCCGCCAGCACCGGTGCGGACATGAACGGCCAGGCGGTGTGGATTGCCTGCCGGGAGCTTCTGGGGAATCTGAAAAAAATTGTCGCCGAAACCCTGGCGGCGGCCGAAACGGATACTGTCCGCATTCAGGAGGAAGTGGTGTATCTCAACAATATCCCGACGAATTTGACGTGGACGCAGTTGATCGGCAAAGCGTATATGGCCCGGGTTCCGTTATCGGCGCATGCCTTCTATGCCACCCCGAACCTCTATTTTGATTGCAGCACCGAAACCGGCAGGCCTTTCGCCTACCATGTCTATGGCTGTGCGGCTGTCGAGGTCACGCTGGACTGCCTGCGGGGGCGGTATCGTGTGGACAGGGTTCGGATTGTTCATGACGGCGGAAAGAGTCTGGATGTTCTGGTGGATACGGGCCAGATTGAAGGGGCGGTCCTGCAGGGCCTGGGCTGGCTGACCAGCGAGGAGATGATTTACCGGGACAACGGAATGGTGGAAACCGCCGATCTGTCGACTTACAAAATTCCGGACATCCACGCCGCCCCTGAAATTGAAACGGCATTTCTGGGGGAAGATCACCCGGACGGTTTATTCCGGTCCAAAGCCGTCGGGGAGCCGCCGTTGATGTATGCCATTGCGGTCTATTTCGCCCTGGCAAAGGCTGTTTGCGCCTTTCGTCCGGATTGGGAGCCCGTATTTGCCGCGCCGTTCACACCCGAAAAAGTGCTCATGGCGTTGTATCGAAGCCGCGGGTGAGGTCCGACGGAGAAGCTCGGCGCCCATCTGCCGCCGGCCGCCGCCTCCGATTCCCGGAGACATTTCAGCATCAGCACGCCCCTGACCGGAAGCCGTTTCGCAGAAATGGGCGAACACACAGGTTCGCCCCTACACCGTGCAATGGTGAATTTGTCTGCCAAATCATGTTGATTCCGTCCCTATCAAGGGTTTGTTCGTTTAAGATTCCGTCATTTTTGCAATTTCTTAAGACGGTCCCGAATGTTCCATCGCTCGATCAACACAGGGACACAAGCGGGAACCAGGTGCTCCCATGCCTGATGGGTCGCGATGCGCTCCCTTATGTCCCTGCCGCTAATCCCCTTTTTATCCGGCGAGACTTCCCACAGCACGTGCGTGATCAGGTCCAGTGATTTGAAATACTGCTGCTTGCGTTTTCCCCACTCGTCGTAAATGGTCAAAAAAAAGACGGCATCCATGGGTACATAGTATCGATAGCGCTCAGGAAAATTAATGGGGAAAGGCACAATCATGAAGTCGTGGGCTTTCAGGCCGGCATCGAGCAGCACTGCCTCGACCATCAAGTGGCGTTCATAGTAGGTCAGTGGGTTCGCCAATGCGCTGCTTCGCTTTGGATCCGCCGTTTCGGTTTTGGTTAACTGCGGGTCCGGATTGGTGATCCCGACGACCAGCCGCCGGCAAAGGGCTTTCCCGGCCAGTAGATACTTGAGATGGTCATTGTGCAGGACCTGGAACCGGCCATGAATGAAACCGATTTCATACAACTGTTGGGGATCTTTCATCTCAATACATCCAAGAGGGAACGATCGTTTACGGCCCGTTCTCGCCGGCCGGTACTTTCAGGATCAATGGTTCTGTTCGCCCAGGCCAGTAAGCCTGGTCCACCGGCGTATCCATGAGGCCTTGAAGTTTGGCTCGATCTAAATGGTTGATGATGAGGTACATAAGCTCTTTGCCGCGCACCAACCCCAAAGCACCTCCGGCAGCACTGACCTCATCATACTGCCGGATCCGGTCGCGGCGAACACCGGGCCCGCAGAAAACCAACGGCACGGCTTCACCCGAGTGGATCAACGGTCCGGCGCTGGGTGTCGAATGATCAGCGGTAACTACGATGAGCAGTTCCGGTTCGCCGATCAGTTCCGGCAAAACGGCGCCGATACCCTGATCCAACGCCTCGAGCACGCGTGTTTTATACAGTGGATCTTTACTGTGGGCCGCTTCATCCGGCATTTTTGTGTGGACGTGGATGAAGTCGTAATCGGCCAAAGAGGCCAACGCGGTCTGGATGCGTTGACATAGATCGTTTCCAGGGTCGGTGGTGTCTGCGACATGCCGCACATCCATACCCAGATAAGTGCAGAGACCGTGATATACGATACCACTGGCGATGCTCAGGCCGCGCATGCCGTTTAATTCTGCAAAAGGAGTGGCTTTTTTGAGGCGGCCGGCCCTCTGAGTCACCAGACCGTTCAATAGCGGCCGGCCCGCTTTTCGTCGCTTCCTGTTCACTGGATGCCGGGTCAATGTGTGATGCACCCATTCCAGGTACGATCCAATGGCCTTCGATGTATTCCGGGATTGGGGATCATCGGCGAACGTCCGCCAGGGCAACACTGCAGTCAATGCGCAACCTGCCGTAATGGGATCGGAGTCGGTCACGAAGGGCGTGACATCCCCGCTAAGGGTGAGGACGCCGCGAAATCCATGGGTATGGTGAAGACGAAACCGTATGCCGTCAGTAGAATAATCCTCGACAGCCCGGATGAACGATTGGATTTCATCATCCGAGGCCTGAGGTTTGCCTTCGATCAGAATAAGCGTCGCGTCGGGGGATCGCCTGACCGATACGAAATGTGCCAGAAGGGCGACTTCACCGGCATCCAGCGAAATGCCTGCGCCAAGTGCCTCAAGGGCGCCCCGCCCTGGGAAAACGTCCATGTCGTAGCCGAAAATAGCGAAATGTGCGTTCTCGCTGGGAAGCGCCTGGCCCAACAGCGCCGCATGGTAAAGTCCGTTGGCGCCGTTTTCTGCAATCTGGTCCAACGCCGGGGTTCGGGCGGCCTGCAGGGGTGTAAAATGGTTCAATTCCGGGTAGGACCGGTCACCAGCCCCGTCGAGAAGAATCATGATACACTTGTTGGCCATGGCCGGTCAATCTCCCCGCATTCACGTCAATCGCATGTCAAAGACACATCACCATCGTCCGTAAAATGTAAAACTATCAGAATTTATTAAAGATTAAAGTAGAGAAAAATTTTCCTGAAAGCATGCGGCGGATATTCCGAGGATAAAAGTCCAATCCCCAGGAAGCTATCGCCCAATTTGGCAAATCATGAATGCATTTACTATTTCTATACGCCGACGTTTCAATCTCTGTCAATTCTATTCCTGCAGAAAAGGGCAACATGATTTCCATCAACCTATCGAAATTATCAATAGATGAGGCATGGGCCATAAAAATAAAAAATTTGTAATGACCGTGCAAAACCGCCACAATAAGCCCCATGATTTTCGATATGCATGTACATACATCGCTATCCCCATGCAGTGGGATGACCGCCGATGAAGCGGTCCTGCGAGCCAAAGAACGGGGCCTGGACGGGATTTGCATCACCGACCACGACACCATGGATATCCGGCATACGCTTTCCGAAGGCATTCAGGAAAACGGCATATGCGTGATATTCGGCATGGAATACAGCACCTCTCAGGGCGATTTTTTAGTATTCGGCCCCTTCGAGGGGCTTGCGCGCGATCTTCCGGCACATCAACTGCTGCAGACCGTCGAACGAAATGGGGGCGTTGCGGTAGCGGCCCATCCGTTTCGGAGAAAAAGACCCGTCAATGAAAAGATCATCCAGGAAGGACTTTGCGGTGCGATCGAAAGCTTCAATGGCCGCAATACCTTAGCGGAAAATCTGGCGTCCGAGCGCTGGCGTCGATCTTATGATCTGATGGCGTGCGGCGGCAGCGATGCGCACACGATCGACGAAGTGGGAACCGTCGCCACCCGTTTTTTCGTTCCTATTCGAACCCGCGCCGATCTGATCACGGCACTGAAAAAAAGGCGGTGCCGGCCTGAAATTCCCGCATTCATGCAACCGCGCGCTTGCGTTAACAGGGATAATTTTTCCGGGCAAACCCAAGCAGCGATCAATGATTGAAGACTGAGGATTGAAGGCTGAAGACTGAAGGGGTACGCTTGGACCCCCTAACCACATACATAATCACATACCCCCCCTTCGCTTTCCACTCTCCAACCGGTCTCTGTCATGAACGCCGCATGTCGTTTTCCACCACCACATCCACCAGTTCGTTCCGGTCATCCGGGCCGGCGGGAAACTTTTCCGATAGAATCCGGCCCACCTCCTCGACGGCCCGGCAGATGCCCTCCGCCGGCTGCCCATCCCGGATCGCGCGGGCCGTCGCGGCGGCGATCTCTTTCCACCGGGTCTCGTCAACGGCGGCGTGGATGCCCCGGTCGGCAAGGATCCAGACCTGGCGCTCCAGAACGGAGATATAGATGAGAACGCCCGTCTCTTCGCGCGTCCGGTAAAGGCCTTTGCGGAAAAATTGGATTTGGGCGCCTTCCCGGACTTCTGCCGCCATTTCTTCTTCGCGGATGAAAAGCCGCTTCAGGGTATGAACGCGCCGGATGACGGCATGACATCCCAGAAACAGGGAAATCAGGATCCCCAGGAAGATCCACATGTTCGAAGGACCGGCCCAGAACATTCTCCCCAGCACCGGCGTCAACGCGACCGCCGCGGGGAATGAAACGGCGGCCGCGCCGAGCATGGCGGCCATGGGATAATCATGGCTCGCGGGAACCAGCATCACGACGATTTCGCCCCGGGTTCGCCGCTCTGCCTCGCGGACACACGCTTTAATCCGATCCCGGTCCACCTCGGCAATGAATCGTTCCATTACATCTTTCATGAAATCTCCATCCGCATCCGACCTACCAGCCGCCTGAAGCCCCGCCGCCCCCGAAGCCGCCGCCGCCGCCCGAGAAACCGCCACCACCGCCGAACTTGCCGCCGCCGATGGAGATTCCGCCGCCGAGTGGAAAGCCCCTGTATCTTGTCCTGGGCCGTCCTCCGGGTTTGCGCGGGCCGCTGCGGCCGGCAATGCCGGCAAATACCGACAGGAGGAATCCCGCAATCAAACCGATGCCGGCCAGGACGATCAACACCACCGGTCCGGGCGAAAATGCCGTATGGCCAAGGAAAGGCGCCAGGATACCGCCGGCCGTCGTGCCGAGGCGTCGACTCACACCGCCCAGCAGAAGGACAATGACAACGAACATGAACAGAAACGGGAGGATATCGTCAACGCCGATGCCGCGGTCGGTCTTCCCGGCTTCCGCCGTAAACTCCCCTCGCACCGTATCGATCATGGCCTGAACACCGTTGGCCACCCCTTCATCGAAGCGACCGGCCTGGAATTCCGGCACGATGACGCGGCGGATGATGCGGCCGGCCTGAAGATCGGTCAGGCGGCCTTCCAACCCGTAGCCCACTTCGATCCGGACCTTGCGCTCGGCCCTGGCGATGAGCAGGACGGCGCCGTTGTCGCGTCCCTCCTGTCCGATGCGCCACTGCTCCGCGACTCGCATTGAAAATTCTTCCAGTATTTCCCCTTCGAGGGACGGCACGGTAAGCACGACGATCTGTGTCGATTCCGTTTGTTCCAGGTCTTTCAGCAGCATATCGAGCCGATGCACGGTGTCCTGCGAAAGCATTCCGGCGTAATCGTTGATACGCCCCCGGAGGGGGGGCACATCCAGGGCAAGGGCCGCCTGGACCGTCAGCACCATGAGTGCCGACAAGGCTGCGAGCGCCATGCATATGCCGCGGGTTATCGTCGATCCTGAGCGCATGACCCGCCGTCCTAGAACTTCACTTTGGGAGCGGTCCTGGCCGCTTCATCGGCCTTGATATATTCTTTCCGCTTCAGATGCAGCAGAATGCTGTTGGTGAGGCTGTTGGGGAAGCTTCGGATCGAGCTGTTGAACGTCTCGACGGCCGCGTTGTACCGCTGTCGGGCCACGTTGATCCGGTTTTCCGTTCCTTCAAGCTGATTCTGGAGGTCCTTGAAGGTTTCATTGGCTTTGAGATCCGGGTATCTCTCGACCACCACCATCAGGCGGGAAAGCGCCGAAGACAGCGCTCCCTGGGACTGCTGGAAGCGCTCTACCGCGGCAGGATCGCTCAGTTCGTCGGTGGACAACTTGACGGAAGTGGCCTTGGAGCGGGCATTGATAACCCCCTCAAGGGTTTCGCGTTCGTGGGCGGCATAGCCCTTGACCGTCTCCACCAGGTTGGGGATCAGATCCGCACGCCGTTGAAGGGTCGCCTCCACGTCTCCCCATGCCTTGAAAACCTTTTCTTCCTGCTGCTGCATGGTATTGTAGCCGCAGCCGGTGAAGGTCATGGTAGCCATCGCCGTCAACACTAACATGATCCGAACCAGCGAAACGCGTTTCATATCCGAAGCTCCTCTATTGATGATTTCTGATCGCGGGAATTGGCATATAATTTAACTCGACTTTCGGCTTTCGGCTTTCATAGGCCGGTGCCGGGAGGATACGGCCCGCGCCCCGCGCGGTTTCGTTCAAGTGCCGCTAAAGCTTGCTCCGGGCGGCCCGGAAACTCGCTTGCGCTCAAACAGTCCGGGCCGCTGATCCTCCTCGGCGCTTAAGCGGCACTAAAACTCACCGCTGAAGGGGCGCAGGCCGTATCCTCCCGACACCTCTATTCGCGCACCATCATGAAAGTCGAAAATTAAAATTCAAAAAATAACACGATTTTTTCAGAAAAGAAACAGAGATCGCGGTCGGTGTCGCGGCGACATCACCAATTTTATAGCGTTTTCATCAATTGTGCAATCCGGGTGTCCTCCTCGAGGGTGTGCTTGAAAAACCAATTCCCCAGGAAATCGATCAGGGCGTCGTAATCGATCTCGCCCATATCCATCCGCGAGACGATGTGGTTCAGTTCGTTCACCAGTTTCTGGTGCAGTTGGCGATGCTGTTCTCGATCCGGGTAGTCGATCTCCAGCATCAGGTTTTCCTCGCTGAAGAAATGGAACAGGGCATATCTTATCACTTCTTCGATGTACCGGTGCCTCAAACCGGCATCATCACAAGAGCGCAGCCTGTCCGACAACCAGTTGATGATTTCCAGAAAAGCGTGAGGCTGGCAGTCGATTCGCTTGATGCCGAGGCTGTAACGGTCGTCGGGCTGGGGGAGGGTGAGTGTGCTCCCGGTCATTGGGTGCCCGTAAGAATCGGAAAAGCAACGAAAACAAAATAGATCGCAGTGTCGTATTTCTCAACAGGGTGGGCATTTGCTCACCCTGTTTTGTGCGTTGGACATCAGCATCCTCAGGTCTGACGACCCTTCGTAACGCCCCTCGACCGTTATGCGCCTGAATTCTGCGGCGGCTCGGCATGCAGCCGCGCTTGATAAACCGGGCAAAATAATCGGCGGTTGTCCTTGTCGTCTCTTCTGCTTGTTTCGAGGCGGTTTGACGATGAACCCAAAATAGCTGGAAACTGGTTTTTTGTCAGGCATGAAATAGCCTTCAGGTAATTTTTAGGTGTTGCTTTTTGTCAGCCATGTGCTAATCAAAAACACAACTGACTGAATTGCCTGAATATGAAGTCTTTTTGAAAATCTTGCGCCAAGCGCTGGAAACAAACTGGAAGGGCAAAATGCCTCCAGCCGTCTGGCTGCCGGATCGAACGGGATTGATTTCGACAGCCGTGAAATTCCGGTAAGAGAAGTGATCGTTTACCGGTTGAGTAAATTGGAGGTCACTGATGTACGAAAGCCTTACAGAACTCCTCAAGCAAATCTCCTTGGGCGAAGATTCCGTTCTCGAGCTCAAAACCGTTGAGTTCGCCGGCAACAAGATCAAAGGTCCGCATCGTGACGGTATGGCCGATGAACTTGCGGCAATGGCGAATACGCATACCGGCATCATCGTACTGGGCGTTGATGACAAGACCCGAAAAATCCAGGGTATCCCATCAGACAAACTGGATATCGTTGAGAGTTGGCTGCGTGAAATCTGTAATGATCTGATAGAACCGCCCCTGGACTGCCTGATCCGCAAGCTCGTCGTCTCCGATCCGGAGAGAGGCGAGAAGCTTATTCTGCGAATCGATGTGCCGAGAAGTCTGTTTGTCCACCAGAGTCCGGGCGGATATTTTCGCCGCATCGGGAGTTCGAAACGGCAGATGCGGCCGGATGTATTGGCGCGGTTGTTCCAGCAGCGGAGCCAGACAAGGCTTGTCCGGTTTGATGAACAAACGGTTCCCCATGCCGGTCTTGAAGATTTGAACCCCAGGTTGTGGCGACGCTTCAGGACGGTTGTCTCGCCCCGGGATGATGACGTGTTTTTAGAAAAAATGAAGCTGGTTGCCTTGGATGAGACCGGTGTTCTTCGCCCCACTGTCGGCGGTATCCTAATGGCGTGCGACGCACCCGAAGCGTTCATGTCCAGCGCCTTTATTCAAGCGGTCTGCTATCGCGGTTCAGAACGAAATGCCGCCTATCAACTGGATGCCAAGGATATCACAGGGCCCCTCGATGTTCAGATAAGGGATGCCTGCAATTTCGTCGAACGGAATATGCGTGTTTATGCCGTCAAGGCGCCCAACCGGATCGAGACGCCGCAGTTCTCCATGAACGCGGTTTTCGAGGCCGTGGTGAATGCGGTGGCCCACCGTGATTACGCGATTTACGGGTCGAAGATACGCCTTCATCTTTTTGCCGACCGATTGGAGATATTTTCACCGGGAACCATTCCGAACACCATGACGATCGACAGCCTCTCGGAGCGCCAATCCTCGCGTAACGAACTGCTGACCTCCCTGCTGGCGCGATGTCCGATGAACGTGAACGCCGTCGGGAGTCAACGGAGCTTTATCATGGATAAGCGCGGCGAAGGTGTTCCGATCATCATTACCGAAAGCGAAAAGCTCTCGGGTGTAAGACCGGTGTACAGGCTGATCGATGATGCCGAACTCAAGCTGACCCTGTTTGCGGCAAAGCCGCCCCAGGGGAAAGGTTGATGTTCAGCCGGCTTCAATTCAACAACTCAACTTTCGATTTTCATAGGCCGGTGCTGGTAGGATACGGCCCGCGCCCACGCGGTTTCGTTCAAGTGCCGCTGAAGTTTAGATATCGCTGACGGTTCTTTCAGACACGAGGAGGTGACGCATGCGCGTCTTTCAGGTTGAAGATGCCTGGTCCATGGAAAACGTGCGCATCAACACGCGGCCGGAGCCGGAGCCCCGATCCGGACAGGTGCGGCTCAGGATGAAGGCTTCGGCCCTCAACTACCGCGATCTGCTGGTTCCCCTGCGCGGCTACGGCTCGAGAATGAAGGCCTTGCCGCTGATCATGCTGAGCGACGGCCTCGGCATCGTGGAGTCGGTGGGAGAGGGCGTGAGCAACCTCAGCATCGGGGATCGGGTCTGCCCGCTGTTCTTTCAGAGCTGGATCAGCGGGGAGCCGAACAAAAAAAGGCTCTCCCTGAGCCTGGGGTGTGAGCTGGACGGCACCATGGCCGAATTGATGGTGCTTCCCGAGGAGGGCGTGGCGCTTGCACCCGAACATCTGGACGACATGGCGGCGGCTTCCCTTCCCTCCGCTGCGGTGACGGCCTGGCGGGCCCTGGTCACGGAAGGCCGCGTCAAACCGGGCGACACGGTATTGGTTCAGGGCACGGGCGGGGTGTCGCTCTTCGCCCTCCAGTTCGCGAAGCTGCTGGGGGCTTTCGTGATCGTGACCTCCTCCAGCGATGAAAAACTGGCGCGGGTCCGCGCAATGGGTGCCGACGAGACCATCAACTATCGCAAGGTGCCGGAGTGGGGTAAACGCGCACGCGACATCGCAGGCAAGGACGGTGTCGACCACATCGTGGAGGTCGGCGGCCAGGCGACGCTGCCCCAGTCGCTGCGCGCCGTCCGGGCCGGGGGCACCATCAGCATGATCGGCGTGCTCTCGGGCGGCATCATGGACGTCCCCCTGGGGCCGATCGTGACCCGGCATGTGCGGCTCCAGGGCATCACTGTCGGCAGCAGGGATGATTTTGTCGCCATGGCCGCGGCGATTGCCCGGCACCAGCTTCACCCGGTGATCGATCAGGTCTTCGCCTTCGAGGAGCTGCACGCCGCCCTTGACCGTCTGTCGAGCGGGAGGCATTTCGGCAAGATCTGCATCGCGCATTAGCTTTGCCCCTTGCATGCGATCGGTAATGCCGCGTCCGCATCGCCGATCGCTCCCATCCTTTGATCCGTCTGGTTCATCCGACTCGACTGTCGACTGCTTTCGATTTTGATAGGACGGTGCCGGTCATTTCATTATCATGAAAGTTGAAATCTGATTTGTTCGGGCCGGTAGGTATAACGCCTCATGCGATATAGGCATTATTCCCATATGATTGAGTAGGTGCCCCTATTTGCAAAAGCGCCTTTTTCTTCTATTGAATGATAAAAGACGCCGACAATCGGCGGGTACGGATGCATCGATAACGACGAAATCCAGAAAAGGAGGTGGGTGATGAAGAATCTGAAGGCATCGGATGTGATGGTCAGGCCCGTTGTGGCTGCCAGGAAAAACGCGCCGGCAAGGGACGTCGCCTTTCAATTCCTGAACGGGTTTTACAGCGGGATGCCCGTTACCGATGAAGAGGGCGGCGTCATCGGGGTCGTTACGGAGCTGGATATCCTGGAGGCCGTTCTGGCGGGCAAGGAACTGGTGAAAATCACCGCCGGCGATATCATGAGCCCGAAACCGATCACCGCGGACGTGAGTACGCCCTTGACCGACATCGTGAAAATCATGAAGGAAAAAAACGTCATCCGTCTGCCGGTGACGAATAATGGAAAATTGGTGGGGATCATTGCCCGATGCGATATTCTCACCACGCTGATCGAGCCGGAGTTCGTCACCTACATGTAGAAAGGCGGTCTGTTGTCCATAGGCTGAAGGCTGAAGGCTATAGGGGTGCTTATTTGACGGATGCGGCATTTATGTCCTTCAGCCTTCAGTTTCAACCCTCAGCCTCACCCTTCACGGGGCGCCGCCGCCGTTGCCAACCCCTTCAGGGTTCCGTATCTCGGCCGATAATGGAACATCGCCAGGGCCGATACGGCGATCAGGAAATAGAGGTACGCCGCGTCGTCGCCCAGGAAATAGAGGACCATCCCGAAGATGCCGATGCTGTCGGCGGCGCTCCATGAGACCAGCACGGTCACCGCGTATTTCCGGATCGCCGTTGCCGGTGATACCCCCGGCCTGGGCTTCAGGGTACGCCTCCGGAACAGATCGATGAAAACCAGCTCCGCGGCGGAGACGGCGATGAGGATCCGCCGCAGGGTGTCGAGGGGGGCCTCGCCCGGGCCGGGCTGCCGAACGGTATTTCCCGTCAGCAGACAGAGCGCGAGATAGATCCCCAGCGACGCGAGCATGGCCGTCCAGATGATCCGGATGACGGTGAAATGTTTTCGCAGCATGTCGTCATTCACGGCAAGCTTCTCTTTGTTCGGCAATTTGCCGGATATCCGCTTTTCCACGGTATGACCTCCCTCAATGTCAATGGAGAATCGAAAACAGCCGCAGGACCTGATAGGTCTCGATGGCGAGAATGATCCCCCACAGCAGGATGCAGATGCCGGCTGCGGCAGCCGAGATGTCCTTGATGACCTTGACCCTGCGGCTCTTTTCGGTGGTGATGAAGTCGCACACCGCCTCGATGGCGCTGTTGAAGAGCTCCGCCTGCAGCATCATGGCCGTGGCCGCCGCCAGGAGCAGGAAATCGATCCACTTCCGGAAGAAAAAGAAGATGGACAGGACGACGGCCGACAGCATCAGCTTGTAGGTGACGCTGAAATCGTATCGGACGGCATATTTCAGGCCGGACAGGACAACCCTGATCTTCCGGAGGGGATGAAAACCGGTTTCGCCCGTACCCAGGAACTTGTTTCGCAAATCGTCCTCTCTTTCCGCGGCATTTTTTCAGAATTGCGGGTCCGCCCATTTCAGCAGCCGGTGGAGGGTCAGCACCCATGCCGCGCCGAGGACGGCGCCGGCGACAACGTCCGAGACGTAATGCACCTGGAGGTAGACCCGGGATATGCCCACCAGGAGCACCGTCAGACCCAGGCATCCCCAGATCAGCAGGCCGGCGGTCGTGGAAACATGGCGGGAGAGCGCCATGGCGCATGCAAGGGCGAAGGCCGCGGCCTGGGTGGTGTGGGCGCTGGGGAAGGAGAAGTCGGAAGGCATGGACACCAACAGATCCTGGACGTTGGGCCGCGGCCTGGCAAAGAGGCGTTTGAAGCCGTGAACCAGGATAAAGGCGCCGAGAAGTCCCCCTGAAACGAGCAGGGCATCGGCTGCTCTGCCCCTCAACCACAGGATGCCGGCAATGATCAGGGCAAGGGGGAAGAGAACGAGGCCCGATCCGGCCCACGTCGCGGTTTTGAAGAAAAGGTTCACAATTGCCGTCCTTTCCGGGGGTTGGAGAAAAATACGAGGGGAAGAATAATACAGAACCGGATAAAAACCAACACCCTTTTCCGCCGTGCCGCTTTCCCAACGGATTGAATGGGTTATCGGTGCCTTTTTCGTCCCGGGGCGGATAGGCTCTTCGGCTTGTCGGGCCGGACCGGCGAACCCATATCGCCCTGACGGGCGCATTCGTCGCAAAGGCTGTGATTGTTTCAACCATTGGCATGCCTTATTGTATAGGTGAGGTAGATCCGGAGGCGAGTGATTCCTTTTTTCGTCTTTTTCCCGGCAAGTGGGCGTTTACCCGGTGGGATTCTGAGTTTAACGCAACAACCGCAAAGAGGCATTATGGATAAATGGATTGTATTGCTGGTGGTGGGCATATCGACGGCCTATCTGGTCCGACGCATATGGCGGACGATGACGGCACCCCCGAAAGACGCCTGCGGGTGCGGCTGCTCGGGGTGCGGTATGGCCTCGAGCTGTGAAAAGGGCGCCGAAGCGGATCGATGGCCGGAAAATCGTGACGGAGCGGGGCGGGGATCATAATCGGGCGGTTTTCGGATTCCCGCCGTTGCCCCCCTTTCTTTCATACCGTCGAGGCCCGGAAGAATCAGGAAGACCAGTGGACGGAAAGATTAAAATATTGTTTGTGGATGACGACCCCGTGATCCGGAACCTTTTCTCCAAGGCCATCGGGAAGGAGCCTTTCCAGGTCCGGACCGCGTCCGGCGGGGAGGAGGCCTTGAAAATCCTCAAGGCCTTCCCGGCGGACCTGGTGATATCCGATGTCGTCATGCCGGGGATGGACGGGTTCGAACTGCTGGAGCGGATCCGGCAGGAATTTCCCGAAACATTCGTGGTCATGGTGACGGGAAGCGGCGCCGTGTCGGATGCCGTCAACGCCATCAAGGCGGGGGCCTACGACTATATCCTGAAGCCCTTTGACTTCCAGGCCGTCAGATCCCTCATCCGGAACGTCGCCGGGCACAAGGAGATCCTGGACAAAAACCGGTTTTCAGGGCATGAGCGCCGGAAGCACTACCGGCTCGAGAATTTCATCGGCCGGGATCCCAGGATGTTCCGGGTCTTCCAGCGGATCAAGGATGTGGCCGCCTCCAGCGCCAATGTCCTGATCACGGGGGAGACGGGCACCGGCAAGGACCTGGCGGCGGATGCCGTCCATTACAACAGCCCCAGAAGATCCGGCCCCATGGTCAAGGTCAACTGCGCGGCCCTGACGGAAACCCTCATCGGCAGCGAGCTGTTCGGCCATGAGAAAGGGGCGTTTACCGGGGCCCTTTACCGGAAAAAGGGGCATTTCGAGCTGGCGCGCGGCGGTACCATCTTCCTGGACGAAATCGGGGATATCCCGGTCCAGACCCAGATTTCCCTGCTTCGGATCCTCGAAAACGGCACCTTCCAGCGGGTGGGCGGGATGCAGACCCTTACGGCGGACGCCCGGTTCATCTGCGCCACCCACAAGGACCTGCGCCGGGAGGTGGCTCTGGGCCGCTTCAGGGAGGACCTCTTCTACCGCATCAACGTGGCGAGGATCGCCATGCCCTCCCTCCGGGAGCGGAAGGCGGACATTCCGCTTCTGGCCGATCATTTTCTGAAAAAATACAGCGCCGAGGCCGGCAGGAACATCCCCCGCATCTCCGGCCCGGCCATGCATCTGCTCTGCCGGTACGACTGGCCGGGAAACGTCAGGGAACTGGCGAACATCATGGAGCGTGCCGTGATTTTCTGCAAGGGCCCTGAAATCTTCCCCAGCGACCTCGCCGATGTGGCAAGGCGGGCGGCTCTGAAGAGCGACTTTTCCCTCACCCTCTCCTCCAGCTCCCTGCCCGAGGCCGAATTCACGCTGATCTCCAAGGTGCTGGAGGAGACCGGCTGGAACCTCAAACAGGCTGCCGAACGCCTCGCCATCGCCCGGGGCACCCTCTACAGCAAGATGAAGAAATACGGCATCCGGAAGCCCGAATAGTCCCCGTCCCCTTCCAGGATCCAACCCCCCTTTCGCCGTCAGCATCGTCACCCGGCACTGACCGTTGATTGAATCGGGACATCCCCGTGCCCGATGTTGAACATCCGCCTTTCTGCATGTTTTGTGATTTAAATCCAATCGTTTGTATCCATAATTCCCTGTTGTGGGCCCTGTTATAGTGTCGGATATTGAACAACTCCGCCGGTATTTTCACGGCGCAGGGCCTCGTTCCGGATTGGGGAAAAGAAAACAGAAACTAAAGCCTTTGATATAACGGCATAAATAAAAAAATGGTAATATTTGGCATATCCTTTGCTCCAGGACTTGGGCAGTAGGAATCGCGGGTGACGGCATCACGCCGGACAGCACCCGCCAATCATTTCAAGCAGAGACACAATAGAAAGCGAGGAGGAAAGGATGAAGAAAATTGCAGCGGTTCTGATGACGGCGGGGTGCATTCTGGGGTTTGGGGGGATGGCGATGGCGGCTGAGAATGACAGCCAAACGGTAACCTATACAATACCGACCATCAATGAATTGGCCGTTACCGGAACTCCGACGTTGACAATCGCAATTCCCGATGCCGGTAGTCAACCGACTCCGGTAGAGGCTACCGCCAATTACGCTATTACCACCAACGAAAGCAACAAGATAATTACAGCCGCGTTGGAGTTAGGTATGCCTGACGGAACCGCCCTTGCCGTCACCCTGGCGGCGCCCGGCGAAGGACAAGGCAGCCAAGGAAAAGTGGCACTTTCGACAACATCTCAGAACGTAGTAACAGGAATCAGCAAGTTGGCTGATGACACCAATTCGATCACTTACGAACTGACCGCTACGGCTGAGGCCGATGCGGCGACCAGCACAACCAGCCCGTCGGTCATTTTCACCATTATTGATGGTGAGGTTTGAAATTGATACCTTGAGAAATTCCAATGAGACGGATCGCGTAATGGGTCCGTCTCATTTCATTTTTATGGCTCAACATTCGCCTTTCACAGGCCGGTGCCGGGAGGATACGGCCCGCGCCCGACGCGGTTTCGTTCAAGTGCCGCTAAAGCTTGCTCCGGGCGGCCCGGAAACTCGCTGCGCTCAAACAGTCCGGGCCGCTGATCCGCCGCGGCGCTTAAGCGGCACTAAAACTCACCGCTGAAGGGGCGCGGACCGTATCCTCCCGGCACCTCTTTCCGGTCGCCGTCATGGAAGTTGAATGTATTATTGCTACATCCGTAATCTAAATCCTGAGCGATCCTCAATAGATAGATACTCGAGACTATCGCTTTGTCGTTTCGCTCCGGGTTCGCTGCAACAGGCAGGATATTCACTCTGGTCACCGACAATACAAAAGGACAGTCCATGAAGCTTCTATTTTGGTGTTGCCTGGCGGCGGTCATCGGTCTTTTCGGGGCCGGGGCCGCAATCGGGGGTGACGTGGGCAGCCACCCCGTGGTCTTCGACTTCCAGCCGATCGACGAGATCGCCGTGACCGGCCGGCCGAGCCTCGGCATCTCCGGCGCCATCGCCGGGCAGCAGCCCTTCGACGCCGTGGACGGCTCGTCCGTTCTGGCCGTCACCACCAACGGCGTCAACCGGCGGATCACTGCCGGCATCGATGCGCCCATGCCGGCGCATACCGTTCTCGAGGTCCGCGTGTCGGCTCCCTCGGGCAGCGGCACCGGCTTGGGATACGCAGGCCTCACCCCGGCCGGCTCGGCGGTGGTGACGGGGATCGGCCGGGTCGCGGACGCCGCCTGCGCCGTGACCTACCGGCTGAAAGCCACGGCGTCGGCGGGCGTGTGCCCTTCCGATGCCGGGACGGTCACCTTCGCGCTTTCCGATTGAGAAAGCGGCGGGTCGGCCTCAGTCGGGTCCGGCGCGGGACGCTCCGGACCGTTGGGAAAAACAAAAATGAAAAGCATTATCGGAATCCTGAGGGCAAGCCTGCTGATCCTGCTGTTTCACGGGCAGGTCATGGCAGCCCCGTCCATCGCCGTGACCGGGGCCTGGTATGAGACCATCGACAAAAACGATCTGGCGCTGGGGCCGGGAAGCGACCTGAAAAGCACCCATGCCTCGGCTTCCGGGCAGATCATCCTCGATATTTCGGGCACCGCCGGGCCGGACGACGTCTGGCGCGTGGAGATCCGGAAGGTCGACGACGCCTGGGACGGGCGTCTCCGCCTCTGGGCCAGGAAAACCGCCGGCGGCGTATACGGGGGCGAGTCTTTTCAGGAAATCACCAACGTCAACACCCCGTTTTTCTCGGGGACCGGGGACGTGAACGGGATCAGGCTCCAGCTTCAGATGACGGGGGCCTCCATCGCTGTACCGCCGTCCGCCTGTTCAACCATGGTGTACTACACCGTCGTCGATGTCCCGTGAGGGCTCCGGCGGCAACAGGGGCGGGTTTAATGGGGCGGACGGGAAACAGTCTTCCGGGCCCCGCAACATCCAGGGAGGAGAGGGTATGAATTTCAAGTGGGGCATCATCCTGACGGGGCTGCTGGTCGGCTGGTGGACGGCGACGGCAGCCGTGGCCGGGGTGTCGGTGACCAGCGGTCTTACCTATGAGAAGACGGCCGTGCCGGGCGGGAGCTACACGGGCGTCATCCAGCTCAAGAACACGGGGGACGCCCCCCAGGAGGTCAAGGTCTACCCGACCGACTACCTCTTTTACGCCGACGGCCGGAATCTTTACGGCGATCCGGGAACGGCCCCCCGCTCCAACTCCGGCTGGATCACCTTCGCCCCCCGGCGGCTCGTGATCCCGCCCAAAGGAACGGCCCAGGTGGACTATGCCGTGGCGGTCCCCCCCGATGACACCCTGGCCGGGACCTACTGGAGCATGCTCATGGTCGAGGCCGTCTCAACCGCCTCCCCCGAGGCGGTGAAACAGCAAAAGGACAGGATTTCCTTCGGGATCAGCCAGGTCATGCGCTACGGCGCCCAGATGGTCACCCAGATCGGCGATACCGGCACGCGGGAGCTCAAATTCGTCAGGACCCGCTTCGATAAAGCCAAGGGCCGACGCATCCTGGAGGTCGACGTGGAAAACACGGGCCGGCAATGGCTGAAGCCCGCCCTCTGGGTGGAATGCTATACCGCGGCCGGCGCATCGGCGGGGAGGTTCGAGGGGGGGAAGTCCCGAATCTATCCGGGAACCTCGGTCCGGTTCCGGGCGGACCTGAGCGCGGTGCCTCCGGGAGAGTACAAGGCCCTGGTGGTGGCGGACTGCGGCGGCGACACTCTCTTCGGGGCCGCCCACACCTTCAGGTTCAGGGACGCCGGCGCGCCGTGAGCCCGACGGAGGGAGGGGGCGCGGGTCACTGACCTTCCGCCGCGGTTGTATGTTTCGTTGGAATGCCATGCCTGCCGGTCCGGGTTCGGCGATGCATGACGGGGACCCCCGGCAGGCGGGGCGTCTTGTCGCGGCGGTGATCCTGTTTCTCCTCCTGGCGCTGAGCCCCGGCCCAGCGTCGGGGTCCGGGCGGGGCGTCCAGGTCCGACCCGGCGGTCAGACCCTTTTCGAGACCTCCCCCGGCGCCGTCGTGACCACCACCTTTTCCGTCGCCAATACCGCCGACGAACCCCTGGAATTCCTGTCCGAGGCCGTGCTTCCCGAGGGCTGGAAGCTCGTGACCCCCTCCTTCCCCTTTTCCGTGGACCGGGGCGGCGCCGAAGTCCGCCTGGTCGGTGTCTTTGTCCCCCAGAGCGCCCGGGTGGGGCGGTACGAGATCGCTTACCGGGTCGCTTCGACCCGGCGCCCGGCTGTCGGCGACGCCGCCGTGGTTTATGTGACGGTGCTTTCCGTCTCCCATTTTCAGGTTCAGGTGATTGACGCCCCGGACAGCGTCATTGCCGGGGACGCCTATGAGGCCCGGTTTTCGGCGGTCAACGCCGGCAACACCGAAAACCG